>CANJPT010000132.1 GCA_947476195.1 Lewinellaceae bacterium | reverse complement strand
TAACCAGCTGCTTTGGCGCGCTGAGCCGGGAGGAGGGATGCGCCGTAGTTACCGGCGCATTTGGCTTCACCTGCACCGCCCTGGGCTGCGCGGGTAAAGACTTCCTCGACCCACAGTTTAATGGGTTTTGGGTAATAGGGGCCTACAGGGCCTGTGAAGACAATAAAGCGGTACTTTTCAGAGGTGTGCACACCGAAGTATTCATCGGTGGCGAACATTAATGGGCGTATATACAGGGCGTGATCTTCCATGGCCGGAATCCAGTCCCGGTCAAGGTCCACCAACATCTTCAAAGCTTGGATAAAAAGGTCTTCCGGAATAGAAGGCATACACATGCGCTCAGCCGATACGTTGAAACGGCGGGCGTGCATTTCAGGACGGAACAAAACAGGTTCGCCGTGCATTTTGGTGGCTTTCATGCCCTCAAAAATACTTTGGCCGTAGTGCAGTGCGAGATTCGCAGGAGAAATGTCGAGTAAACCAAAAGGCTCGATCCGAAAGTCGGTCCACTTTTCGCCGTCAAAATCAGCAACGAACATGTGGTCAGAGATCACCTTACCAAAAGGCAGGTTGTTGAAGTCAACAGCAGGAAGTTTTGACTTGGATGTCTGGGTGACTTTAACAGGGTACTTTACAGCCATAAAAGTGGGAAGTTGACTACGGTGAAAACCTTGTGAATGACGAGACAAAGGTATTTAGCTTTGTGAGAATTAAAAGTAAATTAATGAAAATAATTCAGGGTTTTACAGAATTATTATTCCCTATCGGGCTTTTTTCTGTGTAAAAATATTTTTTAACCCGCTACTAAGCACTGATCAAGGTCAAAAATTTGGCGAGGCTTGTTGAAATTGGGGGCATTGGGGGCATTTGTTATTGGGGCCATTGGAAGACTTGGACTTTAATGTCGTCAGCTTAGGGAGTTGGGTAGGGCAAGTCCAATGTCAAAAGTCAAAAAATCCCAAAGTCTGCATTCTGCGTAGTTTTTCGGACTTTTGCACCTTATGTATTCTATTTTAAAACCACTGCTCTTTGCGCTTTCTCCGGAAGCTGCACACCGTATTACCTTCCAGCTGCTTGACTTTGCGGCAGCATTTCCGCCCACGCGTTGGCTTATGCGATTCATGTTTTGTCTTCCTGACAAGCGTCTGGAAAAACAGGTGATGGGCTTAAGCTTCCCGAATGTGGTAGGCCTTGCAGCCGGTTTTGACAAGGATGGAAAACACATTCCCGGCCTGGCTTGTCTGGGTTTTGGCTTCGTCGAAATGGGTACGGTAACCCCGGTCGCGCAGACAGGAAATCCACGGCCACGGCTGTTCCGTCTACCAAAAGACAAGGCACTAATCAACCGCATGGGATTCAACAACGAAGGCCTGGATGCCCTTGCAGATCGCCTGAAAGCGCTGCGCCAAAAAGGCGTACCCAATGGCCTCATCATCGGCGGTAACATCGGCAAAAACAAACTTACCCCCAATGAAGACGCGGCCAATGACTACCTCATCACCTTTGAAAAACTGTTCCCCTGGGTAGACTATTTTGTGGTGAATGTTAGCTCACCCAATACCCCTGGTTTGCGTGAATTGCAGGAAAAAGAGCCCCTTACCCGGCTCCTGAATTTGCTTCAGGACAAAAACCGGGCGCAAAGTTCCCCTAAACCTATCCTCCTGAAAATTGCTCCCGACCTTACAGACAGCCAGTTGGATGATATTGCGGACATCATACGTACCACAAATCTGGCAGGGGTAATTGCGACCAACACGACGATCTCCCGTGCCGACCTGAAAACACCCGCAAGCGAGGTTGAAGCGATGGGCATGGGTGGATTGAGTGGCGTGCCGGTTTGCGCTCGAGCCACTGAAGTGATTCGTTACCTTCGGCAAAAACTGGGCAAAGACGTGGTCATCATAGGCGTGGGAGGCATCGATTCTGCTGCTACCGCCCGGGAAAAACTGGATGCCGGAGCAGATTTGGTACAGGTTTATACAGGGTTGATTTATGAGGGACCGGGCTTGGTGAAGGAGATTTTGGAGGGTCTTACTTTGGAGGGTGTCTCATAAGAGGTTTTTCATGTAGGCAGTGGCGAATGGTTAAAGTACCGTTTCTTGTGATTGGGAAGCTAAGGTGCTACTGTTGAATTTAAAAAAACACATATTGTTTGTTTTAAAAAACAATATGTATATTTGAGTGCGCTTCGCTTTAGCCAACAAATTCCATAAATATGACCAAAAGTAGAACTATTCAAGGCGACGACTTGATTTTCATTCAGAAACTATTTTCATACCAGATCCGATTTTTTAAAAAATTTAGTAATACTTTTGGTGTTTCTAAAAGTATTACCAGCTATGACAAATATTTCTCTAAAATTAAAAGACGATATTTTTTCAGAGACAGAGAAACTGCTGCCACAACTGAAAAAAAACCGCAATGCCTATCTGAATGAAGCAATCGCATTTTATAACCGTTACCAAAAACGTATGTTGATTGCCACCCAACTCCGTTACGAGTCTTCCCTGGTAGCCGATACCTCGCTCGAGGTTTTGGCTGAAATAGAGGCATTAGAAGATGAAAATTGATCCTACCAATGAAAAAATACGAAATATGGGTGGCTGATCTTAATTCGCAAATGGGCACCGAACCTGGCAAGACCCGACCGGTTGTCATTGTTCAGACAAATTTTCTCAACAGCCACCACCCATCCACCATCATCTGCCCCTTAACCACTAAAACGCGCCCCGGAGCAACCGTGCTCCGTATCCACTTGCCTGCCGGAACGGCCGGTTTGACGCAGGACTCCGACATTATGCTTGACCAGTTGAGGGCTATTGACAACCGCCGCCTGCTGCAAAAAACGGGCTCACTGCCTGCAGCCCTTCACGGTCAACTGGACGATAACCTCAAAATCGTCCTTGATTTACCTTGAAATTCAGACGAGGGTTAAACTGAAAGTCTCACTTGAAGTGAGACTTTCAGGTAACCTCACTAAAAAAAGCCCGAATAGCTTTGAAAGCATTCGGGCTTTTATACTTTTGGCCATCATTTCAATACGAAAAACACTTCTGTAGTATGAGCAACATCAACCCTTCGAGGCTTTTCACGGCCTCTTGTGTCGCCCTAACCGTCACTTCGATGACTTTCGCCATTCGTGCCGGGATGCTTGGGCCCCTAGGAAAAGAATTCAACCTTTCTGAAGAGGAGCTTGCCTGGATAGCAGGCATGGCCTTTTTTGGTTTCCCGGTAGCCACCACCATCGGTGGTTTTTTTGTGGATCAAGTTGGCATGAAACGGTTGATGTGGGTCGCTTTTGGCGCGCATTTACTGGGCCTGATACTCACCATTTTTGCAGGAGGTTTTTGGACGCTCTTTATCTCTACCTTCTTTGTAGGATTTGCCAACGGCATGGTGGAAGCAGTATGCAATCCGCTGGTGGCTTCTATGTATCCTAAAAACAAAACCGTGATGCTTAACCGATTCCATGTGTGGTTTCCAGGGGGCATTGTGATAGGCGCTTTGATCGCGACGGCCATTAAAACCCAGTTCGTAGATACCTCTGGCAACCTGATTCCGGAAAAGATTGCGCTGATGCGCCAATTGCAAGTGGGTACTATTCTGATTCCTACGCTTTTTTATGGACGGTTGTTTTGGGGGCAAGTATTTCCGCCCACCGAACGGGTCACTACCGGGGTTTCTACGGCTGAAATGTTTAAAGCGGTGACGGTGCCCTTGTTTCTTTTTATGGCCGTTTGTATGTTTTTTACCGCCAACACAGAACTTAGCACCAACCAATGGATGGACAAACTTTTGGGTAGTGCAGGCGCCAACGCTTTGCTCATCTTGGCTTTGGTTAACGGGCTGATGGCGCTGGGACGCTTTTTTGGGGGGCCATTGATCCATCGCCTCAACCCTTCAGGTATCTTGTTGGGCTCGGCTATTTTTTCCGTGATTGGCGTATATATGCTGCATACCATGGAAGGGCCGTCGCTCTATGCGGCAGCCGTCGTCTTTGCGCTCGGAGTGTGCTTTTTTTGGCCGACTATGCTGGGCTTTGTGAGCGAAAACATTCCAAAAAGCGGCGCATTAGGGCTTTCTCTGATGGGCGGTGTCGGTATGTTGGGCAACTGGGCATACCAGACTTTCTATATCGGGCCCAAGCTTGATATGGAGAAGAAAGCACAAGCGTTGAGCATGGGCTACCAGGAAGTGAGTACGATGAGCGGAGAGGCGCTTCAAAAGTTTTTAAATGCATTGCCCAAAGAAGCGCTTAACCAGATTGAATTAACAGCGGGGCGTAGTGTACTCAGCAACATCAATCTGCTGCCCATATTTTTGGTCATTGCTTTTGGTGCGCTTTGGCTTTACATGCGCAATCGAAAAAGCGAGGATTAAGCGGATTTATAAAAGACTGTTTTTAAGCACAATTTTTTTGACAGGATAAACAGGATGGAGAAGGTTAATAATCCTGTTTATTTTGTTTATCCTGTCAAAACTTAACCATCATGTCCACACTCTACCTGATCCCCTGTCCAATCGCAGAAAATGCGCTGCACACCGTGCCGCCTTATGCACAGGAAATCACGCGAAACCTTGAAATTTTCATTGTAGAGCGCGCTAAAACAGCCCGACATTTTGTCAAAAGCCTGAATCCGACACGGCCCATCCAGGAGATGATCTTTGTGGAATTACCCGACAATCAGAACCTTGAAGAAGCCGAACAAGTTTTCCAGGAAGCCTTGAGATCGGGCAAAGATGTTGGCCTTCTTTCTGAAGCCGGCTGTCCAGGTGTGGCAGATCCAGGCGCGGCCATCGTTGCCCTTGCGCACCGGGAAGGGGTGAAAGTAGTACCACTGGTGGGTCCATCATCTTTGCTACTGGCCCTGATGGCTTCGGGCATGAACGGTCAACGGTTTGCTTTCAATGGTTATCTTCCGCCCAAACGCCCTGAACTTGCGAAGGAGCTTCGCCGGCTGGAAAATCTATCCCGGCAGGCGGATCAAACTCAGATTTTTATTGAAACACCCTATCGCGCTCAAATGGTACTGGAAGTTGCACTCGAATCCTTACAGCCCTCCACGCTTTTTGGGGTAGCGCAGGACCTGACCGGAGAGGCGGAATTTATCCGGACCCTATCGGTAAAAGACTGGAATAAATCGGGCAAAAAGACCCTGGATAAATTGCCCGCGGTCTTTTTGGTGTATGCCGGGAACAAGGAATATTTTAAGCACTTAGGGCCTTAGCAATCAAATAATTATCAAGAAAACCGACTCAAACGCTGTGAACTAAGGGGGTAAAAAGCTCACCGGATGATTGCAAACTGTGCTCCAAAATTCATCCGAAGGGTAGGAATATAATTAGGCGCCTCTGTATAGATCTCCGGATTTTCACTCCAAACGATCGATGGACGGGCAATCAGCCTAAAACCTCCGCTACGAAACAAATTGAATCCGATCCCAAAGTTAAAACTCTTGGTAGTCTTTTTGAAAAGTTGATCGTGACGGAATTCATCAAAAGATTGGAACTCTAATTCGGCTCCGCTGAATACCAAGCGATCCGGAGTACTGGCATCTAAAATGTCAATGTTGACTCCCGCCTGTAAATAGATACACTGGCAGCGGTGTACTCTAACTTCTGCCTTAATAGGTACGGTCCAATACGCCGGATCAAAATTTCGGATATTTGATTTGTACCGGGTTACAATGACACCATTTTCTTCTTTCTGAATCACTTGTCCTGTAAAAACGGGGTACTCGTACGACTGGTAATATTTTCGCCCGATACCCGCACCCAAGGCAAGCGAATTGATCGGCACTTCCATTTGAAAACTTGGAATAAACCTGGGTATGATACCATCCGTCATTTGGCGCACATCAAAGCCAAATTCAAGACCTCCCACAAGTTTACCAAAACCTCGTTGAGCAAAGCCTGTCAGCGTAAGGCAACAAAGGATGGTGAGCACAGCAAGTTTTTTCATAGCATAGCAAAGTTTGGTTCAAAGATAACAAGGCTGAAGCATTCGCTGCCTTCACTGCTTATTAAAGCCTGTCAGATCGCAATAAATGCAGCCGTAACTGACCAAAACAACGAATCCTGTTAGGCATGTTGCCTAACAGGATTCGTATATCACTGGTGCTGAATAACTTTATTTGTTTTTTACGATGTCTCCGCCAGAATTAAAGTCGTTGCTCGCCCAATCCATCTGGTCCGGATTGCCGGCCGAGATCAGTTCAACTGTAGCCGTCTCAACCAAAGTAAGACCAGTAACTTTGTTGTTGATCTGGCCATTTTTGCGGTAGTTGTTTTTCCAGGTCACTTTGTATTCGTTCACTTTTGCGGTCAGTGTTTCACTGATGGTAGCAACGGTAAGCGTTTCAGGATTTACGCCGGCTACGAAGTGTGTACCTAGGTATTCACATTGCTTGTTGAAAACACTTATGCTATAGGTCTTGGTGCCAAGGCTGAAACCGCGAGCAATATTGTAAAGGACTGCCGTGTAATCTTTTGTTTCAAAAGCAGCTACTGGCTCTGGACATACCGGCATGTTGCTGTAAGATGCACTGCGCTCCAACTCAGGAAGATACTGGTAAAACTCCCAATTAAGACGAGCGGCTTTGGCTGCAGAACGGGTTTCGAGTTGGCCTTTTAATTCTTCTACATTGAAAGTGTAAGGAAGCGAAGCCTTTGGAAACTGAGCCAGAAATTCCTGAAATGTAGGTTTATTATCCTGAGCATCCAGGGTAAAGAAGTTTGCAAGTGCAAAGAGTAGCGCCAGGATAAATTTTGAGTTTTTCATAATGAAGGTCAGTTTTGGACTTTAGACTGTGTTTTTGTGCTGGCTGGATTAAAACAGTTTACCTGATCCTACCTCTATGCCAAATTGCTTGCCAAAATGATTGGAAGCGGTGCTAAAGACAGAAAAACTTTAAAAAAGAAGCAGATTTATACCTTAAAGGGTAGAAAACTCACAGCAATCTGCAAGATTAATTACAAAAATTTACATGATTTCCCAAAGGCTCCAGCCTTCTGGCATTTCTGCTTTTAATTCAAGGGAATAGTTTGCTTTCAGATCATCCCAATTAAGGATTGGATTCTGATCTTGCCATTGCGGGCGCAAGGCTTCATTGAAAAGTACAAAGCTGCCAGCGGGGAATTCAGCGTAATGGCGATCCCAAAGACTCCTGAGCTGAACCTCCGGAAGATAGCTACGCATTGCCACGTCGAGGTCGAAGGCATACAACGTTGCATTAGTTGGCATTACTGTTTTTAACCGGACACCAACGGCCCTTTCCAGACGACTCCGGGAAAGTATAGGCATGAGATAATTGGCAAGGCATAATAGCTGCAACACAAAGGCTCCTGCCAATAGCCAACTGGTCAGTCGGCGAAAAAAAATAAACCCATAGCAGTAGAAGCGATCCCAGGCTGGGAAAAGCAGCAATAATAGCAGCGCATAAGCCGGGAGCAGTTGACGCAAATTCTGTTGTGGTATTCCACCCAGCAAAATCAGGTAAATTCCGATACAGGCCAACAGAATCTTTTTGGCGGGAAGTAAGAGATCGGTTTTTTTAAAAAGGAAAAACATTCCGGGTAACACGATACAAAATGCCGGATGTGCGATTGGGGAAAATAAGAATAGAATATTGGGCAACAGATATTGTAATGAAACACCACTACTGCTCACAAAAGTATTTTTGAAAAAATTGGATACAGACCATAGTCCATGGCTTGAATGTCCGAACAGATTTTCGGCTACACCAGCCGTGTGCCAGAAATGCGGCAGCAAAGCCACCCCAAACACCCCAATCGAGGCCAATAACCCAAACCATTTTTTTATGAAAACTAAATAACCGGCAAGCGCAATTGCCAAGGGCAACAGCAAAGCGGCCAGTGCATACCGTGTACTGATAGCCAGTGCTCCAAATACCGCTGCCCAAAGCACATCAGAGATCCGGCGGTTCTCAAAAGTTCTTAGGCCAAAGAAAAAGGTTGCCAAGGCAAGCGCCAAACCCGGTCCATCACTCATGCTGCACAGCCCCGCCCTGAAAAACACAGGGGAAAGCCCTAAACCCAGCAATGCAAATAACCATCGGCTATCCACCCGCGCCCCAGGCGCAAGTACAGACAGCAACCGCTCGAAGACCCATAGCCCTAGTGCTGCAGCCAACCAGGATACCATTTGTAAAGCCAGCAAAGCATCTCCAAGGATAAATCTCAGCAAGGCTCCAAGGAGCGGGAAGTACCCGGCGAATGCAGAATCGCCAATGGTCGGCGGAGGAATGGGCAGACCCTGCCACCTATCAAAAACAGCAAGGCTCTGGCGCAAATACTCGTGAGCGTCCTGGCCATACAGCCCATTAAAATCCAACAGACAGGACAATAGCACAAGGCACAAAAAGAAAAGCGCCGGCAATGATCTGTATAGGAGGGAGTGCGTGGTCATGCTTACAAGTCGCTGTCAAGCGGTGCATTAAGGCCACTGAATAGCCTTTGTCTTGGCGCCGCTGAATTGGCATTCCATTCAAAATCAAGCCGTTTGGCGTTTTGCAGCCGTACTTTTTTTTGATACATCTGTAGCAATGGAAGTTATTTTGATTATTCAATCGTTCCTAAACTACCCTAATCTGGCGTTATTGCATTCGAAAGGTCGTAAATTTTGTAATACATGCTGATGAAAGTAACTGGTACTCGACAGAGTATAAAGAGTGCCGTACTTTTGCGCTGCGGTAAAAAGCCGACACACCACAATATGTCCCGTTCCAGACGTACGCAAGCACTACTCCAGTTTGGCCTGTTCGCAGGAATCCTGGTATTTGCCAACATCGTAGCCAACTCCTTTTACGGCCACCTCGACCTTACGGAAGAAAAACGCTTTACCCTTACAAAGCCCACTAAAACGCTTTTAAAGGACCTAAAAGATCGCGTCTATGTGCGTGTGCTGCTGGATGGCGAATTTCCGGCAGGGTTCAAACGACTCCAGACAGCCACCAAAGAAATGCTCGACGACTTCCGTTCGGAGAGCGGGTACGTCGATTATCAATTTGAAAACCCCTCCCTGGGCAGTGTGGAGGAGGTGAATGAGCGCCGAAAAGCCCTTGCCGACGATGGCATCATGCCGTTCAACCTTCGGGTGGCCGACGTAGGGGAGAGCTCTCAGCAGCTTATTTATCCGGTGGCGATCTTCCATTACGGCGGCCGCCAAATGACGGTGAAGCTTTTGGAAAATAACTCGCCCTCTCTTTCACCAGATGAGGTGATCAATAATTCGGTGACTTTGCTGGAGTATAAATTTGCCAACGTCATCAAAAAACTAAAAACCCCAAAGCGACCTGTTATTCTATTCACCCGCGATCATGGCGAACTGAATGAGCTACAAACAACCGATTTGGAACGCGGCCTTCAGCAGTTTTACGATACCGACCGGGTTTCACTCGATTCAGTGGTGCAATTGAAAGCCAACGAATGCGCCTTACTCGTGGTGGCAAAACCACGTGGTGCTTTTTCAGAAAAAGACAAGTTCAAGTTGGATCAATACACCATGAATGGGGGAAAAATACTCTGGTTATTGGACCAGATGGATGCCAGCCTTGATAGCTTGAACCAGGGCGGAAAATTTATTTCCACGCCTTACAATTTGAAACTGGAGGATATGCTGTTCAAATACGGGGTGCGTATCAATTCCGATGTGATCCTTGATCTACAATGCACTAAAATACCGCTTCAGATCGGACAAGTTGGGAATCAGCCCCAGTACCAACTTTTTGACTGGTATTACCATATCGCCGCACAACCTGAAAGTAAGCATCCTATCGTAAAAAACCTCGATCGGGTGGAGTTCAATTTTGCGTCCAGTATGGACACCCTGCGCACCAAAACACCCATTCAAAAAACTGTTTTGTTACGCAGTAGCCAGTACAGCCGAATGCAGTTCAACCCGGTAGAGCTGAACTTTGAGATCCTTAAGTACGACCCTGATCCAACCAAGTTTAGCAAAGGCCCACAAAACCTTGCCGTATTGCTTGAAGGTAGCTTCCCTTCTGCATTTGAGAATCGCGTTTCTGAAGATCTGCTGAGTGGTATGAAGCAACTCGGTATGGACTTCAAATCGGTCAGCGTGCCTACCCGGATGCTTGTAGTCAGCGACGGTGATGTGGCGGCCAATTTTGTACGCGACGCAGCAAGCAAGCAAACCCTACCCCTTGGGTTCAACCGTTTTGAAAAGTCGACCTATGCCAACAAAGATTTCATTATCAATGCTATAGAATACCTTATCGAGCCCAATGGGGTCATCGAAGCCCGTTCCAAAGAAGTCAAACTTCGATTGCTTGACTCGGTGCGGGCTAAAGCTGAGCAAAACTTTTGGCGGGGACTTAATCTCGCTATTCCACTTTTGTTCCTTGCTGCTTTCGGTTGGTTATTCAATTGGTTGCGAAAAAGACGTTATGCACAACAATGATTAAGCGCATCGTAAAAATGACCTTCCGGGAAGAGGCTATACAGACCTTTATTGCGGAAGTTTTTGAACAAAGCAAAGCACGAATCCGTGCCTTTGAAGGTTGTCAGCACATGGAATTATTGCGGAATAAAACCCGTCCAAATGTGCTTTTTACCCTCAGTATCTGGGACGATGATTCTGCTTTAGAAGCGTATAGAGCTTCTGCACTTTTTGCAGATACCTGGACCAAAACCAAAGCTCTTTTTGCTGAGAAAGCGGAGGCTTGGAGCGTGGAGGTATTGGATGAGCCGGATTGATTTGCGATATCCGATTACATGATCAGCGATTTCCAATCGGGCACATTCCCATGGTATTTAGCGCTGACGCCCCATTGACCACATTTAACACATTGACCACATTTTAATTATGGAAAAAGACGCTCAGGATCTCAAAAACGGAACCGGTCGAAAACAAAAAGAATGGACCAAAAAACGCGGCGAAAATGCCTGGACGATGTTCAAGGTGATGGCCGAGTTTGTAGATGGCTTTGAAGTCCTCAACACAGTAGGCCCCTGCGTTTCCATCTTTGGATCTGCGCGTACCAAGCCTGGTACGGCCTACTATGAATTAGCGGTCAAAGTGGCTTCTCGCCTGGTTGAAGAAGGCTACGGAGTCATCACCGGCGGCGGCCCGGGTATCATGGAGGCAGGTAATAAAGGTGCTTGGATGAAGGGAGGGACTTCTATTGGCCTCAACATCAACCTGCCCTTTGAGCAACACCACAACCCTTTCATTGCAGCCCAACATAACCTTAAATACCGTTACTTCTTTGTGAGGAAAGTCATGTTTGTAAAATACGCGCAGGCATTTGTGGTGATGCCTGGCGGGTTTGGCACTTTAGACGAACTCTTTGAGGTGCTCACCCTGGTACAAACCAATAAGATCACCCCCATGCCAATCGTACTGATGGGCGTAGAGTTTTGGGGTGGACTAAAAAACTGGATCGTAGAAGTCATGCTGGAGCGGCACCAGAATATTCATGTTGAAGACCTTGATCTATTTCTTGTAACCGACGACCCGGAAGAGGCCGTGCAATACATCAATAAGTATTATGCGGAGGACGCAAGTCGTCTGGAACCTAATTATGAGTTGTGAGGTGGTTGGGGCATTAGTCATTGGGGGCATTAGTCATTGGGGGCATTAGTCATTGGAGTCATTAGTCATTGGGGGCATTAGTCATTGGGGGCATTAGTCATTGGCGGCATTAGTCATTGGAGGCATTAGTCATTGGGGGCATTAGTCATTGGGGGCATTAGTCATTGGAGTCATTGGAGTCATTAGTCATTGGAGTCATTAGTCATTGGAGTCATTATTAAACATGAGGCAATGACCCCAATGACTAATGACCTCAATGAC
>CANJPT010000131.1 GCA_947476195.1 Lewinellaceae bacterium | reverse complement strand
TATTCCAGCAAAAACGATTCTATATTCCTCGACAACTCCAGGATCCTGGGCGCTGCGGCTTTTTCCAGGGGTCTGAGTGAGATATCCATCCTTCCCGGAGCTACCGCTACCATCGCTTACCACATGGACTGGGGTGCATTTGACGAAGTGGTGAAAGCCATGGAAATAGGCCTGACGATCGATGTTTTTGCCAAAAAAGCACCTATTTTCGTCGGAGCTGAACAGAACCAACAGGTGTTCTTCAACTTCTTTGTAAATTTGCAGTTTGGTAACAGGAAATAAGATACATGCTCGAACTTCCAATCATAGAATCCCCCAATACTGCAACAGATTCCAGACCTAAACGCCCCGATTGGCTCAAGGTCCGCTTGCCCATGGGCGAGAACTATCGCAATGTGCGCAGCATTGTGGACGAATATAAGCTCCACACCATTTGTCAGAGCGGCTCCTGCCCGAACATGGGTGAATGTTGGGGCGCAGGTACTGCCACTTTTATGATCCTGGGTAATGTCTGTACCCGCTCTTGTTCTTTTTGTGCGGTCAAAACCGGCCGTCCCAACGAATATGATACCGATGAACCCCGCCGCGTCGCTGAAGCGATCTGGCTGATGAAGGTCAAACACGCGGTCATCACCTCCGTCAACCGCGATGAACTGCAGGACCGCGGCGCCGAGATCTGGTACGAGACCGTTCGTCTGGTGAAAGAACGCAGCCCTGAAACGACCATCGAAACCCTCATTCCGGATACCAAAGCAAATTGGGAAGCCCTGGAGCGCATGATCTCCGCCGGACAGGAAGTGGTGAGCCACAACATGGAAACAGTGCCCCGGCTTTACCGCAAAGTGCGCCCCCAGGCAAAATGGGAACGCAGCCTCGAACAGATCCGTCGGATCAAGGAATATGGCAAACGTACCAAAACAGGCATCATGGTCGGCCTGGGCGAAACCAAAGAAGAGATCTATCAGTCCATGGACGAACTCGTGGCCAATGGCTGCGATATCCTGACCCTCGGTCAATACCTGCAACCCACCAAAATGCACCTCGAGGTGGCAGAATTTGTACATCCCGACACTTTTGCTGAATATCGCGAGGTTGGTTTGGCAAAAGGCCTGAAATATGTGGAAAGCGGGCCGCTGGTGCGTTCCAGTTACCACGCCGAACGACACATTTTTTAGCCCTTCCATTCGACCATGCCTACACTCAAATCACTGGTTAGCGACCTGGTCTCTCAGATGCGTTTGGATGAGGCGTTGGCCCTCGCCAAGCAGCATGCACTCGAGGGGTGGATCGAATTCGATACGCCCATAACAATGGTCACCGCCGAATGGGATCATCTCAAAAAGACGGCCCTGCGTGGGATGCTGTCTTTTAGCGAGGAATCTACTGCGCGCCAGGGCCTCATCTTCCGCTTGCTCAGCATTGTCGAAGATATGGATAAAACACCCGGTACAAATATCGCGGGTGGTTCGGCCAATATCCCTCCCAAAAATGTCCTGCTCTTCCTCGGGGCCAATCCTTTTGAAAATCTGGCACTGGAGTTGGATCGGGAATTACAGGTGGTCAGCGCCGGACTGAGCCAATTTGGCAAACGGGATGCTTTTGATTTTCGGGCCAAAATGCACGTCACCCCCACCGATCTGCAGCGGATGCTGCTGGAAGCACAGGACTTTCAGCCTCGTTTTGTGCATTTTGCCGGCAATGCCGTAGTGGATCACACGGAGTATGGCACAGGGGTTATTTTTGAAGATGAGGACGGACAGCCGAAGGTGATCAGCGGAGATCTCCTGGCCACTATTTTCCGGCAGTTCCCAAGCATCGAATGTGTTTTTCTGAACACCTGCGATTCCGGTCCAAGTGCACTGGCCATTGGTCAGGAGGTGAAATATGCCGTTGGCATGAATGCAAGGGTATTTGATGATGTTGCTATAGAATTTGCGGTCGCATTTTATGAAGCTATTGCCAGCGGGAATGATGTACCTTTTGCGTTCGACTTTGCCAAAATGAGGATTCAATTTGGTCGCGCCCCGGAACAGGCTACCTTGCCTGTTTTAGTAGCCGGTGGCCAGTGTAAAGACCCTCTTTATGTGCAAGGCGATAGTCATCTCGGCAAACCCGGTCCGCGCATTATGCGTTGATTTCTATTCTTTTATCCAGGTATGAGACCCCCCCTCCTTCTTTCGATTTTATTTTTTTCCAGCCAGTTGTTTGCCCAACAGGTGGCCGATCAAACCTTCAAACTGGAAGGTGTCAGTGAGCATTTCTACGCTTTTGCCGAAGGGGATACTATCCAGCTCCAGATTCAAGAGCTCGTGGGCAAAAAGATCCGGTCCATCGAGTTCTCCCCTTATCCGGAATCCAACCTTATTTTTCGGGCCTACGAACTGGATTCAGCACTGACCAAAACCATCCTGATCCCCAAAACAGGGGTCTATCTGCTTCGTTTTCATGAAACCGGCCTGAATAAAAAGGTCATTCGATTTATCATACAACGCAGTGCAGGCAATAGTGAAACTACCCGATTTGATACACAGGTCAACTGGGATGTGCAGACAAACCCTGCCTTCCGGATCGGGAAAAAGAGCATGCAAACGGGCAAAAAGACCGAAATGGTCTCCCTCGGTGGTCAGGCAACGGTGAGCGCCAGCAAATTTTACCTGAAAAAACCGGTAAACGCCTACCAGTTCACACTACCGCCCAATACCCGTCAATGGGCCTATCGAATTGCCGTCGGACAAGCCATGCAGGAAGCAAGGCAGCAGGACGCTCAAAAACTCAAACAGGCTTTTCAGGGCGGCGCCGCTAAGATCCTTGGCGTTCAGCCTCAGACCGCCCTGGCAGCATTTGCACTCGGTATGGCCATTGACCTCAGCACTTCCAAAGCCGGTGAAGATGTGGACTATGCCATCGTGGACTGGGACAACTGGCAGCACTTCTCCAAGGGGGAAGACTACACCGCATTTATGAACCAATCGGGCATCAGTGTGGATGCCCAACGCCGGTACGCACCCCTGGAAGGCACTTTTTTCTTTGCCCTCAAAAGCGACAACTGGGTGGACGACATCACCGTCAATATCGACATTGAAGCCGTGGTGGAAACGCCGTTATTTGAAACTTTGATGTATTTGGAACCGAAAAAACCCTGAAGAATGTCCAATATCCAACAAGGAATTTCCAATGTCCAGGTAGGTCCATTGCTTGTAATTAGTTGTAATTCAATGTAATACGATCAACATGAGTGACTAAGCGCAACGCTTACCTGGACATTGGATATTCCTTGTTGGACATTGGATATTCCTTTGGACATTCATTTCAAAAGCTGCCAGATCCCGGCCACATTCCGCCCCAAGCCGTCGTAATCCAGCCCATAGCCTACTACAAATTTATCCTCAATATCAAAGCCCACATAATCCACCGGCACAGGGAATTGGGCGGCTTCCGGTTTGCGCAAAACAGTGATGGTACAAATAGAGGCAGGTTGTTGCGCACGCAGATGTTCCAGGAAAAAATGGAGTGTCCGGCCGGTGTCCACAATATCTTCTACGACCACCAAATGACGGCCCCGTAGATCTTTATCGAGGCCCATGACCGTTTGTACATCGCCCGAAGAACGGGTGCCTGTATAGGAAGCCAGTTTGACAAAGCCCACTTCACAATGGCTGTCAAAAGCCCGGATAAGGTCCGAAGCGAACACAAAGGCTCCGCTTAAAATACTGATGAACAAGGGGTTTTTGCCGCGGTACCGATCGGTCAGTTCCTGACCCAGGACACGGACTCGGTCTTGGATCTCGTCTTCTGAAATAAGTGGCACGAACCTGAGGTCGTGGATCTGAATGCTGTCTGGTATTTGCATGATGGTGCAAAAATCCGGCTTCTTGTCTTCTGATTTGTTGTTTTCATTGATTATTTTAGCGTGGGCTACCTGGTCCGGCGGAGACCCCGGCAAACAAAAAACAGCGGATTTGCTTCCCACGGAAAATTACTGGCGGAAACGCTCGCGTTTTGCCCCAATTTCTCATAACTTCGCCTGATGTAGGATTTTCGATAATTGCTTGAGTAGATGCAACATACGAAAATCCTTCGCGAAAGGGCGGATAGCCGTTCATGGAGTTGCGGGAAGGATAAGTTGGCACCAATACTAAAAAGCCAGATTACACTGCAAGACAATAACTTAAAATGGACTCGACATACAGACCATATCGACCAAGCGGACAGACAAACAGGCTAACCGCGTTTTGTTATTGGGACAACTGAAAGAAAAAGCCGACGCTTCGCATTTTTAAAATTTCTTTTAACCAACCGCACAAATGGCACATTTGGTTTTTGCCGACACACAGCCCAACGCTGAAAAACCAAAAGAGCCATTTTTTGCCAACGCGCCGACAAACAAGCGGACAGAAAAAAGTAACTTAGACGACTGAAAATATTAAAAATAAAAGTGACCGAATTGACAAAAGATATAAAGACAGACAATCAAGTAAAATCCAAAAAGCGGGTTGCCGACCACGGTGAAGTTTTTACAAACGACCGTGAAGTAAACGCTATGCTTGATTTGGTGAAACACGAAACGGAACGAATTGACTCTCGTTTTCTTGAACCTGCTTGCGGTAACGGCAACTTTTTAGCCGAAGTATTGAGACGAAAATTAGCGGTAGTTGACAGCAGGTATAGTAAAAATCAAATGGAGTGGGAACGCTATTCGGTGATTGCAGTATCAAGTATATACGGGGTTGACATATTAGAAGATAACGCCCAAGAATGTCGAGACCGATTGCTTAACATTTATACCAATTGGTATTCTAAAGTATTCAAGCAAGTAAAAAAAGAGTGTATTCGTTCTGTTCGGTTTTTATTGAGCAGAAATATACTTTGGGGTGATGCATTAGACTTTACCAATCCCGAAACCAAGAAACCAATTATATTTTCAGAGTGGAGTACTGTTAATGGTTCAATGTTGAAACGTAGAGATTATATGTTTAAATTTTTAGTAGAGAAAACACACCAGTTTGCAATGTTCAATGACGAAGGCAATGCAGCAGCAATTGACGAACCCGTAAAAGATTTCCCGCTTATTCATTTCTTAAAACTTGGCGAAGATGATACAAACGAACTATAACCCAGATGTACTCTCCTGCCTTGCCAACTTGAGCAATGACGAAGTATTTACCCCCCCTAGTTTGGTAAACGAGATTTTGGACTTGTTACCTACCGAGTTGTGGAGCAACCCAAACGCTAAATTTTTAGACCCTGTTTCCAAGAGTGGTGTGTTTTTAAGGGAAATGGCAAAACGCCTGATGAAGGGTTTGGAAACCCAAATACCCGTCAAGCAAGAACGCATTAACCACATTTTTAGCCAACAATTGTATGGCATTGCCATTACTGATTTAACCGCCTTGCTATCTCGCAGAAGCGTGTATTGCTCCAAAACAGCCAACGGCAAATACTCCATTTGTGAAACCTTTAATGATGAGCCAGGAAACATTCGCTACCAACGAATGAAACACACTTGGCAAAATGGGAAATGCACCTATTGCGGAGCAAGCCAAGAAGTGTATGACCGAGAAGATGCTTTGGAAACTTACGCTTATAATTTTATTCACACAGATCAACCCGAAAAAATATTCAATATGAAATTTGACGTTATCGTTGGAAATCCACCTTATCAGTTAGGTTCTGACGGTGGAACAAGAGATGTTCCCATCTACAATAAATTTATTGAACAAGCCAAAAAACTAAATCCCAAATATTTGACAATGATAATCCCTTCAAGGTGGATGGCAAGTGGATTAGGACTCAATGATTTTCGGAAAACAATGTTAGCAGATAAGCAAATAAAAAAAATAGTTGATTTCCCAGTATCAAGCGAAATCTTTAATGGGGTTGAAGTAAAAGGTGGTATTTGCTATTTTCTGTGGGAACGTGAATACAATGGGGAGTGTGAAATCACATCAATTCGGAATAACGAAATTATTGGTTCAACAATAAGGAATTTGAGTGAATTTGACATATTGGTTCGGGATAGTAGAGCACTACCTATTTTGAGGAAAGTATTAAGTAAGAAAGAGCAATCTATAATTAATATTTTATCAGTTGACAAAGAATTTGGATGGACTTCAAATTTTAATGACTTCAGTAACAAGAAAAAAGATGGAGATATTCCTTTACATTTTATAAAGAAAGGGAAAAGAGATATTGGATGGATTTCAAGGGATAAGATCACAAAGAGCACCCATCTGATTGAAACTTGGAAAGTTTTAGTTCCCAAGGCTGGTTCAGATGGTGGTCAAAAAATCCCAGATTCTGTGCTCGGTAAACCTCTTGTAGCAAGCTCACCATCAGTTTGCACACAGAGTTTTCTTTTTTTCTTTGTCAAGTCTCATAACGAAGCTTTAAACTTAAATACTTATTATCAAACTAAGTTTTTCAGATTCCTTGTATCATTGAGAAAATTCACTCAAGATGCGACACGGTCAACTTACACCTGGGTTCCACAACAGAACTACTTGGAACCTTGGACAGACGAAAAACTTTATAGAAAGTATGATTTAACGGATGATGAAATTGCATTCATTGAAAGTATGATTAGACCAATGGATGTTTCACAAAATAGTGGAGACGATGAGTAAAAAAGAATTTTTTCCACCCCGACCTTCCACCAATCCAACCATATACGCTTATGAATTGGTGAGTGTGGATACGCACAAGGGTTTGCTGAAAATCGGTTTTACCGACCGCAATGCCCAACAGCGTATTAAAGAGCAGTTGGGTACGGCAGCCATTCAATATAAAATTGTATTTGAAGAATCGGCAATGAAACGTGACGGTAGTTCTTTCACAGACCACGATGTACACCGTTTGTTGAGAGAATGGAAAGTTGTAAACGCAAGTGGCGAATGGTATAAATGCACTTTGAATGATTTGCATAGAGCCATTCACCAAATTAAAACAGGTGAAAAAACAGAAGAAAACCGAGTGCTTTCGTTCGGTATGCGACCCGAACAGGAAGCAGCCGTTGACAAGACCATTGCCTATTTCAAGAGTTTCAAGAAAGAAAACAAAGACAGAACACCCCATTTTTTATGGAACGCCAAAATGCGGTTTGGGAAAACCTTTGCCAGTTATCAATTGGCTAAAAAGATGGGGTGGAAAAAATTATTGGTACTTACTTTCAAACCAGCCGTTGAAGATGCTTGGAAAGAAGATTTACTTTCTCACGTTGACTTTAAAGGTTGGCAATTTATTTCCAAACACGCAGATGAACTATCAAGCCAAGATATTGACACCAAAAAACCATTGGTTTGCTTTGGTTCGTTTCAGGATTTTTTAGGGAAGAATACCAATACAGGCGGAATAAAAGCCAAGAATGAATGGGTACACGCTACCGTGTGGGATTGTATCATTTTTGACGAATACCATTTTGGGGCTTGGCGAGAAAACGCCAAAGATTTATTCGGTAAAGACTTAGAAGCCGAAAAAGAAATTGAAGAATACAAAAAGATTGAAAAAGAAGGGATTGCAGAAGAAGACAAAGCGGAACACTTAGAGAAGATTATCCCAATCAGCACCAATCACTATTTGTATTTGTCGGGCACTCCGTTTCGTGCTATTAGTTCAGGCGAATTTATCGAAGAGCAAATTTTCAATTGGACGTATTCAGACGAGCAAAGAGCAAAAGAAAATTGGGACGATTCCTTAGGTCCAAATCCTTATGCAGCCTTACCAAGAATGGTAATGCTCACCTATCAATTACCTGATTCCATTCGCCAAATTGCTATGCAAGGTGAGTTTGACGGCTTTGATTTAAACATATTTTTTAAAGCCGAAGGTGAAGGACGAAAAGCACATTTCAAATACGAAGATGAAGTACAAAAATGGTTAGATTTAATTCGGGGTTCGTTCAGCGAAACCACCGTTGACCACTTGAAAATGGGAGCTAAAAAACCGCCCTTGCCATTTTCACACGCACCATTGCTCAAAGTATTAAATCACACCTTTTGGTTTTTGCCCACCGTTTCAGCTTGTAACGCAATGGCACTACTGCTTGAAAAAAGACAAAATATTTTTTATAAAGACTACAAAGTTGTTGTTGCCGCAGGAACGCAAGCAGGTATTGGCATAGAAGCATTACCTCCCATTTTAGATGCAATGACCGACAATCCTTTGGAATCAAAAACCATTACCCTTTCGTGCGGAAAATTAACCACAGGGGTATCGGTAAAACCTTGGACGGGAATTTTTATGTTGCGTAATTCTTCCAGCCCTGAAACCTATTTTCAAGCAGCTTTCCGTGTGCAAACGCCTTGGGTTATTAAAAACCCTGATAGTAAGTCACCAAACAAAGAAGAAATTCTAAAAGAAGAATGTTATGTTTTTGACTTTGCTCCCGACCGAGCATTAAGACAAATTGCCGATTACAGTTGCCGACTGAATGTAAATGAATCGAACCCCGAAGCAAAAGTTGCCGAGTTTATAAACTTCCTGCCAGTATTGGCTTATGACGGAAGTTCAATGAAGCAAGTAGATGCCGCAGGAATTTTGGATATGGCAATGAGTGGCACAACTGCAACGCTTTTAGCAAGGCGTTGGGAAAGTGCATTGCTTGTAAATGTTGACAACAACACACTTGCCCGATTGATGGCAAACGAAGAAGCAATGAAAGCTTTAATGAGCATTGAAGGCTTCAGGAATTTGAATCAAGACATTGAAACCATTATCAATAAATCAGAAGCTGTAAAAAAGGCAAAGAAAGAAGCCAACGATAAAGAACTCACGAAAAAGCAAAAGCAAGAATTAACAGAACAAGAAAAAGAATACAAAAGCCTTAGAAAACAAATACAAGACAAGTTAATCAAGTTCGCTACTCGTGTTCCTGTGTTTATGTATCTCACAGACTACCGAGAAAGAAGTTTGAGAGATGTAATCACACAGTTAGAACCCGGACTTTTCAAAAAGGTAACAGGACTAACCGTAAAAGACTTTGAGTTATTGGTAAGTCTTGGTGTTTTCAATTCTGCCCTAATGAATGATGCCGTTTACAAATTCAAACGTTACGAAGATGCGAGTTTGGAATATATCGGAATCAACAGACACGCAGGAGAAGATATTGGCTTGTTTGATACCGTGCTCAGTAGAAAAGATTATGAAGCAAGTTTTGTAAATGAACCATAATAAATGAAAGCTAACGAACTACAAATAAATAATTTTTTGCAAGCTCCAAATGTGCAGTTTGTAATTCCTGTTTATCAAAGAAATTATGATTGGACAAATACAGAGTGCAAGGAACTCTTGAACGACATCATTTCGGTAGAAACTGATAACAGGGGCACTCACTTTATTGGCAGTATTGTTTTTATACACGAAGGGACATATAGCACCAGCGAAGTAAAAGAGTTAGTTATCATAGACGGTCAACAGCGACTTACAACGATTAATATTCTGTATGTTGCCTTATATCGTTTTGCGAAAGATAGCGGAAATGCTCAAGATGCAGAACGGCTTTACAATATGTTTTTGACCAACCAATATGTAAAAAACGAATCGAGCAAATTAAAACTGAAACAAACAGATGCCAATTCTGTAGCGTTCAAAGCTATTTTATTGGGCACAGATAATAGTTCATTGCCCTACTCTAATGTTACCGAGAACTACAACTTTTTCAGAAGCATTATCACCGAAGAAAACTTTGAAACGATACTCAGGGGTTTAAATCGTCTAATATTTGTTGAAATTTCATTGGAACGTGATAAAGACGACCCACAACGGATTTTTGAAAGTTTAAATTCAACAGGTTTAGACTTGTCGCAATCAGACCTGATTCGTAATTACATTTTGATGGACTTACCACCCAAAGACCAAAACCGAATTTTTGAAACCATTTGGAGTCCAATTGAAGAAAATGCCAGAGATTATGTAAAGCAAAGCTCTTTGGTTTCTGAATTTATTCGTGACTACCTTACACTTAGAAATAAGAAAATTCCTAACAAGAACAAGGTTTACGCTGAGTTTAAAAGCATTTATACCAACAAAAAAGATGAAGCGTATCATCAGGAATTGGAAAACATAAAATCACTTTCCATCCATTACAAAAAGCTTGTGAATCCTTCAACCGTTTCCGATACAAGCATACGGAAAGAGCTTGAATACATCAATCGTTTGGAAATTAATGTTGCCTTTCCTTTTCTATTACAAGTGTTTGAAGATGCCGAAAACGGATTGTTAAGCAAAGAAGATTTATTGAAGGTTTTAAAATTGGTTCAAAGCTACGCTTGGAGAAGGTTTATTGTGGGGCTTCCGACAAATGCTTTGAATAAAATCTTTATGACACTTTACTCAGAAGTTGATACAGAAGAGTATTATGAAAGCATTGCAAAAGCATTATTAAAGAAAAAAGGAAGTGCGAAGTTTCCAAGCAACGAAGATTTAAAAACAGCCCTGAAAGACAAAGACCTTTACAATACTCAACCAAAAAACAGAAACTATTTGTTTGAGATGTTGGAGAATTACAACAATCGGGAATATGTAAACACCAATAATGAGCATATAACCATTGAACATATTTTCCCAAAAAATCCTAGTGATAATTGGAACACCGATATTTCACCTGAAGATTATTTCCAGTTCAAAGAGAAATACCTAAACACCATTGCCAACTTAACGCTATCAGGCAATAACGGAGCATTAAGCAACAAATCCTTTAAGGAGAAAAAGGAAATGAATATTGATGGAAACGAGCAAGGCTATAATTACAGCAGACTTTGGCTCAATTCCTATTTGAAGTCATTAGATAAGTGGTCAGTTGCCGAGTATGAAGAAAGACTGAATATAATTTATGAGCGATTTTTGAAAATATGGGAGATACCCGACATTGAAATAGCAGATGCCGATGAATCGGAAGAGCAAAATATCTTTGATGCAGAAAGTCCGACACATAAAAAGTTGGAATACTTCATTTTTGAAAACACAAAAGTGGAAGAAGACACCGTTGCCCAAATGTATTTTTATGTGATTCGTAAACTTTATGAGAAAAATACACAATTACTTATCAGCAATCAGGACATTTTCAAAATAACCAGAGAAACAAAGGATTTCAGAGCAGCACAAGAAGTTGTGAATGGTTGGTATATAGAATCAAATATAGACAGCAACTCGAAGTTTACTATTCTGAAAAAACTGCTTGACTTATTTGAATTACAAGACGAACTTTTAATTAAGTATTCTTCGAATGGTGAAAGTAAAACAGAGCCTAACCGTTTCAGCATCAGAAAAAAGTATTGGCAACAACTATTACCGCTTTTAGATGACACAAATCTATTTGACAATGTAAGTCCATCAAAAGACCATTGGCTAAGCACAGGAGCAGGCATTGGCGGATTAGCTTACACTTTAATAATAACAAAGTCACATATTCGAATTGAATTAGGCATTTCGACATCAAGCAAGGATAAAAACAAAGCCTATTTCAAAAAATTAATAAAAAGCAAAGAAGCTATTGAACAGGAGTTTGGTAACCCTTTAGATTGGGAAGAATTGGCGGATAATAAAATGAGTAGAATTAAATTTGAGTTGCAAGATGTAAACCTATTTAACGACAACCATTGGGAAAGAATGAACCAGTTTTTCCTTGAGTATTTACCAACGTTTGAAAACGCTTTCAGACCATTTATTAAAAACTTGTAAAAACTTAGCCAGCCTGAAAATTTATAGCTTTTCTATCAAAAGCATTAATCAGGTTCTGAAATACGTTCATTGAATGTTTGCGCAAGGATGAAGTAAAAGATTGGACACGCGCATAGTGTTGCGCACCTTTGAAAGTCTGGAAACTGGTGGCGACCTTCTGCTTGGTTTTCAG
>CANJPT010000130.1 GCA_947476195.1 Lewinellaceae bacterium | reverse complement strand
TGGGGTGGAAATGTCAATGGTTTCAAAGGCCGAAAATGCTTTGGTTGGGTGCAATTAGGTTAGTTTAATAAAATTAACAGCCAGAGCTTAAAACAGGGTGTGCTTAAAGTGAACTGTTAAATGGAAACAGCAGTTTTTCAGGATCAAACGGTGAAAATTCCGAATCCTACCTGGTCAAGTTGTAAACTTTGCCGAAGAGTGGAGGCATTTGTGAAGCCATTGGTAGGTTCTGCGCATCTTTGCACCGCAACATGTTAGGCCAACCACTACTTCAACTCAACGACGACTTCCGCCACGCATTAGACGTGTTGGAAAAAACCGATACTCACCTTTTCATTACCGGAAAAGCGGGCACGGGCAAGAGTACCCTCCTCCAGCTTTTTCGTAACACTTCCCACAAAAAAGTGGCCGTATTGGCCCCAACTGGTGTGGCCGCGCTCAATGTTCAGGGTCAGACCATCCACTCCTTTTTTGGCTTCCCGCCACGTATTGTTACGCCGGGCGAGGCCGCCCGAAAAGTGACACGCAAAGATCTGCTGCGGATTTATAAAAACCTGGACGTGCTGGTTATTGACGAAATTTCCATGGTGCGGGCAGATCTGCTCGATGGCATAGATAAATTTCTGCGGGTTAACCGCGAAAACTATCGCCCGTTTGGCGGTGTACAGGTCGTTTTTTTTGGTGATCTCTTTCAATTGCCACCCGTGGTCACACGCGACCCAATTGAAGCAGCTTATTTTAGTGAGTATTATGAGTCACCCTATTTTTTTTCAGGAAAGATCTTTCAGGATCCTGATTTTCAATTGGAAACCCTGGAGTTACGAAAAGTTTACCGCCAGGAATCCAGGCATTTCCTGCGGCTTTTGGAGGCAGTTCGTGTCAATGAGGTGGATTATGACGACCTGGAAGACCTGAATGAACGGTATGAGCCAGCTTTTTCCGAAACGGATGGCTATATCACACTTTGTGCCAGAAATGCGACGGCTGATAAGATCAATCAACGGGAACTTTCCTTGTTAGAAACCCCAGAACATGAGTTTATCGCCGAAGTAAAAGGCCAGTTTGATCCAGGCCTGTACCCTGCTGATTTCGGGCTACGCTTGCGCAAAGGAGCCCAGGTGATGTTTGTACGGAATGACATCGAGGAACGGAAGTTCGTGAACGGCACCATCGGCAGGATCACGCTGCTGAATAAAGATACCATTGTAGTAGAAACAGAAGGGCCGGATGGTAAAAAACGCCGCATTGAGGTAGCAAAAATAGAATGGGAGATCATTCGTTATAAAGGTGGGGCCACCGGAGGGCTCGAAACGGAGGTTGTAGGCTCTTTTAGTCAATACCCCCTGCGCCTGGCCTGGGCCATTACCATCCACAAAAGTCAGGGCAAAACCTTTGATCGGGTGCTGATCGATCTGGGCGGCGGGGCATTCGAACACGGCCAACTCTATGTTGCGCTGAGCCGGTGCCGCACCCTGGAAGGAGTGGTGCTTCGGCATCGCATCCGCCCGCAGGATGTGATCACGGATGAAAGGGTCGTGGAGTTTTATGAAGGTAGGTTTAGGGGCTAAGTAGAACGTTTAGAAAAAATGGAAGCTTTTAAAATCCTTCGGAAAGTCTGCATCATAGCAAGGATCCTCGTCCTGCTGATTCCTGACCCCCTTTTTGCCCAAAGTGCCCGCTATCTGCCTAATGCTGATTATAATCCGCTGAAAGTCAATGTGAATCTTGTCATTCTTCAGCGACCGGATGGCTCGGGGAATTTTCAGGACAATGCCGCTGACCGGACTTTTCTCCGAAACATGATCGACGTGACAAACGGCGTTTATGCTGAATTGACCAATAGAAATGAGGCGTATTACCCGGGTCAGAACCTCCCGTTTTTGTCCAATGCCAAGGTTGAGTTTGTGCCTAAGATCCTATTTGTCAAGGATGAAAAAGGCTGGAATAACCGCAATGACCACAATTTTGCAGGCGTTCCCTATCTGTCCGGCTGGTATCTGGACTCCTTAGACCGCCAGATCTACGGCAGCGATACCTTGCCAAAAGCCATTAATCTGTATTTTACAACGGACGGGCAGCTGTATGAGGAGATGGTCGTCAAGGGTACAACGACCGATTACGACCATCGGGTGTTTTTTAAGCAACATGCAGCCAGCGAAATACCAGTTGTCCAGCCCGGTTCTTATCTGAATGGCAAGTACCATTCTATGCGTTGTCATGTCGCCAATGTGTGGCTAAAACTCTGGTGGAAACGAAACATCCTGCATGAACCCGACTGGACCATGGAATATGAGGTGGGCGAAAGCATTGCGCATGAACTTGGACACCTCATGGGACTGGGTCATACGCCGGATGCCCAAAAGCATGCCTTGATGCGCACGAAGTTTGGAGGTTTGCGGGATTATCTGACCACCCAGGAAATTGCCACCATGCATCAGCTGCTTGGTGGCTATCCATCTCTATGGCAGTGTGTCCAGGAAAGTGCCACTTACGGGAGCCCAGGCGCAGATTGGGTTATAACAGGTACGGAGATCTGGACAGAAGATAGGCGCATCTATGCCAATGTGATCTTAAAAGCCGGGGCTTCTCTCACAATTACCGGCAATATTCTACTGCCTCCCAAGGGATTCATTCAGATAGAACAAGGCGCATGCTTGTGGATAGAAGAGCGAACCGTCCGTCGTATGAATACACCAGAGCCGGATGCATTTGAGGGCTTTGAAAAGTTGGTGCGTAAACCACAGTTCCTTTCGCCATATCTTTGGGTGGGCGACAACTGGGAATATGCCGGAATACTACACCTAAAAGGAAATGGAAAGATAGATGAGGCAGTCATTAGGGTGGTCAGAAACTAACAGGAAGGATTGTTTGTCCGATACTGGCCAATTTTCTATCCGACATATCCCAACCTTTTTGCACAATTACCCTTTCTTTGAGGCAACCAAAACTACGAATTCGTATTCATCGCCCCAGCATTCAAACAATTATTCAAACATGAAAATCACGACCTGCCTGCTGCTGACTTTTTTATTGGCCGGAGGCCTCTTTGCCCAACAGCCATTGACAGAACGCCGCTTTGGTGAAATATTAGTCCAGCTACAACCTGGCTCAAGCCTCCAAACGGTACTTTCAACCCTCAATCGAAATACAAACAACGCATTTTCCCTGAAGAAAAACGTGGCTAAAAGCTGGGGGATTTACTTGCTCCAATTTAATGAAAACCAAGACAATGGTGAACAATTGCTCGCCATGGTTCGCCGAATGCCATCGGTGCAGGCCGCTCAATGGAACCACAAGGTGGAAGAACGTTCGCTCGAACCCAATGATACGGAATGGTGGCGTCAAGGCGATATGTCGCTCATCAATGCCCCGGACGTTTGGGAGACCTCCACAGGTGGCCTGACCCTTAATGGAGATACTATTGTAGTTGCAGTACTGGAAAAAGGTGCACTGTTCACCCACCCTGACCTGGCTCCAAACCGTTGGTGGAACTGGTATGAGATTCCCAACAATGGAATAGATGATGACAACAATGGGTTTATCGATGATTTTGGCGGATGGAATCCGCAGACTCAGGCCGATGACCTGGGTACCAAAGCATATCATGGAACGGCCGTTAATGGCATAATCGGGGCAAAAGGGAACAACAGTTTAGGGGTTACAGGGGTAAACTGGAACGTAAAACTGATGAACATTGCTGGAATCGATTACGAAAGCAATATTATTGAAGGGTATGAATATGTGGCAAATACGCGGCGGTTGTACAATCAGACCAATGGTGCAAAAGGTGCATTTGTCGTTGTTACAAACGCCTCCTTTGGCTTTGATGATTGGAAGGAGACCGATCATCCAATGTGGTGTTCGGTATATGATTCCCTTGGAAGATTGGGCGTCTTGAGTGTAGCAGCTACCACGAATCGCAATGTAGATGTGGATGTAGTAGGGGATATGCCAACTACCTGTACCAGCGAATATCTGATTACCGTAACCAATATCAAAAAAACGGGTGCCAAAGAAATGAACGCTGGATATGGAAGTGTTTCAATTGACCTGGGTGCGCCCGGCACAGATTCTTATTCTACCTATAATAGCGGAGGGATAAACAACGATGTGCCAAGCTACGGTGCCCTTGGAGGAACCTCTGCCGCCACCCCCCACGTCACTGGTGGTATAGCGCTGCTTTATAGTCTGGGTTGCGAGTCGTTCACCGCCGATGCGCTTACGGATCCAATTAGTTGTGCCCGTCGGGTTCGGGACGCAATTTTGGAAAATACCGAACCTAATGCTACCCTGGCAGGGATCACCACCACGGGCGGTCATCTTGATCTTTCCCTTGCACTGTCGGCCATACGGAAGCTTTGTCAAGGTGCGCCAGTCGGTCCACTCGATATTATTCAGGTGCGTACCTTGCAGGGAGGTGATAGACTACGAATCTTTTATCAGACCCCTAATTTCCAGCCTTACAACTTCCGGGTTTTCAATATACTGGGTCAACAACTGTTCGAGTCGAAGTTGACTCCCCTTCAATTTTCTGAAAATTATGTCGATTTTGATATGACTTTCTTGCCTTCAGGGGTATATGTGATGTCTATTGGAAGGGGAGATGTAGCAACCTCAAGAAAATTTATAAAAATTTAAGGTCTGATTTGGTTTTTAGAATGTACTAGGTTTACCTTTGCCCCCCGAAAAGCAATAGGACGGCTCCGTAGCTTAATGGATAGAGTCCCTGACTACGGATCAGGAGGTTAGAGGTTCGAGTCCTCTCGGAGTCACCCACTACTGTTAAGTGTTTGAGTGTGTGAGATTATTCTTGCACACTCATTTTTTGAAAGGCAGTATCACAACTAGAACACTTAAATTTATCGATCAATGTCAAGAATCTGTGATTTGACGGGAAAGAAGCCTGTGACGGGCAACTATGTGTCCCACTCGAACGCTAAAACGCGTCGACGCTTTTATCCTAACCTTCAGACAAAGAAGTTTTTCATTCCGGAAACGAATGAATGGGTAACGCTTAAGGTAAGTACCAGTGCAATCCGTACTATCTCCAAATTGGGTATTTACCAATACATCAAAAAATTGGAGAAGAAAGGGGAGATCACGTACTACCCTACGCCAGAAGGCTGTTAACCTTATTCATTCCATTTCAACATTTTCCTGTTCCTGATTAAATTCGAGATGGGAAAATAATTAAATTGCATCATGGCAAAGAAAAGTAAAGGCAACCGAATCCAAGTTATTTTGGAATGCACGGAGCACAAAAACAGCGGCTTGCCAGGCACGTCGCGCCACATTACCCAAAAAAATCGCAAGAACACGCCTGACCGCATGGAGTTGAAAAAATACAACCCTATCATGCGTAAATACACCATGCACCGCGAAATCAAATAATTATTTCACTCACTACTCAAATATTTGAGATACCATGGCTAAGAAAGTCTCTAAAAACGCCCGTGTTGCACAACGTGCAGCAAACGCTGGCTCTGGCAAAGACCATGTCAAAGTGGTGAAAGCCATAAAAGACCCGGTTACGGGTAGATACACCTACAAGCAATTGATCCTTCACAAAGACAAAGTGAAAGATTTCTTCGCTGACGCAAAATAAGTAATAACCTGAATTTAGGTTATGGTAGGATTTTAACCGGGGTATGCTGCAATTGCAGCATACCCCGGTTCTTTTGTGTCAAGGCTGACAAGTATTTTGTCTGCAAATCTGGGCAAATTCAATGACGCTCAGCGTGTATGCCGCATCTGGCAAGTTCGAAATTGAGGCCGCTTTCGCTCGACCAAAAAAGTCCTGGCTCCCATTTATGCAGCCCCGATCGTCAATTTTGCAGGTCGGGGCTGCAGGGTTTATCGCAAATGGGCCTTTGCCCGTTGTGAAACAACAACAGGCACTACTCCTCCCCACACCCAATCGGTTGCCCCGGAGGTAACCCAAGACTGCTGGGTGCTGCTTTGAAGGTCTCTGGCTTTTCCCGGAAACGACTCATTTGATAGCTTAAATAAGTCAGGTTAGCTTGCTCGTCTACGTTCGTAGCAACGATTAGGCGTTCCTTGAGTTCGATTTCCAGGTTGTTTATTTTTAATAAGACATTCCCTTTTACAATCCCTGTTGTGGCATCGGACATTGCCAACGCAAATAACCGGTCGAGGTAAAGTTGTTGTACCTGCCGACGAATCTCCGCGAGCATGGGCGTCGAAGCGTTTTGTGATGAAAATAAGCGCTCCTGTACTTGTTGGAGCATAATACCCAGCGTAAAGGAACGAAGTGATCCGCGTGCCTGCTGCTCAGACAGCCGGTTGAGGCGTTCAGGCATAAGCAACATATCCAGGGTCAAACCAGCACTGCTTGCGATTGCCGCTAAGGGATCGAAAAAGCCTCCTGTATTGCTTTTGAACATCTCCCGGTCCCGGTCAAAACCAATGGGCTGTGGAGGAATCAGGTGGATGATAGACTCCGGCAAGGCTAAAAATTCAGGTTGCAGGGTTTGCATCAATGCCTCAAAGGCCCGCAATTGATCGGCTTCTGCCACCGGCTCGTTTGTAGGCTGCCCATCCCCACGCATTGCATAAGCGTATTGCACGCCACCGATTGATTTAGATACTGCTTCGACTTGATACCGGTGTGCCAGATAAAGCGGCACCAACACGTGTTCCAGTTCAGCCATTTCACGGCCTATCGGTATACTTCTTGCTCCAAAATGTTTCAAGGCAAGCTCCCGTACACTGATCAGCCGCAACAGTTCATCTGTTGCATTGGCGCCGTTGTCCCAAAGGTGTGCCGTTGGGTGAGCACTGCTTGGCGGGCGTGCGCCTTCGTCAGAGATATGCCCAAGCCCCAGACGGTTATTCTCCGTCAGGATCTTGTCCAGTTCGGTCGTCTCCTTGAGGTTCGCAGGAAAATCCTGATAGCCATATAGAATGGCGCGTTTGTCCCAGGCGCCTATCTTATCATCATACGCTTTTGAAAAATCCAGTTCTCCGTCCTTCGTCAGCGTGATGTAGGGGTGCGGATAATCCATGACTGAAGCGCGGCCATGGACGCTGGCTGCAAAATTGTGCGCCAATCCCAGGGTGTGTCCAATCTCGTGTGCAGAAAGTTGGCGGAGCCTGGCCAGTGCCATTTGTTCAGATACCGGATCAGTGTCCTGGTCACCATCAAAGGGGGAGCGCAAACCCTGCGCAATCAGATAATCCTGTCGTACCCGAAGTGAACCCAGTGAAACAATCCCTTTGATGATTTCGCCGGTACGCGGGTCACTCACCGTATTGCCATAACTCCATCCACGGCTGGACCGATGTACCCATTGCACCAGGTTATAACGCAGATCCATGGGATCGGCATCCGCCGGCAACTCCTTGACTATAAATGCATTGCGGTAACCGGCGGCTTCAAAGGCATCATTCCACCAGCGGGCCCCGTCAAATAAGGCAGCTTTGATCGGTTCAGGGGCGCCAGGGTCGATGTAATACACGATCGGCTTCACAGGATCACTGATAGCAGCGCCTGGATCCTTCTTTTCCAGCCGGTGGCGTTGAATATAACGCTGTGTTATAGGTTCACCAATAGGCACAGAATAATCTCTCCAGCTTGTTTCGAAATAACCACTTCGGGGGTCAAACTGCCGCGGCTTGTACCCATTATCGGGTAATTCTACGAAGGAATGATGTTGGCGCACAGTCACCGCCGATGGGGTAGGGGTCACGGAACGGATGAAATCTCCCAGCGGTTTACCTGTGAAGGTCAAAGTAGCCTCCCATTCTGAGTTTTTTGGAAAATTTTTAGTCCGTTCTAAAAACAAGGCGGAGCGACTCAGGTCTGCTGTATAAGCGCCCTGATTGCTGCGGGCAAGGGCGCCGCAGACATCATGGGCATCCTGCATCAAAAACGGCGTAAAATCTACCAGATAGCGGTCGCCCTCTTTAGCAGCTACCGTGAACCCCCAAAGAGCGGACTGGGCGAAAGCTTCTTCTACGGCGCGGCGTTCTGGCACGTCAGCGCTACTGGCCCGGTAAGCCAGATTGGGCTGAATGAGCAGAATCTTGTTCCCACTACGCACAAATTTTACGACACGGGAGCTGCCAATCTGTCCCCGGTCAAGTCCGATATCATTGGAGCCCAGACCAGCCGGCAGCGAATTGATATAGAGGAATTCTGTGTCGAAATGACTGATTTCAAGCCATAACTTCCCCGTTTTCTCTTCCCACCAGAATGGGAAGTAACCAGGGTAGGCAATCGAATTACGGGTAATGCCGGCAATGGAGTTGGACTCTGCTGCAGTTGGCTTGGACGAGGCAGCTGGAGGCGATGTTTTGGGTGAACAGGCCACTGTGAGCAGGAGCAAGAAGAAGAGTAGACGCATTTGAATAGATTGATTACGCTGGTAAAGGAACAAAGCCTGCCGGAATTTTACTTAGATATTGATTTGACATTCAAAAAAGAGCCCAGAATCAGGCCAAAGTCCTTAACAGATACGTTTTTTTACCCAGGGAGGCAAATACTACTGGTCAGCGCTGCGGCTTTGCCGAAACAGCGTACCTTAGCCCCCGATCTTTCAACTAAATATCATTCATGTTTATTATCAATATTTACCTCCGTTTTGCCCTGATCGTGGGCGGTATTCTGGGCGGCATCGCTTTGTGGAGCGCTTATGGTTTTTGGTATGGCTTTCCATTCCTCCTCATTGGGATCCTTTTGCTTGCCGGCTACCTCATGCTCGGAACCATCCTTTCTACCAACCAGCTTTTATCCAAACAACAACTACCTGAAGCGGAGGCAAGGCTCAAACTTACCTTTTTCCCAAAAATTTTGCTGATGGGCTATAAGGGCGTTTATTACATGACACAAGGTGCCCTTTACATGCAAAAGCGGGACTTTGTCACCGCCGAAATGTGGATCAAAAAATCACTTGATTCGGGTCTGCCTTCCGACAACGAGCGCGGAGCAGCCATGCTTCAACTGGTAATGATCTCTGCAGGTAAAAACAATATCCGGGCAGCACAGAATCATTTTGCTGAATTGAAAAAACTCCACGTGACCGAGTCCATGCTAAAAGACCAGATCAAAGAGGTCGAAAAGCAACTCAAACAAGCAGGACAGTCCATGAACCCGAGTATGATGGCGCAGATGGGCGGTAAGGGATTTCGGCCTGGTGGGAAGCGCCGGCAGCCACCTATGCGGTAGTTTAAATATCCCTTGTTGGATATAGGTTAATAAATATTATGGCATACTCCTCACTTCGTGATGCCGTGCGCGACCTTGAACGCCACGGAATGCTTTTGTGCATTCAAGAAGAAGTGGATCCGGATCTGGAAATGGCCGAGATCCATCGTCAGGTCTTTGACAGACAAGGGCCGGCTATCCTCTTTGAACGGGTGAAAGGAAGCCCGTTTCAGGCCGTAAGCAATATTTATGGCACTTTTGAGCGTACCGCATTTCTTTTCCGGCATACCCTGGAAGCGGTCAAACGGGTGATTGAACTAAAAAAAGACCCTGCTAATTTCCTGCAAAGCCCCGGCCGATATCTCGGAGCTCCCATTACTGCTTTATCGGCCTTGCCGTTGAAAAGCCGCTTTGGTGCTTCGGTTACCTGGGGAGAAACAACGATAGACAAACTTCCTCAAATCAAGAGTTGGCCTATGGATGGCGGTGCATTCATCACCATGCCGCAGGTATTTACCGAAGACCCAGACAAGCCCGGCGCCATGGGAGGAAATCTGGGAATGTATCGCATCCAACTTTCCGGAAACGACTATATTCAAAATGAAGAAATAGGCCTGCATTACCAACTGCACCGTGGAATCGGGGTACACCATACCAAGTACAATCAGCTCGACCAACCCTTTCTTTGCAGTGTTTTTGTGGGCGGTCCGCCAAGTCATGCGTTTTCAGCCATAATGCCGCTGCCAGAGGGCTTAAGTGAGCTCACCTTTGCTGGTATGCTCGCTGGCCGGCGCTTTCGGTATGCGCGCAATGAAGGACATTTCCTGAGCAGCGATGCTGATTTTGTCATCACCGGTGAAATCCTGAAAAACGTAAAAAAGCCGGAGGGCCCTTTTGGTGATCATTTGGGGTATTATTCGTTGACCCACGATTTCCCCGTGATGAAAGTCCACAAAGTTTTTCATCGAAAAGACCCGCTCTGGCATTTTAGTGTGGTCGGTCGCCCGCCCATGGAAGACAGCAGCTTCGGCTGGCTGATACACGAGCTGGTGGCGCCTTTGGCTGCACAAGAATTTCCGGGCTTAAAAGATATACATGCGGTAGATGCTTCCGGGGTACACCCATTGTTGCTCGCCATCGGACACGAACGCTACATGCCTTTTCGCGAGCGTGTGCCAGAAGAGATCCTGACCATTGCCAACCGGATCATCGGTTCTGGACAAACCTCCCTGGCCAAGTTCCTGTTCATCGCAGCCAGCGAGGACGACCCGAAGCTGGATACCCAAGACATACCCCGTTTTTTCAAACATTTTCTGGAACGGGTGGATTTTACCAGGGATCTTCATTTTCAGACGAAGACCACCATGGATACACTCGACTATTCCGGTTCCGGCTGGAATGCAGGCTCTAAACTCGTTGCAGCCTGCCGGGGCGATCAGCGACGGACGCTTAAAGCTAAATTGCCGGATAACTTCTCTTTGCCACATGGGTTTAGCGAACCCCGTTTTTGCTATCCAGGTATTCTGGCCATCCAGGCGCCCAGGTTTGAAACTGAACCATCCGCCCGGGCGCAGGTGGCGGAACTTTGTCAAAGACTCGAAGGTTTTGACCTGCAGCATGTTCCGCTGATTCTCCTGGTAGATGATAGCCCCTTCACGGCCGCTACGCTCAACAACTTTGTCTGGGTAGCCTTCACTCGAGCCAATCCCAGCCATGATGTGCACGGGGTTCGGTCTTTTACCGAAAACAAGCATTGGGGCTGCCATGGACCGCTCGTACTGGATGCCCGGATAAAACCGCACCATGCGCCGGAATTGGTCGTGGATGCGGATGTTCAAAAGAAGGTTGAAAAGTTGCTGGAACGATATGTTTTCTAAATACCCCAACCAATTTCAGGTTGAAGGCAGTCTTGACAGTGAACTAAATTTTTTCCAACATGAAAAAAATACTATTTGCTGCCTTTGCCCTTTCGATCCTGTTTACAGCTGCTTGTTGCAAACCCAACGATCAGATCTTAGTACGCTTCCAAAATACTACGGATTCGGCATTAGAAGAAACCAGCATGGATTTTGACGAGACCAACAAGACATTTGTTGGACTGATTGCTGCCGGTGAGACAACAGCCTACATACCATTTGATTATTTTGAAGCAGGTTTCTACCCAGGAGGAGACTATGATCATCCAACAGGCTCGTTGAATGGTAAAAAGGATGGAGTCGCTTTTTCTGCATGGTACGGGAATTGGTGCGGCACAGGCGTAGCATACAAGCAATTGGAACCAGGGAAATACACCCTTCAGGTAATTCAAGTAGGGGAGGACTCGCTCGGATTTTACCAGATCAGATTTATTAAATAGAATTTCTTCGTTTTTGGCCCTATTTCAAGGCCTTTTGCTCTCGTGAAGAACTTTTTGTTAAAAACTTTCAAACTGGTTTGGAAATCAAAACTATACGGGACTATCTTTGCACCGCTTTTGGAAAAAGGTCCGTTCGTCTAGGGGTTAGGACACGTCCCTTTCACGGATGAAACACGGGTTCGATTCCCGTACGGACTACAAAGCATTTTGCATAAGCCCTTGTAAGTTAATCACTTACGAGGGCTTTTTTTATTTTATTTGGTGTTTTTTTGCTACCGATATTTTGTCCCTACGGGACGGGCACTTTTTGTGGACGATTTTTTTGCTACCGATATTTTGTCCCTACGGGACGGGTGCCTTTTGTGGACGATTTTTTTGCTACCGATATTTTGT
>CANJPT010000129.1 GCA_947476195.1 Lewinellaceae bacterium | reverse complement strand
GGCAAAATCTCACCCAAAGCGCCCTTGATGCGGACGGGTTCCTTCAGAATGACAAGGCTTGGGATTAGTGCGGTATTAATGGTAGCAGGCAGTATGCGGAATTAACCACACCGGCACATTGGCCACATTAACTATAGTGGCCACATTATCCTATGGCCTGCAAATCCACCAGTTTCCGATAATACCCACTCAACTGCATCAAACTATCATGTGTCCCCCGTTCCACGATCCGGCCGCCATCCAGCACAATGATCTCATTGGCGTGCTGCACCGTACTGAGTCGGTGGGCAATGACCAGAGCGGTGCGGTTTTCTAAGAGCCGTTCTAAAGCTGCCTGCACCAGCTTTTCTGATTCGGAATCCAGGGCAGAAGTGGCTTCGTCCAGGATGAGAATGGGAGGATTTTTCAGTAAGGCCCGGGCGATGGTGAGCCTTTGGCGCTGACCGCCGCTGAGCTTGGAGCCCCTATCTCCTATGTTCGTATCGTAGCCTTCTGGCAGGTTGATGATGAATTCATGGGCATTGGCGGCTTTTGCCGCGGCCTCTACTTCACTGGCAGATGCGTCATCCGTTGAAAAAGCGATATTATTCCGAACCGTGTCATTGAACAGGATCGCCTCCTGACTCACAATGCCCATAAGTGCCCGCAGATCTTTCATACGCAAATCACGGATGTTTTTCCCGTCTAGAATGATCTGACCTTCGCTTGGGTCGTAAAAACGAGGTAGGAGATCGGCCATGGTACTTTTCCCTGCGCCGGAAGCACCCACAAGTGCCACGATCTTTCCTTTTGGTATTTCCAGCTGTATATTTTCCAATGCCCCTCGCTCCGCATTGGCGTATTGGAAGGAGACATTCCTGAATTCAATTTTGTCTTTAAACTCAGTAATTTCAAACGCATTATCTGCATCCCGAATAGCCAAAGGGGCATCCAAAATCGCCTCTACCCTTTCCAGGGCCCCAAGACCTTTCCGGATGCTGTAGGTCGCAGCCGAAAAGGCTTTGGCAGGTTCAGTGATGGAGTAAAAAGCATATAAAAAAGTAATGAATGTTGGTCCGGTTATTTCGCCGGCGAACACCTGTTTTGCCCCAAACCACAACAATACAGACGCCACTGAAATGCCCAAAAACTCTGACAAGGGCGAAGCCAGATCACGCCGGCGAGAAAGTCGTGTAATGGTGTGTGCATAACTGTCATTCTCTTTGCCAAAACGCTCGCTCTGCCATTTTTCAGCATTAAATCCCTTGAGGATACGCAAACCACCGAGTGTTTCCTCCACCAGCGACATCACGGTGCCCAGCCGGGATTGCGCCTCTCCCGATTGTTTGCGGAGGGTCTTCCCGATACTTCCAATGATCACGCCGCTGAACAATAAAAGCACAAATACAAAGCCTGTCAAGGAAGGACCCACCCATAACATGTAAGCCAGACTTCCTGAAATGACGATCGGCTCACGCACCAGTGCTTCCATCACACCCATGATACTCCATTCTATCTCCTGTACGTCTGCTGCAAAGCGGCTCATCAGATCTCCCTTGCGTTCTTCAGAAAAAAACGAGAGTGGAAGATCCAGCATTTTTTGTAGCATTTTCTGCCGCAAGTCACGTACAACGCCATTGCGTACAGGAGCCAGGAAATACAAAGAGAGATAGCGGAACAGGTTTTTGCCTAAAAAAGCAAACACCAGAAAACTGCACACGATGAGTAAGGCACCCTCTCGGCCATGGTTGAGAAGGAGCTGCTCAAAAAAGAGGTCGAGTTGATTTTGAAACCCTGATTTGTGAGGAAGGGGCTGAGTCGGAGTCACCCCATCCCCTGCTCCTGAAAAAAGGATCTGCAAAAATGGCAATAAGGCCGGGATACTCACCACCACAAAGATCGACATGAGCATGTTGCAAACGATGGCAAGCGTGAGTAGTCGCTTGTATGGGAGGTAGTATCGTAATAGTCGTATCATCTTAGTGTTTAATAAACAGTTTATCCAGCATTTCACGCGCAAAAGGGTCGGCATAAATGCCGTAACTGTTTACCAGAACGCCTTTTTCGCCTTTTTTCAGGGAAAAGAGAGCGTAAATGATTACAGTATCAGAAAGGTCCGTATTCCTTTTGAGGCGACAATACTTGTCCCCCTGAAATTCATGGCCGAGGGACTTGCTCATACTACAATAAATCAATAAGCCGTCCAACGTCGCAACCGTGACAACGTAAGCGCCAAAACAAGGACCATCGCTCCAATTGCAGCCATGGCTACCATTTCGGAGTCCGGTTCTGCCACCTTGCATCTTTTAAAATAAATTCCGAAAAAAGCCCAGGCAACCGCAAAACCATGGCCAAGGTTATTTTGTCGAAATATCATAAAAACAGCCACTACCCCCCCAATAATGATCAACAAAATTGCCCAGACAGCCTCACTTATGCCACCACCATGCCAGCCATTCCCAACGAGTAGTGCCGTAATATTAGCGATGGTCGCTACCGTGATCCAGCCCTGATAAATACCGAAAGGCCAGTGAGCGATACGTTTTTCAAGGCTGTTTAATTTGGAATGCCCGATGCCAAGGGTTTCGTTAAGGTAAAGCAGGGTTACCAAAAAGGCCAGCATTATCAGGACCGAACATGCAAGCTGTTCCCAATGCCAGGCAAATATCCACGCTGCATTAAAAATACAGGTGGCGACAAAATACCAGCCAATTTTGTCCACAATTGGCTCGACCCTTACTGAAAGTGAGGGGCGAAAGAGTGACACCAATTGAAACCCCATAAATACCATCAGCCAAATATAAATGACCCCCCAAATGGAAAATGTCAGGCCGGCTGGCGTAAAAAGGTTTGCATACTGATCTGACAGTTCACCCGTGTTTTTGCCATTCAGTGGAAGTGCATTGGCTAAATAGTTTACCAGCAATACAGCCACAAAGGCAAGTGCATTTACAAGAATAAGGATACGCGTAGAGGCTTTCATGCGCTTAATTTATACAATAATAAAAGGGAACAAATTCTAAGAAAAGACCTGGCACCTTATTAAATCGCTTCGATTCTATGCTTGAACAAGGATCGCATGGCCAACAGCATACTGCACAAGGACAACAATGCCCCCATCAAAAACGGTGCCCCGGGGAATTGAATACTCGAAGCAGGATCCGTAAAATGCGCAAACAAGTTGGTCATCAGCAAAGGTCCAATAATAGCAGTAAGACTGACCAGGCTGGTAAGTGCTCCCTGTAATTCACCCTGCTCATTGGGCGGTACCTGCCCGGAAATGATGCCTTGCAAGGATGGCCCGGCAATACTTCCAAAAGCAAATGGAATCACATAGGCAAACATCATCCAGCCTTGTGTAGCGAATGCGAACAGCACATAACCAATCGAATAAAGCCCCAGACCAATAAATACAGCATTCCGGGGCCCGAGTTTAGGAATGATAATTCGAGTGAGGCCGCCTTGAACGATGGCCGTCATAAGACCTACAAAAGCCAATGAGTACCCAACCCAACGCTCATCCCAGCCAAATTTTTTCATCGTAATATAAGTCCAGGTGCTTTGGTTGGCATGTCCAGCGATATAAATACAAATGAGGGATGCTACCAAACTTAGAATCACTGGGTAACGACGCAGATTAAGTAATGATCCAATGGGGTTGGCCCGTCGCCAATTGAATGCACGACGATTTTCGGGTGCAAGGGATTCTGGCAGAATGAAATAGCCGTACAGCCAATTGAGCATTGCCAGACCTGCTGCTGCAAAAAACGGTGCCCGGATACCAAAATGGTAAGAGACCACGCCACCTACCAAAGGGCCAATGATAAACCCAATACCAAATGCCGCACCTACCAGGCCAAAATTTTGTGCCCGTTTTTCAATTGGGCTAACATCTGCAATATAGGCCATACCCGAAGAAAAAGAGGCTCCGGTAATACCACCAAGTATTCGCCCCAGAAAGAACCACCAGATACTGGGTGCAAAGCCCTGAATCACAAAATCAATACTAAAAGCGAAAAGTGAGGCCAAAATAACCGGTCTCCGTCCAAAACGGTCACTTAATCCACCAATAATAGGCGAAAAAAGAAACTGCATACCGGCATACGTAAACATCAGAACACCACCCCATTGCGCGGCAGTGCTAAGACTACCGCCTGTCATCTCTCCCAGTAATTTAGGCAATACCGGAATGATTAGTCCAAACCCGATGACATCAATGAGCATCGTGATGAAGATAAAAATCAAGGCTGGGGTACGGGATTTGAACATGGCTAAATAATTGGCTAAAAAGCTACTTGGTAAAAAAGGGGAGCAAAAGAACAGGACACCCTGCTGCTTCGCTCCCCTGTCTACATACCGGAACGCTGTTCCGGCACAAACCTGAACCCATGGAAAAAAGTTCTGGCACTACAATTCCACACTTTTGAAATCCCAGGTATTCAGAAAGTTCGTGGTAAAATTTCCTTCTATGAAATCTTTATTACGCATTAATCGCTGATGGAATGGCACAGTAGTCTTTACCCCTTCTACTACAAATTCATCCAGCGCGCGCTCCATCTTTTTGATGGCTTCATCCCGGGTACGGGCGCGGCAAATGATCTTAGCGATCATAGAGTCGTAATACGGCGGGATGGTATACCCTGAATAAACGTGGGTATCAACACGCACTCCATGTCCCTTTGAGGAATGGAAAGAAGTGATTTTGCCCGGACTTGGTCGGAAATCATTGAAGGGGTCCTCTGCGTTGATGCGACATTCGATGGCGTGCATTTCCGGAAAATAGTTTTTGCCAGAAATTGGAAGCCCTGCCGCGATTTTGATCTGCTCTTTGATCAGGTCAAAATCAATTACCTCCTCTGTAACCGTATGTTCCACCTGAATCCGCGTATTCATTTCCATAAAATAGAAATTTCGGTATTTATCCACCAGAAACTCAACGGTACCTACTCCTTCGTAACTAATTGCATTACAAGCTTTTATGGCAGCTTCACCCATTTTCTCCCTCAATTCGGGTGTCATAAAAGGGGAAGGGCTTTCTTCTACCAATTTCTGGTGACGACGCTGAATGGAACAGTCACGCTCCGAAAGGTGGCAAGCTTTGCCAAACTGATCACCTGCTACCTGGATCTCAATGTGGCGTGGCTCCTCAATGTATTTTTCCATATAGATACCGTCATTCGAAAAAGAAGCCTTGGCTTCACGGCGCGCGGTATCCCAGTTATCTTCAAAATCCTCTGGCTTCCAGACGATACGCATGCCTTTGCCACCACCACCTGCAGTGGCCTTTAGGATAATCGGGTAGCCAATTTCTGCAGCTGTTTTCAGGCCGGATTTTATATCGACCAACAGACCTGGCGTACCCGGGACACAGGGAACTCCAGCCTTAAGCATGGTATCTTTTGCTGTAATCTTATCGCCCATAGCCCTGATATGGTCAGGGGTAGGACCAATAAATTTCACACCGTATTGTTTACACACCTCAGCAAAAGCGGCATTTTCAGATAAAAAACCGTAACCAGGATGTATTGCATCTGCATTGGTAATTTCTACCGCCGCCATGATGCGAGGCACATTGAGGTAGCTTTCTGCGGAAGCTGGTGGCCCGATGCAAACTGCCTCGTCGGCAAAGCGTACATGCAGGCTGTCACGGTCGGCTGTCGAATAAATCGCCACCGTTTTGATGCCCATTTCCTTGCAGGTTCGAATGACCCGGAGGGCAATTTCCCCCCTATTCGCGATGAGTATTTTTTTAAACATCTTTATTTGAAACGATAAACAATGAACGATAAACGATCCAATATGAACGGCTTAGGACAAACCTTGGAAGAAGGTCCACCGCTAATAATTGATCAGTATTCGTTGAAAGATCAGGCTGGTTCGACCAGGAAAAGTGGCTGGTCATACTCTACAGGAGAAGCATCCTCAACAAGGATCTTAACGATCTTGCCTTTTAGCTCTGATTCAATTTCATTAAAAAGTTTCATAGCCTCAATGACGCAAACTTTGGTACCCATGTCCACCGTATCGCCAATTTTGACAAATGGTGGTTTATCTGGGCCTGCACTTCGATAAAATGTTCCAACCATCGGAGATTTGATGGCGAGATATTTGGAATCGTCCGAAACTGCAGGTGCGGCAGCTGGGACTTCTGCTTTAGGTACAGCTGCAACTGGCATCGCCATTACCTGCTGAGGAGCGCTGGTCATTACAACCTGTGGAGCCCCTTCCGTAACAATGACCTGATTGCGAATGGTAAGTTTAAAATCGCCTTCTTTAAGGCTGAATTCGGAAAGCTTGTGCTTGCTCACCATGCGGATGAGCTCTTGTATCTGATTGAAATCCATATTGTTGGCAAGTTGATTGTCGTGATTGTCAGATTGTTTCAGATGGTAAAGGAAAGAAGTTTTTAAGAATCCTGTTAGTTAGAAAATCAAGTTAACAAGTTGAATTTTAAAGATCCTGAATTTCTTGATAATGGTTAGACGCCTGGTGTTACAAATGGAATCTTTGTCACTACAGCTTCCAGTTTTTTACCTCCGACCACTATTAGGATCTTTGTGCCTGGTTCGGCATGTTTGATCTTCACATATCCTGTACCGATTGGCTTGTCGAGTGTAATTGAGTGTGTTCCAGAGGTAACCACCCCGATTTTAGCTCCACGACGGCTTTCTATCTCGTAGCCATGACGTGGTACCCGACGTTCGTCGAGTACAAACCCAACCAAGCGGCGTTTTACACCTTCCGCTTTTTGCTTCAGGAATTTTGCTTTTGAAGGAAAATCTGCAGCCTTACCAAGCTTGGTAATCCAGCCAAGTCCAGCCTCCAAGGGGCTCGTTTTATCATCAATATCGTTGCCATAAAGGCAATAACCCATTTCAAGTCGAAGGGTATCCCGTGCACCAAGGCCACAAGGCTTTATGTCATACTTTTCGCCAACTTTGAACACCTTGTCCCAGATTTTAGCAATGTCTTTATTTTTTGCATAGATCTCAAAACCACCAGAGCCCGTATAACCCGTAGCCGAAATGATAACATTTTTGCAACCAGCGAATTTACCCCGACGGAAAGAATAATACCCGATACTGCCAAGATCTATGTCGGTGAGTTTTTTAAGCGCCTCCACGACTTTTGGTCCTTGAATAGCGATAAGGCCTGTACGCGCCGAAATGTTCTGCATTTTAACTTCAAAGCCCCGGGCAAGTCGTTTGAGCCAGCGCCAGTCTTTGATCTCATTGGATGCATTCACAACGAGCATAAAAGATTGTTCGCCCTCCACGATCATTTCAGGAGCGTCATCTAAGCGATACACGAGCAGGTCATCCACGATACCACCTTTTTTGTTGGGCATACAGGAATATTGGATTTCGCCGGGCTTGAGTTTCGACACGTCGTTGCTGGTAGCGCTTTGTAGAAAAGCCAGCGCATCTTTACCGCGAACGATGAACTCGCCCATGTGGCTCACGTCAAAAACACCCATAGAGCGGCGCACCGCATTGTGCTCTTCCGAGATCGTAGCGTACGAAATAGGCATATTGTAGCCTGCAAACTCGGCCATTTTCGCGCCAAGCGCGATGTGTTTTTCCGTTAGTGGTGTGGATTTCATCTTATTATTGATTTGTGGATGCATGAATTAGTTATCCGAGGCCTTTTTAGTAGGTGTTTTTTTTGCTGGCATTAATACCTTTTGTGGCGGACTTATTTTAGAGGGTCGTGCAGTAGTGCCTGGCATTAGTTGCACATCAGAGGTATGGTCACTTTTACCCCCGCCTTTACTGTTATCAATGGTTGCCTCACCCGGGATCAGGCCAAGTTTACGACTGATGTCTTCCGGAATAGCACTTTTATGAACGGTAAAAGAAATTGTGTTTTGACGCATATAAGCCTCAGAGCAATAGACGAAACCCTTATTCTCTGATATCTCCCCCCAGGAGTTTTTGACCACATAATAAACCCCTGAATGCTTTTCATCAAGCAGCCCAACAATATGCATCAGGTGATCGTCTGTGGTGACATGACGGTCAAACAGTTGCTGACGGAGGTCTTGTGTAACTTTCGTCTCTGGTTCCCAAAGTTTAAAGGTGCTGGTTTGAGCAATACCATCCTTATCTTTCCAGGAAGTAGCAGGCATTATGGCAAGGCCGTTTTTAGGAGAAAATCCTTCATTACTTACATCTGCATCCCAGGCTGCTGTAAAGCCCAGTTCGATGGAATTTTTTGCACAGCGCATCAAATCGCTCACGGGCACATTATACATACCTTGATTCGACCAGTTATCAGGAACCTCAAGTATAAATTTGCTCCAGAATGGATGGTGCGTAAACGATGTAATGGTCACATAATCATCTGTTTTCAAGCCAAGATAGTCGCGGTAAGAGTTTGGGGTAAAAAGCACGTTGTTAAAGGTAAACTTGGTCGGCACCTTTCCAAACTCTGCATCAAGTGCCTGATCAATGCTTGTCAACCAGTCGAAGGGAATCTTGCCCTCTCTGCCCAGCTTCACAAAATCATCACATAGATTTTTGAGCGTTTTTTCAAGCTTCGAGTGATTGAGTGGCACACTGAGATCTTTACGACCCGGGTACTCGCTTTCAGGCATGATGCCGTACTGGGCTACCGCATTTATTGCATCATGTGCCAGACCTCCTTCACCAAATTGTGCCGTGCCTTCACGCCGCACATAATTCTCACATTTTTGGCGATATATAAACCGAACAATATACATCTCGGATAGGTCAAGATTTTTTTTACCTATTCGCAAAGCCTCACTCTCGAGGAATGAAGTCGTACTGAACGCCCAGCAAGTACCCGTTTGGTCCTGGTTTTTTACAGAGGTAGCATCAATACGTTTGTATTCTTTGAACTCGTAGGGCTCTGTTTGAGCAAAAACAGCCAGCGAACTGGCAAAAAACAGAATAAAAAGGAGTGTTTTTTTCATATTTATAGTTCGATCTCGAAAATTTTAAGGGCGAAAGATAAGGATAATAGGGTTAATGTGGTCAACAGGATAATATGAGTACCGTGGGTTTTGTGCGTTTTGTGGTCAAAGGGTCAGCCGCATGTATTAAACCGCTCGCAACATTAAGATCATTCAGATGATGTGTCAGCTATATAGTTTGTGCAAAATCGGTCTGTCTGGTAGATTTTCTCATCCGGAAAGAGTATGTTTACGCAGGTTCGGGATTCTGGCATTGAGCGCGATCTAATCAGAACCGGAAGTGTTGGCGTAAAAAAGGCACATCCATCATTACTTTAGGAATATCGCCGTGCTGCCAGAAGCAGGTTTTTACGAGTCTACTATTTACCCAATGCCCTTGGAGCATTGCCGCCAAATTAAGCCAGTAACAGCTCGTCACACTGGTGTTCTGGAATATTCGGGCGGAGAAATCTCAGCCGGAAAATGACCGCCGGAAAATTCCGCCAAAAGTAGAGCCTTAGATGATATTGAAACGAAAAATACACAGATTTGCCTCTTTTGTCAGCCAACATCATTAAAACTGACAAAAGGCTTAGTTGTGTCTGAAAAAATGGCAGTTTCCGGCTCGTAGCACGAAGTTTGATATGGAGCTTACAGACGTTGGACGTTGGACGTTGTCCTTTAGACATTTGGACCTAGGTCTCGTATATCTTGGAATTCCAAGCTACGAACAATAAAAGTCCATTGTCCATAAATACAATGTCCAAAAATCCATTGTCCAAAAATTACTTTCACCAAAATAAAAATAGTTCAAAACGTATGAAGCCAATCGCTGACCGCGTAATCATCAAGCCATCCCCCGCCGACGAGAAAACCAAAGGTGGTATTATCATCCCCGACACTGCAAAAGAAAAGCCACAACGTGGCGAAGTCGTAGCAGTCGGACCTGGCAAAACGGGCAAAGACGCACACTCCATGACCGTCCAGGTGGGCGACATGGTACTTTACGGTAAATACTCCGGCCAAGAAATCAGCCACGAAGGCCAGGACCTGCTCATTATGCGGGAAGAGGAAATCTTGGTGATTCTTTAAAACTGATTGGTTTAATTGGTGATTTATTGGGCCAACGCTTAGTCTTTTACGCTTGGCTTGACCCTAATAAATCGCCCGCGATGGCCCAACAAATCACCAATTAACCGACAAACCATTTAACCCAAAAACATTCATCACTTAACATTTATCATTAGTAAAGATATGTCTGCAAAGCAAATCAACTTCAATACTGAAGCCCGCGAAAAACTCAAAGAAGGCGTTGACGCTTTGGCCAATGCGGTAAAAGTTACCCTCGGCCCTAAAGGACGCAATGTAGTGATCCAAAAATCATTCGGAGCGCCTGCCATTACCAAAGACGGCGTGACGGTTGCCAAAGAAATAGAACTGGAAGATGCCGTAGCCAACATGGGTGCGCAAATGGTAAAAGAAGTAGCCAGCAAAACCGCTGACGCTGCTGGTGACGGTACTACGACCGCTACGGTGCTCGCTCAGGCAATGGTAACAGCTGGCCTCAAAAATGTAGCTGCTGGCGCAAATCCTATGGATTTGAAGCGCGGCATCGAAAAAGCGGTGAAAACCATTGTTGCTGACTTGAAAGGTCAAACCGAGCAGATCGGTGAGGACTTTGACAAGATCCAACAAGTAGCTGCTATTTCTGCCAACAATGACGAAGAAATCGGCAAGCTCATCGCTAACGCCATGAAACGCGTCAGCAAAGACGGTGTAATCACCGTTGAAGAAGCCAAAGGCACTGACACCTATATGGAAGAAGTGATTGGAATGCAATTTGACCGCGGTTACCTCAGCCCCTACTTTATTACAGATGCTGAGAAAATGGTGGTTGACTATGAAAACCCATACGTGCTGATCACCGATAAGAAAATCAGCAACATGCAGGATCTCGTGCCTGTGCTTGAGAAATCTTTGCAAACTGGTCGCCCACTCCTCATTATCGCAGAAGATGTGGACAGCCAGGCACTCGGAGTGTTGGTGGTAAACCGTCTCCGCGCAGGCCTTAAAGTGGTTGCCGTGAAAGCTCCTGGCTTCGGCGACCGTCGCAAAGCCATGCTGGAAGACATCGCCATCCTCACAGGCGGCACTGTTATCAGCGAAGAGCAAGGGTACAAACTTGAAAACGCAGGTCTTGAGCACCTCGGTTCTTGCGAGCGCATCACCATAGACAAGGATAATACCACGGTTGTAGGTGGCAAAGGCAAAGCTGAGGATATCAAATCCCGTATTGGCCAGATCAAACAGCAGATCGAATCTACTACCAGCGATTACGACAAAGAAAAACTGCAGGAGCGCCTCGCCAAATTGGCAGGCGGTGTGGCAGTACTCTACATTGGAGCCTCAACCGAGGTTGAAATGAAAGAGAAAAAAGACCGAGTAGACGACGCACTTCACGCTACCCGCGCTGCCATCGAAGAGGGCATCGTACCAGGCGGTGGTGTTGCACTCGTACGCGCCATCAGCAGCCTCGACACGCTCAAGGGTGTGAATGAAGACGAGAACTACGGTATCGCCATCGTACGCAAATCACTGGAGGCTCCTATACGCATCATTGCTGAAAATGCTGGCGTAGACGGTTCTCTCGTCTTCCACAAAGTATTGGACAGCAAAGGCTCGTTTGGCTACAACGCCCGTACGGACGTATACGAAGACCTGAAAAAAGCAGGGATCATTGACCCGACCAAAGTAACCCGTGTTGCGCTTGAAATGGCAGCATCGATTGCAGGCCTCGTGCTCACTACCGAGTGCGTCATCAGCGATAAGCCTAAGAAAGGCGACGGTGGCGGCGGACATGGTCACCCAGGCATGGGCGGCATGGACGGAATGATGTAAACCCCGCTCTGACTCTCCTCAAGCAGGAGCGCGGAATGGAATAAGAATCGGGCGCGTCGGAAACGGCACGCCCGATTTGTTTTTAGTCTAGTGCCGCGTCCGGCCATTAAGGTGTGAATATGGCGGTCTGATTTTTCCTTTCTCTGCGTTGTTCGTCGGTTAAAATGTCCCGCATTGCGCCCTTCTCACGCCTTGATAAAGAAAAAATTTGCCTCCCCAATTCATACCTTAATGGC
>CANJPT010000128.1 GCA_947476195.1 Lewinellaceae bacterium | reverse complement strand
TGGTCTGTGAAGCTCACTCCTAATAGTTCGCAATCCTCGCCAAAAAACTGAGGTTCACCATACAATCCTGTTCCGTTGCAATCATTTACGATTACATCGTCTGGAAATTTGATGAAATAGTTCTGCTTGTAATCAACTACAATACGCTGGGTACACTGCGAGCTTCCTTCATTGCAGTCGAATGCGCGGAACGTACGAATAATCGTGCCTTTGTTACACACTGAATCGAACTGGTTGACATTAGCGGCATGTGATAGGCCTATTTGGCCCTGGTATTCATAATTCATGTCAAGACAACTATTGTCATAGATCGTAGCTCTTCCATAGGTCCAAAGGCTGGGGTCAAAGTTTTCACAGTTGACCGAGACGTTGGCAGGAGGAAAGCAAACTGGTTTCAACCGATCCTGTACTTGAACCTTAACTTCACATTCGTTGAATATCGGCGTTCCATCAAGATAGGTTGATATTGTACCGTCAACATTACACTGGTAAACTCTAAGGATCACATTAAGCTCTGTACCGACTTCGGTGCAGTAGAACTTGATCGAATCAGATTCAGCAGTAGCAAGACTGAACTCGCTTTGGCCACCAGCATTGTTAGGACAAGGATTGTGATCCAATTGATTGATGGCAGCACTATATGGTTCTGAACGTCGAACAGTGAACTTGATCTCACTGCACTGATCATAGGAACCTGCATCGAAGGTGGTTGCACGCACCCAGGTCACTCCTGCAAATTGAGCACTCGCTAAGTTAGCCAGGAAACAATCGTTTGGATCGTCCTTGCCAATCGATACGACCGTCGTCTCATCACAGGCTGCTTGCGGAGGCGAGTAGTCTGCTACTGTAAGGTTAAAAGTGACCGAACTTGTATTGCCACAGTCGTCCTGGGCAATGTAGGTAACGATATGATGTCCAACTGGAATACAGGGGGTAATGCCGAAAGATCCAAGACTATCTGGATTGCCCAGGTTGTTGCCAGGGAAAGAAAACAGACCACCATTTACGGCAACGATATTTCCAATAAAGCCTGTGTTTGGATCAATAGTTGCTATCTGAGCATGGATGTTATTTATCTGAGAGCAACTGTCCATTAAAAAGACATCCGGAAGATACATACTTGCACAGCAATCGTATGGATCAGTGGTTATAACCACATCCGCAGGATGCGCGATAAACACAGGACCTTCATTATCAACTACCTGAATAAGCTGTATATGGGTACCAAGTTGCCCAGAGCATCCATCTATTACATTCCACAAGCGGGAAATGCTATAGCTTCCATCACAGCCCCAAACTGGAGTGTCGTGATGTTCCCAAACTATATTACCGCCATTCTGAATACCAAAGACTTCCGGATTTCCTTGAAATCCATGGTTGTCAATCCACTCTGGTGTTGGATATTCGCCAATTGTACACTTGAAGTAGGGTGCATCCACGCCATCATAGTCAGGTGGGAAGACTACGTCCATCAAAGAAGGGCGCAATAAGTTAATTGTTTGGTCGCAAGATGCATTGTTACCACTTGCATCTTTGGATATCCAATGGCGTGTTATGATGGCCGACAGGCCCGTTGCGCAAAGCTGGCTTTGGGTCTGATCCGTATAAGAGAGCGTCACATTGGAGCAATAATCGAGTCCTGAAATAGCTGCTGCCGATTTAGGGACTACAAAACTCTGAAAGCCATTTGGTATCACTTGTGCAGGAGAAATTCCATTCGGGAATCCAGCACCAAATTGACCAGTCAGCGTAAGGTACAAGTCGGCAATTTCAATTTTGGAAATATCGCCACCAGCATTCTGATCCGAGATGCGGACTTTCCATACACCGTTGGCCAATTGGCCATCGAAGCTGCTCAGCAATCCAAAGTTGAATGGGATCTGTGCCTTCAGATCTGATGTATAGTTGCTACATGCAATAACAGGAGTTCCTTCATCATCAAATCGTACGGAAAGTGGCACTGGTCCACATCCAACGGCGGGTGAGCCATCCCAACAGGTTACAGTAGTAGCTAATGGGCTTACGATCTGAATATTCAAGTCTGCAAATAATGCGTCGCCAGAGACTTTCACCCGAAAATCCACATCATTCACGATTGCGTTCATGGGCAAATTCACAGGGATCAAAAACTCTTTTGTTTGACCATCGATCACATTGGTCGGCAGACCCTGGCTAGTAAAGGGCAACTGGATGGTTGTATTCTGCGAAAAAAGCGGATCAATCGGGAAGTTGAAAGGAATCGTGATCGGACTTGGCGTACAGTCAATTTTTGGACTGATGTCATCGAAGAGTTTTACACTCCCTCCACACTTATTCTCTACCTGATCCAAGATACCATTGTGATTCTTATCATCAAATACGCGGGTAGCGTAAGTCTTTCCAACATCGGTACAATCAAATATAGCTGGAACCCAAGGGCCATTGCCATAAGGAAGCGTTTTGTCTACTTGAACAACATATTCGTCGTAGCATCTGTATTGATTGCCTTCCAATACCTGGTCAGCAGTCAATTTACCGGTACAATCAGGCCCCATCGCAAAGTTTACCAGATCGTTGCAAAACAAGGCCTCGTTAGCAGGCGTAAAACCTATCACAGTTACCGACCAGCTACACGTAGAGGTGTTGCCTGCTGCGTCAGTGCACATAAATTTATTGATGGTTGTGCCTATCGGGTAAGTTCCACCTGAAGGTATTCCAGATATTTGTACTGCAGCATCGTTGGTAGGAACAGCATATTTCACATATCCATTATATGAACGGGGACTAAAGGTGGTCCCAAATGGGTACATCTTACCTACACCAGGCGATGAAGATACCTGCATGGTACCATCGCTGAATTGGCGGTTGCCATTGGTATAGTTCATAGGGGCACCCGAACTACTTGTGATATAGATGCCTCTTGTCTGACCAGCTGGAATGGTAATACCAAACCCAGGAATAGGTGTTCCAACCGCCGAAGAGGTGGACATTACGATTTGCGTTCCAGCCAGAGTCCAAGCACTTGCATTGTTTTCTAAGCCTGAGAAAGAACCAGTATTCGTTGTATAGTAAACTTCCATAGGCCAGGTACCCATGTCAATAGATGGACCGAATTGAGTGAGCGTGAGGGCATTACCACTCTGGTTTGTAACATCAAACATGATACCTGCATCTCCGGTACCGAAGTCAATCGGATGACTTACTGTGCCATTTTTGGAAAACAAGCAGTTGTCAGCGCATGTCACGTTATAGGTATAGCTACTCGTTTCGCAAAAACCACCCTGAAGGTTTAGGGTCGTATTGGAAGGGCAGGTGATGGTCGGAAAGGTGTTGTCATTTACTGTAATGATTTGCACTGCAGCAGTAATTACACCCCCTCCGCAAGGGTCGACCAGTTGCCATGTTATGACATTCACGCCTACGGGAGCCTTAATAGTAGTATTTATCGGATCGAGCACGAGGACTGGTACACCACCGTTGATACGGTATTCCAGATCGAAGCCAGCCTGGCAGCCGCCGGGCGTAAAGGTTGGTAACGCTGTGAGTACATTGGCAAAGCAAGATCCTGCACCAGCTCCAGTATTTACTGTTTGAGCCGCAGGAGCGGTCATGATACAGTTGATAATTGGAACCTGACGTACAATGGAACTCCAGCCTGCAGCACTTTGAGATGGATCCGAGCGGAACTGAAAGGTCAGTGCCTGATTAGCATTCACACCTACAGCCGCGATGCCAGTGTTGGCGGTAACCGTACCTGGGCTGATATTTTGCCAGTTGCCAGCCGGAAAACCGGAAAAAGTAGCGCCCTGTGGGCCAGGCACCTGGTTGACTCCCAGTGTGTTGCTATTAAAGATGTAAAAAGCATCCCAGCCCAATTCTAACCCAAAGGAGGTGAAAGAAACCTGGATGCGGTGCGTCGCGGAGTTTGTTGGTAAGAACGTCACACTGGCATTCGCGCCATTGTTGTAGTTCAGCGCCGGACCACCGAAGTCAAAAAAGTTGAAAAAACAATTGGCTGGAGGCGTTAATGAAAACGGACTTCCAGGCATGACACCATTAGCAGCCATATCTAGGTTCGTTTGCGCAAACAATGGAGCGCAGGCGAATGCCCATATAATGGCTATGGAAAATATATTATGAAAATTGCTCTTTTTCATGTGTAGATGATTGTAAAAAATTTAAAATGAGAAAATCGTTTACACGTTTTTCCTGTAAAAGAATTGTTAGAGAAGGACTGAAATTAATTGGTAAGCATCACCCTTGTTTCGGTATGCAGCGCTTTCAACAAAATTTTAGGCGTGTAGGACGCTTCTTTTTCAAAGCCCAAAGTGGCAGCAGCAGGAACCGAAAGTTCCAAAGCCTCGGCCACGTTTGCTCCTTTGCTAATCTCCATGATGATGGCTTTAAAGTAAGCAACACGCCTAAGGGTATTGTCATAAAGTGATGTGCCTTCCGTTATGCCAGGCATTTGCTGGTTAAGCACCGTGACTTGCGAAAGCAATATGTTGGTAGCGTCTTCAGAAGTCTTCCAGTTGTAACTGGCAGGTGCCTGAAGATTTTGGGCCTGTACTGTAGTACCGGAAGCACACAGAAAAGCAAGCAGAAAAATGGTTGTGATGAGTAAAGATCCTGATGGCAGGAGTCTTCGGTGAATGAAATTGTTCATGTTTACAAATTTTAAAAATGATTGTTGTTGCGGTGGTCTGTCTAGGGTTATTTTTATCTCGGTAGGCTAAAGTCAATCCTCATTAAGCCTTCATACTCACGAATAGGGTATTTCCCAATGGATAAATAATTGAATTTCAATCCAAGTGATTGGACTACATCCATTGGTAAGTGGCAATCGCTTTCTAAGGATAACGAACCTTGGCGCAGGTGATTTTTGAAAATGTTTGCACACAGCATAGCCCGCGTAAGTACGATTGAGACCCCATTTCCGGCTTCAATCGGGAACAAAATGCCTGCAGTAGTTCGGCAGTTCCCTTTTTGATCCAAAGTGGAGGCGCTTGCTTCTGTTCTTGCGGAAATACGGCAAATGCCCGTACCCATACAATCGGCAGAAGGTGATCCGAATACCACGTCGCACCTGAGTTGCCGAACCGTTTCGGCTTCACTCAAAGGGAGCATTCGGTTTTCTTGCCCCCTGGGAGGCGAGAGGATGTTGTAATTTGTACTGGTAGGAAAGTTTCTCATAAAAATGTTTAATTGTTGAAGTTTTGCTAAAGGCCCTCGCCAAAAGCATATATTCAAGTTGTAAAGTGAATTGTCTGCTTCAGGCCCCAATCAAGTCCAAACCTGTGATGCAGGCACCGATAAGGTCCAAGCCTGTGATACAGGCGCCTATAAGGTCGAGACCCGTAATGTTATCATTGGTGGTGTTCTTGGTGCTTGCGGGAAGTGTGAATGTGCTTTTCATGGTGCCATTGTTATCGGTTTTTTTTCCTCCGATTTACATGACAAAGGTCAAGTGGCAGCCCAGCCTGACACAGGACAGCAAACAGCACTTTATCGCCCACCTGATTTTTCGTGATTATTAGGATATATTTACCTAAATACTTGATATAGAATAAGTTATAACAAATTTTTGAAGCAAAAAACGAGCGTTTTTTACCCCTATTTCCTGCCTTTATCACTTCTAGACCACCGCTACAGAACTTCGGACAAAGTACATTATGGTATAAAATGAAGCGACCGAACTGGCCTGTGCCGTTCGGTCGCTTTTGTAAGTTGCTGCGCTCGCAGACAACATCAGTATGTCTCTCTATCCTATATTAGATGGTAACCTGATGACTTGTTAAAAAATGTGGTACATGGAATTGATTCCTAAAAAAGAGAATGTTAGAATGGAATTCAGGGCAAAAACACACGCAGTGTTTTGAGTTTAAGGCCCAATCGTAATTTCAAGAAATAGACCCCGGTAGGCAGGAAATAAAGAGGCATTTGAGTGCTTTCTGTGCGGAATGATTCGTTTCGAACCGTTTTACCAGTCGTGTCCAGGAGCTGCACAAGCAATGAAGTATTCGTCCAATTTTCATTTGCAACCTTAATATTCAACATTTTTCCTATCGGGTCAAAGTGCACATCTACCCAATCAGTTACTTCAGGCTCCTTGGCTGCCACCGTACCATTTACCAAACGATCAGAGAGATCATTCAGATAACATTCCAAGTTGGAATAGCCAGCGATGCCTGTAAATGGTACAGAAAGCTGGGTGCCATTGTGGTCTGGTATATTGGGATTAAGGCCATATTGCGATTCCCAACTATCAGGCATGCCGTCATTGTCCGTATCTATAGGTGGTGTGGGTGGCGTAACGAAATCCAATGTGAAGGCGTCATGGAAATAATCTTCACCATCGATGGGCTGCGATGCGATGATTTGACTTTGCAGCGGTTGAAGTAATCGGCGGTTCATTGGGTCACGGCGATTGGGGCTGTTGTTGTTGAAGGCTCCCACATGCTGGGCAATATACCCTAAGAGGTTATCTGAAGGTGTATAGTCAAGGCTGGGGTAGGAATGGCGCGTACTGCTTTGTGTGGCTGTCCCCATTTCCAAATTTGGGTTGTTGGGTGCCAAACAGAAATCGTTGCAACAGAAAAAAAGATCGTAGTCCGCTTGTGTTGGGTACAAATTCATTGAATTGCCGTTGGTGAAAAGTTGGTTGTCCGGGTTGTTTAGCAAGTCAAAATTAAAAAATGGCCCGCAATAGCTCGGGCGGGCAACCGCTCTGTTGCCCACAAAATTTGCCAGCACATCATGGTAATCATTGGTGTTAGATGGACTAAATCCTTGACTGTAAAAGATTTGTATTTGAATGTCCCAAAGCAGGTTATTCGACCACTCAAAGTGGAACGGTGACGTAAGGCAAGTCTGGTCGCCCTGTGTTTCGCCACTCTCCTCGCAAGTTATTTCGGGCATACGCCCTCCAATTCGGTTCCAAACATTGTGGTGGATGGAGATGTTGTCTTTCTTGTGTGCGGCAGTAGAATAGTTGATCAACATCCCACCCAGGTTAAAATGTTCCCCCAGGGTTTCGGCCAGCATACAATTGGAAACTGTAACTTCAGAACTGCGGGATATCTGTACACATTCATCTACCGCGTTTGCAAGCGAACAATGATCTACTACAATGTTTTTTGCTCCGTCAAAACGAAGCGCATCGTCTAGAACCCAACCAGTGCCCGGGCGGTTTTGTTCTGTATTTGGACGCGAGTTGAGGTGGCGAATGATAACGTTTTGCGCCTTGCCCGTGGGCTCATAATAATCATCGAGCAGGATTCCTCGCACGGTTATTCCTCCCGGCGATGTTTGCCCGGCGATGTAACAATCCCCCCACTCAATCTCAGCAGCGCAGTCAATAATACCACTCACCTTGAACAAAATATACTTTGCACCAGGGGTGTTCAAGGCTTCTTTTAGCGAGCCCAATCCATCGCAATTTAGCGTGGTAACATAGATCACCTGGCCGTTCCGACCACCCGTTGTCGTGGAAGTACCAAATCCCTGTGCTCCGGGGAAAGCAGGGATTTGGGCCTGATTAGTAACGGTGAAGAGAAGGATAAAAGCAAAAATGTTTACAGTAATTTTCATGTTTTAAAAAAGATTTGATTGGATGAAAAACTACCGCATTAAAGAGGCAAGCTTCATCCATTTGACCAAAATAAACACGGCAAAGGCTGAGCAAAATTTAGCCAAAATTATAGGAGTGATTCCACGATGTGAGATTACCCATATTTTCAACTCATAACAAAGCTACATTAAATAATAATTTTTCAATCAAAAATCGTAACTGGTTAGCACGAACTCAAAATCCCTTTTGGATTTTTAAAAGATGCTAACCAGTTTCAAAAAATCATACATTTATTCAAACCGGAGTACCGTAATAAACCGCCCTTCTTACGACAAATAATGTTTGCTTGGTAGTGTTCGCTAAGGTATCATAAGTTGGTGTTGGGTTTCATACGTTCCATGGAAGTTAATAATCTAGTTCGTGCGTTCACTCTTTGTTGCGAAAAGGAAAGCCTGAAAACGCTGCCCGCCTTTTATATGACAAATACGCCAAAAATTGAAAGCTAAGGTAGTGTTCTAACTGACTACTTTTGCGCTCGAAATTGTCTGTCATGTCTCTAATAGCGCCGAGTACCGTCCCCTTTCACTCCAAGCCTCAACCCTCGTTCAACAAAAACTTCGACCTGCTCATCCGGCACCTGCACGAGATGAAAGCAGCTGGTTATGAGACTTATATCTGCTCTGAAAATCCCAAACAATTTGATCGCTTGGCGGCTATTTTTAAGGACTTAAAAGCAGATGTTCAATTTCTGCCCGTCGAGATTCCTATTCACGAAGGTTTCATCGATGAAGATCTAAAAATCGAAGTCTTAACCGACCACCAGATCTTCCAACGGTATCACCAGTATAAAATCCGCCAGGGCTTTACCAAAGATCAAGCACTCAATGTCCGGGTGCTGCGTGAACTTACTGCCGGAGACTATGTGACGCATATCGATCACGGCATCGCTAAGTTTGCCGGCCTCCAGACCATCGAAATCGGGGGACAGAAGCAGGAGGCTGTGCGGCTTAATTTCAAAAATAATGACATTGTGTATGTGAGTATCCATTCGCTGCACAAGATTTCCAAGTACCTGGGCAAAGAGGGGGAAACACCCCAACTAGCCAAGCTTGGCTCAGATGCCTGGAAACAGCTCAAAGCGCGTACAAAGAAGAAGATCAAGGACATAGCTGCAGAGCTCATCAAACTCTACGCCTCCCGTCGCGCGGCCAAGGGGCATGCCTTTCCCCCAGATGACGTGCTGCAAACTGAACTCGAGGCCAGCTTCATTTATGAAGACACACCCGATCAACTTAAAAGCACCAACGATGTGAAGGCAGATATGGAGCGTGAATACCCCATGGATCGCCTTATTTGTGGTGACGTAGGTTTTGGAAAAACCGAGGTGGCTATTCGTGCGGCCTTCAAAGCAGTTACAGATGGTAAGCAGGTGGCTATCCTGGTGCCGACCACTATTTTAGCATTGCAACACTGGCGCACGTTCAGCGAAAGGCTCATTGATTTTCCAGTTACGGTGGATTATATCAACCGGTTTCGAACGGCAAAAGAAAAAAAAATAATCCTTGAAAAACTAAAAAGTGGCCAGATCGATATTATAATCGGGACCCAAGCCTTGCTGAGTAAAGAGGTGGGATTCAAAGACTTAGGTTTACTCGTAGTCGATGAAGAGCAAAAATTTGGCGTAGCTTCGAAAGAAAAACTACGCTCCATTAAAGTCAATGTAGACACCCTAACGCTCACCGCTACGCCTATTCCGCGCACGCTACAATTCTCTTTGATGGCCGCACGAGACCTCTCGGTCATTCGCACTCCACCGCCCAACCGACAACCCATTCATACAGAAATCCGGGTATTTGACGAAGATCTCATCGCAGAGGTCATTCACACAGAACTCAACCGCGGTGGACAAGTTTACTTTGTGCACAACCGTGTAAACGATCTGTCGGCGATCGTCGAAACCCTTAAGCGACTCTGCCCCGATGCTGAAGTGGCCTTTGCACATGGCCAAATGGATTCTGACCACCTCGAAAAAGTACTGGTAGACTTTATCGATCGAAAATTTGATGTGCTGGCCTGTACCAATATCATTGAAACCGGTCTGGACATCCCCAATGCAAATACCATCATCATCAATCGAGCTGATATGTTTGGCTTGTCTGATCTGCACCAATTGCGCGGTAGGGTTGGGCGTAGCAACCAAAAAGCTTATTGCTACCTTTTTGCACCGCCCATGAGTGTGCTAACCCAGGAAGCGCGTAAACGCCTGAAAACCATTGAGGAATTCACCGATCTTGGCTCTGGATTCCAGGTCGCCATGCGTGATCTGGACATCCGTGGAGCAGGGAATTTGCTGGGTGGAGAACAGTCCGGGTTCATAGCTGACATTGGGTTTGAAACCTATCAGAAGATCCTGGATGAGTCGATCCAGGAGTTAAAAGAAACCGATTTCAAAGATCTGTTTAAGGAAGAAATTGCCAGAAAGGGTTCCTATGTGCGCGATGTGATCATCGAAACTGATGTCGAAATGCTCATTCCAAGTGAGTATGTTACCAATACGCAGGAACGCCTGAATCTTTACACTGAGCTCAATAATGTAGAAAGTGAAGAAGGCGTGGCTGAATTTACCAAGCGCTTACAGGATCGTTTTGGCAAATTGCCAGCGCCCGTAAATGCTCTTTTTGATGGCCTGCGCCTCCAATGGCTTTGCAAACAGATTGGATTTGAACGGCTGATCTTAAAAGGAGGCAAACTCCGTTGCTATTTTCTTAGCGACCCGCAATCTTCCTTCTATGCTACGGAGCATTTTCAAAAATTTATGGCTTTTATCCATAAACATGGGCGGATTATGGGCGTTTCGCTCAAACAGACGAATAAAGAACTTATTATGGTACAGGATGATGTGCGGAGTATCAAGGCGGTTAAAAGCTTACTGGAGCAGTTGGTGGGGACATTGAATTCATGGTAAACAGTTTCCTCTTATAACAGCTCAATGAACCATACCCAACGTTAGGTACAGACATACCTCAAATCAGAATCCCACTCGTTTCCAGAACTGCCGTATCTTTTCCCCCTCGATTCCGCCCTTCCAATGGAATCCTGCTGCCCAGCTATGACCGACCTTCAACAACGCAACGAAGCCTTCCTGGCTTTTCTAAACACCCTGAATCCCGCACAGCGTGAGGCGGTAGATCAGGTAGAAGGACCTGTGCTCGTCGTTGCAGGTCCAGGCACTGGCAAGACACACTTACTCACAGCCCGGATTGGCAACATCTTGCTCCGTACCGATACTCGTCCACAGAATGTCCTTTGCCTTACCTTCACGGATGCCGGGGCTTCTGCCATGCGCCAACGACTACTCCAAAGGATCGGCCCTGAAGCCCAACAGGTACCAATTTTTACCTTCCATGCGTTTTGTAATCGGATTATTCAGGAGCATGCGGAGCTTTTTGGGAAAGGAAATCCTGAGCCAGTCACGGATCTGGAACGCATTGAGATCGTGCGGGGATTACTCGCCAAATTACCGCCGGAACATGCACTCCGTTCAGGCAAAAAAGAAGTGTACCAGTTTGAGGAGCATTTGCGTGACTTGTTCTCCACCATGAAAAAAGAAGGGTGGACACCTGGTAATGTGCTGAAAGCATCCGATGATTTTTTAAAAGGTATACCCACCAATCCTGCCTATATATACCAACGCAACGGCAAAAATTTTAAAAAAGGTGATCCTAAAACGGCTCAGATAACAGAAATAACAGAGAAAACAGAACGGCTTAAATCAGCCGCCGACCTTTTTCCCAAGTATCTGCAAGCGATGGAGCGCGATGCCCGTTACGAGTACGAGGATATGCTACTTTGGGTCACCAAGGCATTTAGCAAGCATGAGGCCTTGCTCCTGACCTATCAGGAACGCTACCAGTACATCCTGGTCGACGAATTTCAGGATACCAATGGCGCCCAGTTTCACCTGCTCAATCTATTGCTCGATTTCTGGGAAATTCCCAATATTTTCATCGTCGGGGATGACGATCAGAGCATTTATGAATTCCAGGGCGCGCGCCTGCAAAACCTCCGGGAGTTTCAGGAACGATACTATAAGGGACTGAAGACCATTGTATTGGAAGAAAATTATCGTTCGGTCCAGCCTATTCTGGATGCCGCGGGTCGGGTGATTGAAAACAATGCCCTTCGGGTCGTGAATTTGTTTGGGGAAGGGATGACGAAGCAGCTTCGATCAAAGGTTAAATTGACAGCGGAGGTTTTTTTAACAGGATTTACAGGATCGTTTTCTTCGTTTAATCCTGTTCATCCTGTAAATCCTGTCAAAAACCCCGCTCCCTTTTTCGAAGAAAAAGATCCTGTAAATCCTGTTAATCCTGTCAAAAACCCCGCTCCATCTCCCTTTTTCGAAGAAAAAGATCCCGTAAATCCCGTAAATCCTGACGAAAACAAAAACCTAATCCTCCAATCTTTCCCAAACCGGCTGCAGGAAACCACCTACGTC
>CANJPT010000127.1 GCA_947476195.1 Lewinellaceae bacterium | reverse complement strand
TGTTACGAACGCTCTTGTTCCTTTCCCTCCCTTTTTCGTTGGTTGCGCAAGGCCCGGGGAAAAGCGATATTCTACTGTTTTCTTTGACCAAAACTGCAGATAGCACCTGGCGACCTGAGGCACCAATATTCCTTACTGCCTTCAACAAGGGCGGCTATAACAACCAGCCCAGTTTTTTCGGGAAGAATGAATTGTGGCTCACCGCTCAATTCCCCAAGGACACTACTCAAACGGATCTTATTGCGCTCGATCTCCTGCTGAAAACCCAAACCCGGGTGACTGCCACCCCAAATACAGCTGAATATTCGCCCACGCTTATGCCAGGTGGCAAACGCTTTTCAGCCATACGGGTGGAGGAAGATGGCAATCAGCGGCTGTGGTCGTTCCCAATGGATCGCTCAGACAATGGCCGGCCGGAATTCCCTAAGATCTACAACGTAGGCTATCACTGCTGGTTGCGTGACACGCTGATTGCCTTTTTTATCGTGGGCGAAAAGGATCAGCCTCACACGCTCGAAATTGTGGGCTCCAAAGGCCAAAAGCCCCAACGGATCGCTTCTAACATCGGCCGATGCCTGATAAAAAGACCCGATGGGAAACTGCTTTTCGTACAAAAATCAACCGAACAAACCTGGTATTTAAAAACCTGGGATCCAAAAACCAATGCACAAGAGATCGTGCTGAAAATGCCGGCTGGCAGCGAGGATTTCGCGCTTTTAGCCGATGGTACCTTACTCTCCGGGAGTAGTACAAAAATTTTTCAGTACAAAGCTCCCCGCAATGCGGATTGGAAAGAAGTAGCCGATCTTAGTAAATATGGTGTGCAAAAGATCACCCGACTGGCAGCCAGCGGAGATGGAAAATTGGCCGTAGTGGTGCAGTAATTAGAAAAACAACCTACCTTACCTTCTTTTTTCGGAAGTCGCCCTCTTAAATCTTGAGCTGGGCGGCTTCCGTTTTTTTTGTCGAAATTATCCGCTGGGGTCTACTCCGTGGCTCTTTGTACGGTATTTCCAGCGTCGAGTATCTCCTCAAATTAAGCGGTGTGGAACCTCCTTAAGCCTTGGTGGACAAAAAATCTACTAAAGCAAATGCACAAATCAAACGGCGGTGCCAATGCGCACTGAGCCTCCACGTCTTCAGGTTTGTTCCTCAGCCTGGAACCCTGCTGGAGTGGCGTTGGGTCAAAAAAGGCCCTAGCGCGGCGGGGAAAGTGCCTTGATATACTTGGGGGAACACCTGACGGGGCGGAAAGCGTTTAGCGGATTTCCCCCGCCAAGTTAGCGTCCGTGCCGGGCGCACCAAAAACGCCCGCCTCGGATGATCCGAAGCGGGCGGAAAAAGACACCTGCGATTTATTCTTTTATCTTCAAATGAAACTTCCCTTCCGTCATTTTTATGGTATCCGGTAGAGAAGGCCAGTCCGTAGGGCCTTCCAAAACAGCTTGAAAACGCCCCTCTACGATTTGAGCGACAGAATCGTAGTGAAGGATTTCGACATACTGGTTGGCGACAGTGGTATCAACCTGATATCCATTAATAAATTGGTCTCCATCCAGGGTGATTCCATACACTGCATCCGGAATACCATTGCTAGCGTTCCAATAAAATCTTCGCTCTATAGGATGTACTCCGATTTTGTTGCTTATATCCTGCATCCATAAAGAATGAGTCAAGCCGCCTTGAGTAAGTGTGCCAGCTAGACTAAAACGACTTTTATCATGAGGATAATAATAGGCAGAAATCAGGATATTCCAAGCCACTCCATTTCTCAATACTGAACTTTTACCCAATTCTATGACATGGCCCGTTGTATCCGGGGGTATCTGCGGAGGATTGATGGGATCCTCTGGAGTATTCTTTGAACAAGCATAGCACAGGGTTAGAATAGCCAAAATGAATAGTAAATGCCTCATAGTTAATTGCTTTTAGCGATCATAAACTTATGGGTTTCCTGTATTCCATTGGGCATTTGAAGGCTTACGAAATAGAGCCCATCATTGTAGCCTTCCACCGGAATGGCGAGTTGCGATTCGCTGGTGTGTTCAGTTTTGCCTGTAGCAATTACCTTACCCCATGTGTCCACCAATTTGTAGGTAATCACATCATTCATTGACAATGCTTTACTCTGAACCAAAAGGATGCCGTGTGATACCGGGTTTGGGAAAAGAGAGGTTCCAGGCAACGGCTGCGTAGTCAAATCCGAGTTCCCGCTAAGGCCGGGGCGATGATCCATGAGGCACTGGCAGGAATTGACCGTGACTTTTTGAATACGGCTTATAGATACATTGTCAGAAGAGACCACCACACATTTAATCCAAAAAACGGGGCAAGCCGGATGTGAAGAAAGGTTAAGAGTCGTTCCTGTACCTAGAAATTGAGGTGAACCACCCGTTGGAAAAACCCCGGAAGTGTTCCAAAACCAATAGACTGTGTAAGGCGCTATGCCTGGCAACCCAGCGCTTGGTGGGGTAATCGTGGCGGTAAGTGTGATAGGAGTAGTGCATGGAGCGGCACTAATACTTACACTTAATTCAGTAGTAGGGTCGTAACTGCCAACAGCACAACCTACTTTTCGTATCTGATCGGCATTGTCTGCATTTTTAGTGCCTATCCGCCCTGTGGACTCCCCGTTGTACGAAATAGAAGGGTTGGAATAATGTAGAATAGGGTAGTCATCCTTTATACTGATGTAATAAGTATTCCCATTTTCCTCCATTTCATAATAATCTTCAGGTAGTACTATCTTCCCCAGTATTGTATGCCAGGAGCCATACACATCAGTTAATAGGATCGGAAGCGGAATAGGAGGTATATATCGTTTGGCATGTGCGCAAACTTTTGTGTCGTCATTTCCTAAATCAAAGCTCCAATTATGACGGCATCCCAAATTATGGCCTAACTCGTGAGCAAATGCGTAGATACTTAGAAAATACTGAGGCATTACAATTGAAAATGCCCTACTAGGGTCTGGTGGTGTTGGGCAATTGGCAACCCCGCCGCCAATATCATAGATAATATGAGGTATAAGCACTACCAAGTCTGCTTTGTTCGCGGAGCGTTCCGGTTCGGAAAATACCGGTAATGAAATTAGATCGGCTGAAAGAGAATTAGGATTTGCAAAAGGGAATCCCGATTTAACCACCCATTTTACCCTGATTTCCTTGTTGGGAATATCGCTGTTCCAGAAGGCGCTGTTAACGGAAGCCTGTCCCAGCAAAGCAAACACGTCTACGCTTCCGTACATATTTTCAACCATAAGTTTTGCTTCTGGAGTAAGAATCAGTAATACAGTTATCAGTGTGGGGCAAGTATTGTAAGTAGGAAGATAATCACAGTCATTGGGCCCAGGGGGAGCCTCTGGTGGGGTAGAGGCCACAGCACATGCTTGTGATGGAGTATAGTCGTTGTTGCGTTTTACAAAAAATTGATAACTATTGTTGATCGGAGAAATTTCGTAAAAATCCTTTCCAATTTGGATAAAACCTGCTGTCTTTCCATCCCGATAGATGAATGAGACATATCCGCCAGGAGCAGTAGTCAATTTCCCAGACTAGATGAAACCCATCGTTGGGTCGTCAGTGATAAGGGATGCTTCTGCTTGTAAGACGGAGGACGATCCTTGCAGTTGAAAGGACAAAATACCATTGGATTGAACGTTTCGTACGTCAACAGTGGAAACGATTTGTACACTTTTGCTGAGCGCAGGAGCTTGAAGCGCTTGGTAACGGGCAAGTCCTCCCGATGGCCACTGGATCTGATTGGATTGATACGTTGTAAAGAATTGAGCGAACAAGAAATTAGGGAGCATCGCCATTGCGAAAAGGAGAGCAGGTATTAGAACTGCTGGGGAGGGGGCGAAAAGTTGATGATTATTTTTCAAAAATAAATTTGGCGAATTAAGGTACAAAGTTAGATTTTTTAGTTTATAAATTGTGGCCAAAATTTAGAAAGGGTACACATTTTTCGGAGAAGAAACTGGATTTAGTTCTTTTTCCGCCCCGTCAGGTGTTCTCCCAAGTATACCAAGGCTCCTCCCCCGCCGCGCAAGGGTAAGCCTATCGCGAAGCCCACCCAAGCTCAACGCACGCTGGCGCGGAATTTGGGTGGATTCTTGGCAGGAGTAACCTCGCAAGAGCGAGGGGGCAAACAAGTTATTATTCACCCGTTCCTTAAATCAATTTCAATCCCCTTAAATGGTTCTCCGTTAAAACACAGTTATACAAAATTTAGATCACAATTAGAACCTAACAAACTACCCGAAACAGAATTTAATATACAATACCAGATTTTTTCAAAAGATAATTTGTACCTTTGCCGACTCTTTCGGGGACGAGTAAGATTTTAGTGCTTTTTGTCTCCATTTTTCTTTCTCATTCCGGCATTGGGTAGCATTGACATTAGGTGCGTAGGTTTTTGTGGCAGGGAGCAATCTTGAGGTGTGCAGGCTTTGTTGATTTCCGATTAAATAATTCGGAAGTAACGGACGACGCGCACACTCCTTCGGTGATCGAAGGCGGGTGAAGCATAACTACGTGAACAGCAGCGCGCAATTCAAACATTCCCTTCGCCCTAACGTATTTTATTAATGTCTGCATTCAAGACGCTCGGCATCGCCGACGACCTCTTGGAGGGTATCACAGCCATGGGCTTTGAAACCCCCACCCCTGTCCAACAAATGGTCATTCCAGTCGCCCTTGAAGGCGACAATGACATCATTGCCCTCGCCCAAACGGGTACCGGCAAAACGGCCGCTTTCGGCCTCCCACTCCTCCAGCGTATTGACCCCAAGGAACGTACCATCCAGGGACTTATCATGTGCCCTACCCGTGAACTTTGTGTTCAGGTAGCCAGTGATTTGATGAATTACTCCGAAAAAGCCCACCAATATAAGGTAGTGGCTGTTTACGGAGGAGCAAGCATCGAAACCCAGATCCGTCAGATTAAGGCTGGTGCACAAATTGTAGTGGCTACACCAGGTCGCCTCATGGACCTCATCTCCCGCAAATCCATTAAGCTCGAAAGCGTACGCCGCGTAGTGCTCGATGAGGCTGACGAAATGCTTAACATGGGCTTCAAAGAGGCCATTGACTCCATCCTTACAGAAGTAGTTGAGCGCAAATCCATTTGGCTCTTCTCGGCTACCATGCCCAGAGAAGTGCGGACCATTGCCAATACCTACATGAAAAACCCGCGCGAACTCACCGTGACCGGGAATCTTCAGACCAACGAAAACATTGAGCACCAATATTATGTGTGCCGTGCAGACGATCGCTACAACGCCCTCAAAAGGGTTGTAGACGCACTTCCCGGCATTTATTCGCTAATCTTTTGCCGGACCCGGATCGAGACCAAAGAAGTGGCCGAACAAATGGTACGTGATGGCTATAACTCTGATGCACTCCACGGCGACCTGGCCCAAGCCGATCGCGACCGGGTCATGCAGCGTTTCCGCGAAGGTCACCTCCAGCTCCTGATCGCTACCGACGTTGCAGCCCGTGGATTGGATGTGAGCAACATCAGTCACGTGATCAACTACGGTTTGCCCGATGAGATCGAAGTGTACACCCACCGTTCCGGCCGTACCGGTCGTGCAGGCAAAACAGGGGTAAGTATCACGATCGTAACGCCTAAGTACGAAGAAAGGATCCGCCAGATCGAGCGGAAAACAAAGGCGCCTATCGTGAAAAAGATGCTCCCAACGGGCATGGAAGTCTGCGAGGCGCAATTGTTCAATATCATTAAAGGTATCCACGAACAGGAAGTACACCACGCGGATATTGAGCCTTACATGGAACGCATCCAGGCTGAATTGAAGGATCTGACCAAGGAAGAACTCATCATGCGCTTCGCCAGTGTTGAATTCAACCGGTTCCTTTCCTACTACCGTACCGCGCCGGATATCAATATTTACCCCCGTGGCGACAAACGCGGCGTACGCCCTTCCGCTACCCCGAGTACCGGTGCTGCAGAAGGTATGGTTCGCTTGTTTGTCAGTGTTGGCGAAATGGATGGCGTTACCAAAAAGGATTTCCTGATCCTGCTCGACCGCTCCTTTGGCATCCCAAGCAAGGCCATTGGCCAGCTCGATGTGAGCCGTACCCACCTGCACTTCGATCTCGAAGCTGCATATGTGACAGTGGTTCGTCAAGGCTTACCAGAGTTTACGATCAACGGTCGCCCGATCCGGGTTGACGATGCTTCTGAGCGCGACAGAGCCCCCAGAAGAGAAGATAAAGTGTTTGAAAAATGGGATCGCAAGCCTAGGAAAGGCGGCAGCGGTGGCGGCGGCGGCGGCCGGAAGAAGTGGTAAATTTGACTATGATTAGCGTGATTTTAATGATTTGAGTGAAGCAAATGCTTGATCTCAAAATGATTAAAAGGAACCCTTGTTTAAAAAATTTCAAGTTGACATAGCAGCGGGCATTTCGTTTTAGGACGAGATGCCCGCTTTGTTTTTGGAGGAAAACCCGGGATTTATTTTTTCCAGATAACCAGCGGATTTGTCAAATCAAGGACGACCGAATTAACGGTGCATGTGCTATTCCCTCCGATGCCACCCAAAAAACAGACCTCATTGCAGTCCGAGTCAAAAATCGGAGAGGTGTAATCGCAACAGCAATAATCGTACGAAAAAAGGTACACGAATCCGATCTGCGAATTGTAACGCGTGACTCTGGCGCTGTCCATCGCACAAGCAGAGGTGGCTTTATATTCCTCAACTATTTGATCGATACAAGCTGGTAGGATGGGAGGGTCGTTGTCTTCACAGGCTGAAAAAGCAACGAGAAAGGCGGCAAGTGCCAGGAGTGAAATCCAATTTTTCATGTCATAGTTATTCAATGATAGCATGATTGGAAAGACGGACTAGGATTAAAAAAGGTTGGGATTCGCGCCTTTACGCGTTAGTGCCACGCAATTAGCTAAAGTCCAGCTAAGCGCTTATGTAGGAATTAGTTTAGTTTCTGTTTCCAGAATAAAAGCCAGCTATACTATGATTAAAGTGATTTTAATGATTTGATTGATTACAAAAACTTGATTTCCAAATGATTGTAAAACCTCGCTGTTCAAAACCACTCTGTGATGACTATAATACTACATAATAACGGGAATATATTAGATTAAATCGACAAAATGATGCGAATTTATGAGTTAGCACTTGTCTACTTCTGACTCGCCTCAAACAAAAAGTCCTTCTCCTCCTGGCTCAGACTCTCATACCCCTGCGCTTTTATCTTATCGAGAATAGCATCCAGTTTTACCTGAAAAGAGCCCTCGGATGTATCCGAACTGCGATTGCCCTTCGCCCCGCCAAATGTGGCACGCATCGGGGGCGCTTTTTTAGGACGCGGAAATTTAGGACCGGGCCTGGCCGAAAAAAGCCCCAGAAACCAGGCGAAAAAGTTGTTGATCGGCACGGCCAGATCGCGGCCGTCACGGAGTTGATAGACAAAAAAACAGCCCATGCCAAAACCTGCAATGTGCGCCGCGTGCCCACCAGCCGGATAGGTGCCGGCAATGGCTACAATATCAAGCAATACCAATAACAAGACAACATACTTCACTTTGGTCGAACCCAAAAAAAGCAGTTGCACCCGATAGTCTGGCGCTAATATAAGTGCAGCCCCGCCCAAAGCCATGACCGCTGCAGAGGCTCCCAATGCATACGAACCCACACTCAAAAAGAATTGCGCAGTGATCACATATACCAGCGCTCCCGCCAATCCTCCCAGCAAAAAGATCGGCAGGATCCTTCTTTCTCCAATCAGGTCGCTGACGATTCTACCAAACAGGAAAAGGATGATCATGTTATTGAACAGGTGCCAGAAACTGTCGTGCAGGAACATGTGTGTCCCTATTCCCCAGAGCCTCCAAACCAAAGTGCCCAGATCAGCCTGCAAACACAGCGAGACAAGTAGATCATTGTACAGCTCATCAGCTTTTCCCATCGTAAAGATGCTCAAAGCAAGGTAAATCAATTTCATGGTGACAAATACAGCAAAATTGATCACGACAATCTTGGTCACCATATTCCCCGTACGAAGGGAATATTGGAGGTCGTCCCAGATAGATTTGAATAGAGACATGATTTAATAATGTGGTCAATGGATTTAATGTGGTCAAAGGGTTTAATTTGGTCAATGTGGGGGGAATGTAATCCGTGTAATTGCAAATTCACATTGACCACATTTAGCTCATTCATTTAAACCTAAATTTTGTCCAGAAGCCAATGAGCAAAAATCCCGTGATTGCTCCGCCCAAGTGCGCATAGTGTGCAATCCCGCTGGCCGTGCCGCTGATTCCGAAGACCAATTCTGCGCCGGCCATGAGCGGTACAAAATACTTTGCCCGCATGGCAATAGGTGGAAACATCATTCGAATTTCCATCTCAGGGAAATGCATGGCAAACGCCACCATGATGCCAAAAACAGCCCCAGATGCACCCAACATCGCGCCATTAAATGTGCTTGGGTCAATGCCCGTTCTATCCAATTCCCACCATTGCACCCCCACATGCATCGCCCAAGCCCCTAGTCCACAAGAAAGGTAGTAAAATAAAAAACGCTGCGGCCCCCAGACCATTTCCACCATAGAGCCGAACCAGTAAATACCTAACATATTGAATAGCAAATGCATTAAACTGCCATGCATAAACATATGGGTAGCGATCTGATAGGGTTGAAAATTCGTTGATCCAGGCATGAACGAAGCGAGTGCCATACGACCCAGGGACTCATAATCGCCAGTTTGAGGATTGAAGGTGCCCTCCCCAAGCAGCAAATACGAGCCAATAAAAACGATCACATTAAGGAGGATCAACTGGCCTGAAACGCCACGGAAGGACATATTTAAAAATGAATTGGACATAATTAGCTGAACTGTTTTTGGAGATCCTCCAAGTCAAACTGAATAAAACATTTTCGGCCCGAAGGGCTGTTGTAGGGTACTGAACAGGCAAAAAGGCGATCCACAAGATCCTGCATTTCCTGTGGTGTGAGCGACTGGCCTCTACGCAGGGCAGCATTTCGTGCCATGGAGCGGGCCAGATTATCACGGGTACCGACCTGGAGTTCGAGATTGCCTTTATATTGAGTCAATACTTTTTCCAGCAGCATTTCTTCCGACATTCCGCCCCGGAGATCAGCTGGCGAACCATGAATGGCGAAAGTATTGCCACCAAATTCTGCTATCTCGAAACCGAGACAATTTACCTGATCGAGAATGTCCCGGAGCAAAACTGCATCTGCAGCTGAAAGTTCTACGGTTTTGGGGAAAAGTGCTTTTTGCGTAGCAATGGGTTGATTTTCCAGCGCCAGGAGGTAACGTTCATACAGTACACGCTCACTTGCGGCTTGTTGGTCAATGAGCAAAAATCCAGACTTCAAATGGCTCATAATGTACTGACCATGAATCTGGTACGGTTCCCGCTGGCCTTTGGAAAAAGTCTCCGAATCATCATCCATTTCCAGTACTTCGACACCCGGGCTTTTTTCAAAACTGGGGAGCGTAGCCAAAGTGTCGTCTCCATTTTCAGCCGCTGATTTTTCGCCAAAAAGCTGGAGTCCTTCATAAAGCTTCTGCCAATTTTCGAGGTTGCTCACATGCCGGGCTGCGTCTTCTCCTGGCTCAGGCCGTGGAGGACGGTAGCCACCAAGAGCATCAGCGTCCCGTTCTGGCCGCATCGCAGCGGAAGGGTTCAATCGTTGCTGGAAAGCTGGCTCCTGCTCAAAATCCAGGGTTGGAGTCACGTTATGACTGCCGAGGGCATGTCGCACGGCCACTTTCAGAAAATTATAAACCAGACGTTCATCGTCGAACTTGATCTCCTGCTTCGTGGGATGTACATTGATATCAATACTTGACGGGTCAATATCGAGAAAAAGCACATAGAGCGGATAAGTATCGGCCGGTAGCAGATCTTCGTAAGCCCCCATAACCGCATGATGGAGGTAATTGCTGCGGATAAAGCGTTTGTTTACAAAAAACAATTGTTCACCGCGCCCTTTTTTTAAATAATCAGGCTTCCCTACAAAACCGGTGATATGTAAAATGTCCGTTTCCTGTTCAGCAGGTACGAGTTTTTTATTGACAGCTTCGCCGAAGATCTTAACCACCCGCTGACGCAGATTTCCTGCGGGGAGATGGTAAATTTCTGAGTCGTTGTGGTGCAGTGAAAAGAAAATGTCGGGGTTGGCCATTGCTACCCGCTGGAACTCGTCAATGATATGGCGGGTTTCTACCGGGTCAGCTTTAAGGAAACTACGACGGGCTGGGACGGTATAAAAAAGGTTTTTCACCGAAATACTCGTGCCCTGTGGCGCCTGACAGGCCTCTTGCACTTTTACAGTGGTGTCTTCAACGACGATACGGGTACCAAGTTCTTCGGTGGCGCGACGGGTGCGCATTTCCACCTGTGCAACAGCAGCGATGGAGGCCAGCGCTTCGCCCCGGAAACCCATCGTATGAAGCGAAAACAGGTCTTTGGCCTCGCGAATTTTAGAAGTAGCATGCCGCTCAAAACTCATGCGGGCATCGGTTTCTGACATCCCGCAACCATTGTCAATGACCTGAATGAGGGTTTTACCGGCATCTTTTACGATGAGCTGGATCTTAGTCGCACCCGCATCTACCGCATTTTCAAGCAACTCCTTGGCTACGGAGGCGGGGCGCTGTACCACTTCTCCTGCAGCGATCTGGTTCGCTACACTATCGGGCAATAATTGAATCACGTCTGACATAGGAGGACAAAGATAATGCAACGCGGATTACGCGGATGGGGCAGATTTGCGCGGATATGATAGATTTATGCAGATGAAACAGATTTGCGCGGATATAATTTCTGATGTGAATAAAAACCGTGCAAATCTGCCCCATCCGCGTGATCCGCGTTACCGAACCACACTAACCCGGGCTCCATCCACGAGATTCAACTGCCCAGTGAGTACTACCTTTTCCCCTTCCCGAATCCCCGAAGTAACCTCTACCCTATCCCCATAGATCCCCCCCAAAATGATGGCCCGCTGCACAGCAATAGAATCGCCCTGTACTACATAGATCTTAGGATCTTGCAGGCTACCTGCGATGACCCTGCGTGGCAGTGTGAGGCCCTTTCGGTTGGCATCAAAAGTAAATTTAGATTTAGCATGCATCCCGCCACGCAAGGGGTTTCCTTTCGGGTTGATCACTTCGATCTCAACATCGTAGTTAAAGGCGTTATCCGCCCGAAGGCCGATGTTTGTCACTTTTCCGTCGATATTCAGGTCGGGAAAAACGTCGGCAGTTACGCTTACGCGCTGACCTTTCTTTACATTCAGCACATCACGTTCTGTCACTTTGATCATAAGGAACAATTTTTCAAGGTTGGTCATCTGGGCCACCTGAATACCCGGGCCGATCACACTTCCGCGCTCGATAAACCGCATCCCTAAAGTACCCGTCATAGGTGCTTTGATGCTGGTATTGGAGATCTGCTTTTTCAGGCCCTTTTCTTTGGCTTCGGCAGTAAAAATACCGAGGTCGATGTCTTCGATCTTGTTTTTGGGCGCCGCCTCTCCTTCAATGAGGTTGGTAAGACGCTCTTTGTCTTTGCGGAGTTTGGCAAGGTTGGCTTGTGTAGCGTCGAGTTCGATACGCAAAAGTTCATCGTCCACTTTAGCAATGATCTCGCCTTCATTGAGCCATTCACCCTTATTTTTGAAGGTTTCCAATACACGGCCTGCAGTTTCAGAGATGACAAACATTTCCTTGAAAGGCAAGAAAATGCCATCGGCTTCGAGATGGTTGGCAAGGGTTTCTAATTTCGGTTCCGCAACTTCGACCGGGACAAATGCCCGGGTCATCTTGGAGAGTTCAGCCTCCTGATCCAATTGTTTTTTATTGACAAGGAGTTTCCAGGCGGCAAAAGCCAGCACAAGAATCAGGAGGAGCCAGAGTAAGGAGCGATTTTTCAAAACAATTTGATAAATGTGGTCAATGTGGTCAATGTGGCCAATGTGGAGCAGGTGCAAAGATAGTAAAAGCCTCCACCGCAAAAATCTCATTTTAGCGCAGACGCTTTACTTAGTTTTGCCGGGCATTTCTCCAATGACTTCAATGACAACAATGACTAAATGACTCCAATAACAACAATGACCTCAATGACAACAATGACTATATGACTCCAATAACAACAATGACCTCAATGACAACAATGACTATATGACTCCAATAACAACAATGACCTCAATGACAACAATGACT
>CANJPT010000126.1 GCA_947476195.1 Lewinellaceae bacterium | reverse complement strand
TAGCGTCTTGACTGTGGTGTGTGTATCCATACCGTACATAATATCCCGGGTTTTGTCCGGGACAATTTATGATTTACCGGTGGTACACTTTTGGTGCAAACTGGTGGTACACTTTTGGTGATTAGTGACAGCCGTGAGCCGGTTACTGTAGTCGTAGCCATAACGGTAAAGATGCCGGGTGCCGCAGGTGCCGTTAATGTAGGTGTTCCACTGAATGGTGGAGATGTTTCCGTTGTATTGGGCGGTGCCTCCATTGGCCGTGCTTTCATATTCGAGGCTCATTCTGAACAGGTCTATCTGTGCATCATCCCCGGATTGAGCGGGCTGAAGCTTCCGCGCCAGCGTGCGTTGGGCTTGGATTAGGGCGGATTCTTGGCTGGAGTAACCTAAAGGAGAGCAGGGGCTAATTCGATTCAAAAAAATGAAATTCAACAGCCTTTTTAGTACCTAAACTATCCACATCGGCCCAGAATGTATATTCATATTTTGATTTTTTTTTGAGCGCTTTTGAGCGCATATATAGAACTTTCTGTTTGTTCTTGATGATTTCAATTGGATAACCAACTGGGGTATTTATTAGATCACAAGACACTAAGGAATCATTAGCATACTCACGTCTTGAATCATATAATACAAATGGCTTATTTAAATGACAATAATCTAGGACCCATATGTGCATTGTGTCATATGCGTTGTTTAAAATGAATATTTTTCTGACTACAATATCTGCGTCAAATTGGCAATGCAATTGACTAAATAATCGGGCTTCCATTGAATCCAAATTTTCGATTCTAATCTTAATGGCATCTTTATTATCGTATACCATACTTTCTCTGCAGTTTAGCAAAAAAAGTGAAAGAATAAGTATTGTTGCTATTTTTTTAATCATCTCAATCTTTTACTAGGTGTCAAATAGAATCGATCCAAACTTTTCCTTGCAGCGGGTGGAATCATTTCTGCATTTTGAAGAGCATCTTTCACTGGCCCGGCAGGGATATGAGTGTAACGGCCAGAATTCAGCAAATTTGTAAAACCATTTGCATGATCAATGTTTGTACCCTTATCACCTGAATAAAATGCGGCTATGCCTATTAATTGATGAGTTAACTCATGGGCCACCACATAACCAGCAGCATAATTTTGGTTACTGTGTTTTGAAATCGCCTCATCATTCATATTAACATAGGATGCCCATCCTTGAGTTAGTCCATCCTTATTACCATCATTGTAAACACCAACCAAACCAATAGTGGGATTAATATTAGAGCATCCTGGATCTAAATTATTGTTTTTAGCCCGAATAAGGGCCAAAAACATCTGATTTGGATAAGTTACATTGTGCCTTTTAGCTTCTTTAGATGAGACTTGATTTAAGCTTAACCCTGCATACCCATTATTACTCAAAATAGTTGCCGCCTCAAGAGCAATATTAATCAAGCTCTGATTAGATAGACCAGCTTCATTAACATAAAAGGCTTTAGGAAGATCATTGGGAGCATTTTTTGCACCTTGTTCTTCGTCAATCTGCCTTTTCGTTTCTTTTGTTCTCGCGTCCATTTTTTCTTTTCGGTCTGCCATTACCTCAAAAGGATTTCCAGCTAGCATCCCATTAGGGTCAATCAACAATATCGGATTGTTGTGCACATATGCATATGGGCTAATATTTATCGTTTTCTCCCCCATCGGATCCACGCTCCACCACCTACCCAGCGCCGCATCATACCACCGAGCCCCATAATCCGATAAATTCAGCCCCAAATCCTCATTCAACTCCTTCCCATTATACTTATACCCATTGTCCGTAACCTTTGCAGTGCCAATACCCTCCATCACCATCCCAAAGGGATAATAGTGCAATTCCTGTAGAAAAGTTACCGCTGCACCATTGGCCCGGAAGTTTATCCGGGCATTGCCCAGGTGGTCTTTGAGGGTGTACTCGTAATAAAAAGTAGTCGCAGTATTAGGTGTACAACGGCCTTCGGCGTGATAAATTGCATCCAGCCCGCTGCCAAGATATTCTATGCCGGAGATGTAATTCCGAGTACCTGCGCTGCTTACCTTGGTTAGTTTTTCCCCATCGGCGGTATAGGTCAGCGAAACATCCGCGCCACCAGTGTTGGAGTAGTAATTGGGCAGGTTTAGGTAGTTATATTGGAAAGATAGGCCTTTGTGGTTGTCCTGGGTCAGGTTGCCGTTCAGGTCGTAGGTGTAGGCCGCCGCACCGGAGGTAAATTTGAAACCTTTGGCGGCATTGCCTGCGTCGGAGACGTTGGTGAGGCGGTCGGGACGGGCGGCGTCACCGTAAGTGTAGGTGAGATTGTCTATGACATTGAAACTCAGGTCTGGCATCTGCCCTCGCCGGTTGTAGGTCTTGATGTTGCCGTTTTAATATCACTTAATCAAGAGTACAGAAACCGGAATCGGCAAGATACTTATTCCCTGTTTTTAATGAATAACCTAAATAAATGTCTTCATATTTGTAAATTTCTATTTCCCCTTTTGTATCGCATGAAATATTCTTCTTTAGTAAACTTTCAATAATGGATCTAGGAAAATAAGGCTCTTGTTCATATTCAATTTTTTTATTAAAATATACATAATTTATTTGAGTACCATTTAAGATTATAGTTCCACGAGTTCTGCCGTCCTCAATATTAAAACTTTCTATTGTATATAACTCATTAACTTCAAAAACATCCAATTTGCTATTTGCCTCTACTTGCCGAATAATTTCACAAAAATGCTTTCTCCCTTTTGGAGACATAGAACCATTTGACACATGATTGTCAAAAATGCTTTTTACTGCGTCATTAAATTGGCTTCTTTGAACAAAAGAACTGGTTTTAGCATACTTACAGTTGAATAAAGAAGTAACTAAAAGTAATTTAATTAAAGAGTTTTTCATAATAACCTTTTTGAAAATTATTTGTGATTTTGAATGAGCAAATTTATTCAAAAAAAATTTACTAATTCTTTAAAAGAGATCTAAATTTAAGCGATTTTTTATTTGACAAATACGCATTATTCAAATATTTGGGTTAATACTTAAACTGATCAATCTTTTTTACTTTGTTGAAAGTTGTAACGCCCACACTATTATAATATAGTGATTGGCCTTTTTGCACAATTTGAGTTGATTTATCTCCACTGCCAGATGCATCAACTGCGTAGTACTTTCTTAATTGAAGTCCATGTTCTTTTCTAATTAAGTTTTCTTTATGAGTAGCGTATATTTCTGAATTTGATATATTTTGTGTAGTGCCAGCAGGAGTAATAATTGACAGCCATGTGCCTCGATTTATTGTTCCATTTTTAACATCTTCAACATGGGCTAATTCGTGTGCTAAGCCAATATAAGTTGGCCTAGTCGAGCTCCCAGACTCATCAGGTGCGGAAGTAGTCCCTTTTGCATTCCAAAGAACAAAACTGCCCATTGCTTCATCTGCCGCATTACGATTACGACTTGCTATTTCTACATCAGTTGGGTCAGCAATCAAGCCATCAACTAATGCTTTACCAACAGGTTGACTTCTTAATGTATTTAATTCGGTGCCAGCTTGGTTAATATAGGTATTGCCTCCAGAATAAATTGCTCCTGATGCAGGGTCAATAAAACCATAATTTCCTTTGCTATCAGATTTGTATTCATATCTTGTAGTTACAAGAGCACCACTGCTAGAAGTGGTATTTTCATTAATAATAATATTGTCGGCCTGCATTCCATCTGGATCAATAAACTTAATAGGATTGTCCAGTCCGTAATTGTATCCTGACCAAGATTTATACTTTTCCCCCATCGGATCTAAGCTCCACCACCGACCCAAATTCGCATCATACCACCGAGCCCCATAATCACTCAAATTCAACCCAAAATCCTCATTCAACTCCTTCCCATTATACGCATAGTCATTCGTCGGGGTATTCGTCCCCATGCCTTCCATCAACATGCCGAATGGATAATAGTGCATATCCTCCAGATGGGTGATGGCCGTGCCGCCACTGGCGCGGAAGTTTTCACGTGCGTTTCCAAGGTGATCCTTGATGGTGTAATCATAGTAAAACGCAGAAGCTCCGTTGGGCGTACATCTGCCCTCAGAAAAATAAATTGCTTCCAGGTTGGTACCACTGTACTCGATGCCGGATATATAACTCTTGGTTGCACCGCCGCCGCTTAAAGCTTTGGTCAGTTTCTCCCCACCCGCCGTGTAAGTCAAGGTGATGACATTGGCTCCCTGAGTCATGGTTTGGGGCAGATTCAGGTAGTTGTAGGCAAATGTAAACCCTTTGTGGTTATCCTGGGTCATGTTGCCATTCAGGTCGTAAGAGTAGTCGGCAGCTCCGGAGGTATATTTAAATCCTTTGGCGGCATCACCGGCATCTACCATGTTGGTGAGTCGGTCGGGACGGGCTGCATCGCCGTAAGTGTAGGTGAGATTGTCTATCAGGCTGGCTCCGATGTTGCCTCGGCGGAAATAGGTTTTTAGGTTTCCATTCAAATCATAGGTGATATTGTTCTCTGTGTATTTGGATAGATCTACCCAAGTGGCGCCTACCCTGGCGCGGTAGTTGGCAGCCGTGAGCCGGTTGCTGTAGTCGTAGCCAAAACGGTAAAGATGCCGGGTGCCGCAGGTGCCGTTGATATAGGTGTTCCATTGAATCGTGGAGATGTTTCCGTTGTATTGGGCGGTGCCTCCATTGGCCGTGCTTTCGTATTCGAGGCTCATTCTGAACAGGTCTATCTGTGCATCATCCCCGGACTGGGCGGTACAAATGGTAGGGTCGTTGATTCCTGTGAGCCATCCCCGGATATTATAGGTGTAATCCAGGCTTTGCAAGTAGGTAAAAGTGGAGTTCAATGTCACCGCAGAACTTCCATCATAATTACTGGCATGCAGTCTTTTGTCCAAAAGCCGACCCAGTTCGTCATAAAGCGGTGCTGAAGTGACCACCCAGCCAGCAGTAGGCACACCCGCGGTGGTACTAATATGATGTCGGGTAAACCGAAGGCGGCTTGCAGCGTCATATATATACTCCTCCCGAATATAATAGGTTTTCAAAGAGCCGCCGGGCGGTGTGGCGGTATGATCCCGCCGGGTCTTGGTGACCCGGTTGGCAAAGTCGTAGGCGCTGGAGCTTATGTCTGCGCCACCTAAGTGGTTTTGTTTGTTCACCTGAATCACACCGTACTCTTTGTCATAGTACGTGCGGGTGGTCAGGAAAGTGGTGGGTGCCAGACCGCTGCTCAAAAGTATGCCCACTTTGCTGGCCGTGGGCTTGCCACGGGAACGCAGGAAGGCTGCGGCATCGTAGCCGCTTTCGGCAGGATTGGTATAGGTTTCTGTGGCGCCGAGGCTGCCGTTGTTGTCGAGGTCGTAATCGTCGTAATAAAAGACCTTATAGACATCGAGATTGTTGTCAGTCGGAAAACTGGTGCTGGTGTAATAGTGCGGGGCAGTGGTGTTGGAAGTTTCAAACAAGGGGTCGGTAGCGCCGGGCGAGCCTGCGCCTTTGTATTTTCCGCTTACAATAGGGCGGCTAAGGATATCGTATCGGGTGAATACTTTGAAGCTTTTGGCATCGGTGCTTAACACAGGGCGGTCGAGTCGGTCGTAGGCAATGCTGGTCATGCCGCCGGAAGGCACGGTTTTGCTGGTCATACGTCCGCGACTGTCGTAGGCGTATTTGAAGATCATGCTGGCGTAGGTGGCGTGGTTGATGTCCCAGTTGCTGGAAGAACTGATCATGCGCTTGGTGGTTTCCGGCGGAATCACGCAGAGTACCCTGCCAAAATCGTCATAAACAGTGTAGGTTTGAGCAATTTCTCCAACAGAATTGAGTTCCTGCTTCACTAAAATTACCCGACCCAGCTTGTCTGTAAAGGTCCATTTTTTGCGATCGTTTTCATCGGTTTCCTGGGTCACCCAAAGAAAATTGGCTTGATAGATATTGGTTCCCAGTAAAGGAATCCCACTGTAGAAGTCGTGTACTGCATCGGCAGTGGTATTGCCACGATAGGCATATTTCAGGGTGCGGGTGTTGCCAATGCGCCAGGTGTCGCCTGGGGCGGCCTGTTCTATGGGTCGGTTGAGGGGAGAGGGTTCCACTTTGGTTTCTGAATATCCATAGCCCGCTGCTCCAAAAGTATTGGCAAAGGAAAGTTGTTCGGCCACCGCGCCTGTGCGGTAAGTACCGCCATTGCTGGTGATGGTGTAGGGGATATATTTTTTGAGATCCCTGCCAAAGGCATCATAGGGTTGATAGGCAACGATGTCGAGGTTGGTGGGCGATTGTGCGACTTCATTGGTCTGGATGGGTCTGCCCAGACCATCCATGTACTGGAATACACGACGGACATTTGCGCCGGTGAGTGCGTTCACTTGCGCCACGGTGGTTTGGCCCGTTATCAGTGCAGTGCGGGATTTGATATCGTTGAGTGCGGGACCGGCTTGCTGGTAGTTGTATTCATAGGTTTGGAGGATGTTGCGATCCTGATCACGGACGGCCTGCAATCTTTGAGAATTATCATAATCGTAATGTGCTGACACACTATTCTCATCCGTCATGGAGATCAGGTTGAGGCTTAGGTCGTTGTAACTAAAACTGCGCATCAACGCATCGGAGGGGTGCAAACGAAGTTCGTCTATGTAGGTACTAGTGGCAGTCCCGGTGATACTCACGGTGCTGTTGGCCGATAGAACTATGGTGGTCTCGGCATACAGCCAAGTCGAACTGGCTACCGTCCCGATAGCGGTACTGTTGACTTTGATCTGGCCATCCCGATACCAGAAGGATACCACATACGTGCCCGCAGGGAGGCTCGCAGATGTTATCGTTGTTGGTAAGATGCCCACATTGAAGCCCGTGGAGCCGGTCTGAAAGAAGCCAGCTGCAGTATTCCAGTTGATCGGAGAGGCGTTTACTATTGTCCAATTTCCATTGGCGGCCGGGGTAGAAAGCGGTTGTTCTTCAAAACTCGTGTAGGCTACCTCTGAAGACAATGCATTGCGGACATAAGCAGTTGGAAGGGAGAGGTTATGGCCATAAACAAAAGAATTTACCTGATCGTCTTTTTTGTTCCACTCAGTTAGATTGGCTTTTGTGTCGTAAGCACCCATCGTGCCTGTCTGATAATATCTGGAATCCAGGCCAAAATTCCCTCCGGAAATATTCGAGAAAGTAAACCCGGCAATGGCGATGGGGGCAGCGGTTGCTATGCGCCATGTTTCATTGGGCATGATACGGGTGCCGCCAAAGTTTTTGAATTTTACAATTTGACCGCTTGTGACACTTTCTGCTGTGCCTTTTTTTATCGTCTGTACGGTCTCGATGGGTTGATCGATCATGAAATTGTCCTTCAGCGCTTTGATGGCTACTGAAGCCTGGTCTGTGACGGTCGTTGTGGAATACTGAGGTGGATACTTGGTTTGCGTGATGTATTGTGTGTTGTCGCTGTTCGTGACCGTGGTCTTTATCGGCATAAGGTGGGTCATAGCAGGCAGATCGTAACCGTAATCGGTTATGGTTTCCACATAATTGGCAGATCCATCGGAGTTGTATATTCTTTCGGTTGTCTTTTTCAGGTAGACGAATTGGGATATTACATCATACCATTCGTACGCATACGGCGCAATGTCTTCATAACTGGTAATTTGAGTCCCAGCCGGTTGATTGTAACAAGGGGAATAAAAAGTGTAGGCTACAGGGCACCATTCATCTATTGGAAGCCCACACAAATCATAAACGATTAAATACTCATCTCCCTCATTGTTTTCACCATCACAATAATATGTATAGTTGCCAAAGCAGGGCGGGTTAAACGCTTTTCTTGCAACGAACCCTTTTGTGAAGGTTTGATTGGTTAATTCTGCAAACTCATAATCGTATAGCTTTTGAAATACGGTCTGATTTTGCGCATTGAGGGTTTTTTCTTCTAAAACTTTACTATTTTTCCAGCCATAATCAATATTGGGCGTGGATAAAAATAGCGGAAATATATTAGGTCCCTGGAGTGGCCTGTCATCTCCATATATCGAATGACGATAATACTTTTTACCATTTTCGGCATTTGCACCCTGAGATTCCCACGTTTCATAATAATTCACAATCGAACCGGCGGTATTTGTAAGATTGAGGATGCTTGAGGAGGAGAGGACAATTTTTACACAATTTTCGTAGTCGCACGGAAGACCTCCGCCATCTACTAAGGCGTATTCAGCAGACGAATAGGAAGGCTCGCTCCCCATGTAGACAGCTGAAGAGGCATTCGTGCAGTCTGGGTTAGATTTGTTATACTGATAGGTCTTAATTATATCAGCTGAGTTTCCAGACACCCCACTTGTGGTTGTTTTTTTTAAACGAATCCCTCCGGTAGGTTTATTATAAAAATAAGTTGGAACAGCATCAATGTAAGGCACGCTGATAGTGGCACGATCAGGAAGCACATCAAATGGAAATGGATACCCTGATCCTAGGGGCCCCAGATATACCTTAACCTCCAACTGATAGTCCCCTGCCGAAAGCCAATAGTTTTCTGTACCGTTTATTTCTTGAGGGCTTTGCAACTGGTGGCCTTTGTCGACAATGGTTGCAGCGTTCGGAGAAAGTCGTTTTAATTTAGCGTATGCGCCTTCAAAATGAGTTCCATTTTGCTGAATAGAGTAGGTCACGGGTACTGTTTGCCCTTTATCAATAGTAAAGTTTACAGTTAAGGTTTCCCCATAAGTCCCGGTATACATGAGGTCGGCGCTGGCAGATGCCGGGGTGCTAACGTCAAGATTTCGACAAACGGAGACTTCGTTCCCTTCATATTCATATTCGACATAGCCACCAGTTGGATAGGTTACCTTTTTAATATTGCCATAGTAGGCATAAGCTCCATCTGGATCCCGGTTGGCAGGGGAAAACGAGCTGATTTGCGATTGAATATATTGAGTTGTGCCGTCAGATATGTTTGGGGTAGGGGTTAATTGAGTATTGTTCTTGTTGTTAAAATACCCCCAGTGGTCTTGTTTGTAAGATAATCTCGGAGGCAGGCTTGTTCGGCTGTAGTATTCAAAATTCCAGGTATTTATCACAGCACCAGTTGAAGAGTACTCGCTCATGGCATCCAGATACATCCTGTATTTGGTTGCCGCCGCGGTTGTTGGAGACGAATTTGCCGGAGAGGGATTAGTTTGAACAAATGTCTGGGTGCATTGAAATGATTTTAACAGTTGGCTGTTCCTTCCGTATATCCGGGCTTCCGTAATTCGATAATTGCCCGAGAGTGTACTTACGTCGCTTCTGGTACCATTCGGGGTAAATTCAATTTTTCCCAAGGAGGAAACTATGGACGACAGTATTTTCCCGTTGTCCGTTTTAGTGGTGATACATTTTGAAGTTGAGGACGAATTATCGCAGATCGAATTGTTTGTTTGATTTTCGTATTTAAACGATTCGTTATAACTTGCCTCATAAGAGATTGAATAGGAATTGTAGTTGAGTGTAATTACATCCCCGTTTTTAGGATTGGTCACGCTCTTCAACTGCCATGAGGTAATTGTAGGGGCTGTAAATTCTTTAGGCCGGCAGCCAGAATAACCGGGGAGGTTGTTGTTGACCGTTTTAGAGGTCTCTACCGCGTCAATCGTACCGAACAGATATTGTACACCGTCGGGTGTTGTGATGGTAAAACTGATAATGGAACCATCTTCAGCTCCAACAGGGCAGCCTGCTCCGGTACAAGTGATATACGTGATTTTTAAGTCTTGCCTGGGTATTAGCCTGATGGTCGTGCTGTTTTCAAAAACAAACTTGCCACTATAGCCTCCAAAACTAAACTGAAACACATCAGGTTGCCCATCCCAGGTACCATTGCTAAAAGCCTGAAGCGCAGAAAATTCTGCCCCTGGGGAAATACTCGGTGGAGTTGGGACATTGACGCTAGTGTACATAAAACCATTCACGTCCTCATCTCTTATCCCCATCACGGTGCGGTTAATTGCCCCACCCGCACTTAGAGACCAGCCCAAACCAACGATACTGGAAACCTCATCTACTTTTACCCCACCGGCGTGATAGTCCATAGAAACTGGCACAGATATCCCGTTTCCAACCACTGCCCCGAGTGGAATTGAAATAGAAGGAATTCCTGTGCTGGTATTCACCGGAAAATCCACATATTTAGTGATAGCCGCTGCTGTGGGGTTTGGTGGCAAAATATCCGTTGAAGGATCAGCCGATTGGGTCTTGCCGTACACAGAAATGAGGCAAAGTAATAAAATGCTTGTTGAATGGCGCATGGGAAAGTAATTTGCGGTTAAACCAGTTTTTGTGTGCCAGGGTTAGCTAGATTGTTCAACGAACAATGGAGAAAAGTCCGCCTATCTGCTTGCCGACGACTGTTACAGCATAAATGTATTCTCCGGGAGGGAACAAGCTAATGTCAATCAGGAGCGTGGTTTCATTAGCAGGTGTTGAAAACACCGTTTTACCTGTCCAGTCCAGGATACGTACCGCCTCGATATTTTGAGCGCGTACTAGGGAAGAGACCTTGAGGCTATTGATGGCGGGATTAGGATACACTGCAATAGAAGGCTCTACTTGATTGGGCTCCCCTGCTCTGTCGCCAGGACGTAACCCCGCTTCATTCACCAGCAATATAGCCATGGGGTCAACCAAGCCTTTAGCAATCAGTGAAGTGGCACCAGAGCCATCCAATTTTGCCATCATTACCTGGTCGGTGCCATAATCTGTCCATAATAATTGGCCATTAACTTGATCAATCAACAATCCAAAGGGATATTCGGAGTTACTGCCCTGATAAACAACCTCACGTTGTGTGCCGTCCAGGTTGATCCGTTCAATCCGATTCTGCCCATCATCTGCCCAGTATAACTTTTGTTGAATAGTGTCTATCAGCAGGCGCACAGGAGTGACTATATCCTTATGGAGGAATACTGTAGGCGAAGTGCCGTCTAAGTTGCTCACCCAAATCATGCTACTGTCAAGACCTGCGTAGAACAGCTTGTTTTGGCCTGGTAGCAGCGCAATGGCAGACAAATCGGCTATGGAATCGAGTGTTACAGTTTTTTGTTCTGTGCCATCCAGATTACTCCTGAAAACAATTTGTCGAAGGTTGTCTGCCCAATACAACTTTTTATGGATCGGATCAATCTCCAAATCAACAGGGATAGCAACATCTGAGTCAATAGACAAGCCGGGCTCCCCCAGGCCAATCTGAGACTGCACGATTTGGTGGGCAATCGTGTTTGTCCAATAGAGTTTGTAGGAAAGTGGGTCTTGCACAAAATCATAGGTTGCCAGAAGATTTTGGCTAAACCTTACCTCCACGATACCGTTTGATACTCCGTATGGCGTGGAAAGGATATTATTTCCGCCTCTATTGAGTACATAGAGTCGAATCTCCTGTGCAGAGATTGGGATGGAGTGAAGCGAGAAAGAGAAAAGCGCGAAGGCGAATAGGTATCTCATTGGAGGTAGTTTTTCTACCCCAAAGATCACGTTGTCCAATCCAGATTTTTCACGCCATTTCGTGCCACTTCACGCCATTACGTGCCACTTTGTGCCAGGTTTTTCCAGCCCAGGCTTTGATAAATTAAATCTTGCACATCCGGGGGGATATGACCACGCGGTATTTTCAAGCCGGCGTTCTTCAGCCTGCGCTGCAATGTCCTCAAGCTGATGTTCATTTCTTGAGCAAGTTTTTCCTTGGTTTTGGTTTCAGGATTGGCTGAGCGTTTAATTGGGTTTGGCATCACTGGAATTCAAATGTTGAGTGTTTGATCATTTTTCTGGCAAAGTGCAAGAGGTCTGGTGCATTTACTGCCGGATTATCAATACATAATTCAAGGCGCTTTTAGAAGCTTTCTTATCCGGCTCTCCAGTTTTGAGCGCTTCGAGCTCTTAAATCAGGCACTTTGAAGGAAAAAGTTTGGTTTTAGAAAATAACCGGGCCTAAGATATGCTCCCAGGTTTTTTGCGTGCAAGCGTTTTTGAAAAAAGTATGAATTCATACGCGTGAAGAGAGTTGATCGTTTTCTGAACACTCCCGAACACTCCCCATTCCAATGTAAAAATGGAGCGTTTTTACATTGACCCGAATAATTCCAATGTAAAAATTGGGCGCCCGTGCCTACGTGCGTGGCATATTCACCAAAGCAATCCGAAACCTTGGGATTCGTATTTTGAGCGTAAGTTGCCAATTTTAGTTTGTACTAGAAACCTATAAGGTTTCAAAAACCTTATAGGTTTTTATCAAGGGAAAACTGGACCAACCAAAGGTTTCGGACACTTACGGCATTTTCACTCCGGGGTCTGCGCCCAAAAATAATTGATTGCTAACTTGATTTCCACCCCTTCAGATGTTCCACCAAGCTTAACAAGGTACCTTCCCCCGCCACCTGACGGGGCAGAAAAAGTCGAACACCCGCTATCATTTTACCCCAGGTTATTCCTAAGCTCCTCAAAATAAGCCGGCGCATGCAACAACCGACTTCCATACCAGGAAAACAACTCCCCATCCACCAGTTGTATCCGGGCATTCGGGCATAGCTCCTGAAGGGCTGTGATATGCTTTTCTGAAAAAGGGTACGGTTCAGACGAGAGGAATATGATCTCCGGATTTATGCGCGCAAGTTCTGCGGAAGATACCTCCGGGTATCGCGCAAGGTCTTTAAACGCATTTTCAAATCCTGCATGCTTCAACATATCGTCTATAAATGTTCCGGTCCCGGCAACCATATAAGGCTTTCGCCAGATCAGGTATGCCACTT
>CANJPT010000125.1 GCA_947476195.1 Lewinellaceae bacterium | reverse complement strand
GCTTATACCATTTGATAATAGCGTCTTGACTGTGGTGTGTGTATCCATACCGTACATAATATCCCGGGTTTTGTCCGGGACAATTTATGATTTACCGGTGGTACACTTTTGGTGCAAACTGGTGGTACACTTTTGGTGATTAGTGACATGAAAAATAATTTTTGAAGCGGAAATGCCATTTATTTCCTTTATTTTATCGCTCATTTCGCGATAAGCACCACCTTGTACCTCCATATTTGGCGGCAGGTCAATCCCTCCAAAACCTTCAATCTTTATTGTAGTCCAACCGTCTTGACTTCTGGCAGCAACCAAAGACGATAGAATGAGTACTGCAATAAGAATAAGTTTATGCATATTAGTTTAGTTGTTACATGCCCTTGAAAGCACGATGAAGAGAGAAATTATAATACCAATGACTATCTGAATGGCGAGTACGCTGACAGCCTCTTTTGCCGCGGCTTTTGTGCCCTCCTTAACCATACCCTTAAAATCTTCTATCGTTTTTTTTGCTAAATTAACAGACTGCCGTTTAGCATTATTCATCCAGCGGTATAACTCTTCGTCATTGACCCTGTATTCATTGTCGTCAAACTCAGTTTCAAAACCTTCCCATTCAGTAGAGTCGTCAGAATACGGGGGGCTATAACTAGTATCTTTTTTCTGACTTCCAGTTTTCTGTTGCTCTGCCTGATGTGGTTTTTGGAACTTATACCTATTGTATTCCACATCGTATTTTCCTCTTGCATCTCGATCTAAGAGTATTAACTTGGCTTCGTTAATGAGTTGCATTTTTGAGGTTGTATCAATTCCTGGGTTTTTGTCTGGGTGCCATTTCAATGCTTGGCGTTTAAATGCAGATTTTATCTCTTCCTGATTGGCATTCTGGTCAATCGCAAGAATCGCGTAATAGTCCCTAAACATTAGGAATTAGTTTTTATTAAGTTTCTCTACATCATTAGTATCCTTTTCTTCGGGCTTTACGGAGCTATAACTCCATATTGCCTTGATCCCCGCAAAAAGCGCCAGTGCGATTACAACTCCAAGAGGTCCAGGTCCTACACCTCCACGGCTTTCTTTCATTAATGCTAAAACTGCACCGCCAACCAAAAGAGCAATGATGATTAAAACAACCTTCATGAATCCTTGCATAATATGAAATTTTTAAAAGGTGAAGTATTCCCATTTTAATGTTGTGAAGAACGTGAGCATCTGCGCCTGTGCCGCCCTGCGTTGGCCTTGTGTTAGGCTTTGGGCGGCATGGGCGTAGATGCATTGATGGCTGTATTATTTATTTGCCAATGTTGAGAGTTTAGTGCTTTTTGTAGTCAAAAGTTGCGGGGAATTTTCGAGCCTTAACTATTGGGTCTCTGACAACTCGCTTTTCATATCTCGGCGTTGATTGCACCTCTGTATAATCTACATTTTTATAGGTTTTTCGTTCCATCAGGGCCGAAACTTTTACGTTTGCATCTACACCTTGCATAACATTGTCGTTGTGAAGCACTATGTAAAACTTACCTTGACATAGTTGTTTGTCGGTAAATCTTTTATATCCTGCTACGCCCTTGCCAAAATCGAAGCCTCGATATTCTATGCCGCTCATAAAATAGCCTTTATTGGTCTCGTCAACCAAACCGTAACTTACATCTTCGCCGATGGTGGGTAGAATCAGATTCGTCAAAGTCCCTGCGGCAAGTGCTCCAAGCGGTGTAAAAGCCATTGAAGCGGCTGTACTTACCCCGCTACTCAATGTTTTTCTGTTTTGTTGCCATGCTTTATTACTTTCTTCTCCAACACCTATCCAATATGCCCAAGCAATAACTTTTTTCGTCTCGAATTCGGTGACTGAATTATCGGGAAGCGAGAAAAAAACGGACGTTTTATTACCGTTGTCGTTTGTTTGGGAATGGACTCGCTGGCTTTTGTCCATTATTATTTCTTCTACCGTTTCTTCTTTATCAATTACTTTTTTAGTTTTTTGGACTAATAGAGTATCGTAACCGATGACAAAATCTTTGGTATAGGTATTCCAAGTTGTGTCTTGCTCGGTTACCCATTTTATATTGGTGTTGAAATTTTTACTCGCCTCGGATGCTGGTATCCTCTGAATTTTGATTTGGCAAATTCGTCCTTTGAGAATATGGGTATTCTTAAATTTGAATTTATACACCCCTTTTTCTATTACGTTTATTACTTTTTTATCAATTTTGGATGTTTCGTATCCTAAAAACTTTGAGTTTTCTGGATACTCGGTTATCTCAACCTCTTTTAATTCTTTGCCGTCAACTTCGGAAAAGGAAAAAATGATTTGGTCTCCTTCTGCGAAACCATAGAAAAATTCTTCGGAAGAACTTGCTTTGACTTTGAGTGTCAAATCAGCAACATCAACTGGATTTTGTGCGAAACAGACGTTTGCCAAAAACAGGATGAAAAAGGTAGTTTTGAGATTCATATTTACTTATTTATTTATGATTTTTCTTTTTTTAGTTACAGCCATCGTGGGCGTGACTGTCATACCGCTGCGTTTAGCGGGCGGTTGACAGCCACGCATTGTTGGCACCAGTATTATTTATTCAAAGCCGCGAGCGGTTGTGCTAAGTTATTGATCCTGCGGCACATAAAGCAGGTTCTACGCCCGATTTTTGATAGTGTCCCCAAAAGTGTGTCTGTAAAACAAAAATGTCCAGTCGTTTGGTCATTGATCACAAACAATCCTGATGCCGCCAATGAGCCCAATTTTCGAATTGATGTGTACTTTTTGTACGGATTTTCCATCGTCAATTTCTATCGTTAATGTATTAGGCTTCATAGTTCCTTCATTCCATGCTCTTGAAACGAAATAATTATTGCCACCGGGGTTCAAAGAACACTTAATATACACAAACTCGGAGGGCTTGTCCTTTTTGTTTTTCAATTCATATTTGTCGCGCACCCAAACGCCGTTGACGTTTATGGAAACGATATCACCGTCTTCCTTGTCGTGATCATAGGGGTAAATCGTTACCTCACTGTTCTTGACTACTACCTTTTTTTGATATTCGATCGGTATGTTGCTGATTTTGGAGGGCAAGTCATTATAAGCTTCAGTAGAATTAGTTTCTATATCTTTTAGAGGTTTTTGGGCGGGCTGAGGTACCTTAACAAATACGGTATCCTTAATAATTACTGTAGTGGGTTTTGGGGGTGGCACTTTAACGAACACCGTATCCTTCACGAACACCGTATCCCTCGGCTGCCTTTTGCCCGCTCCAGCATTGGATGAACTGCTGGAACTAGACGAATTGGTTGCGGGATCATCCGTAGAACCTGGATCTGGCGTTGTGACGGAATCTACGTAGGGCTTCTTTTTAGGCGGCGTAGGCGGAAGGGTTGCCATGACACTCTGGGTGCAGCGATCTGGATCATTTGACTCAGACTTGTCCTGATAAATTTGACGGAGTTCAGATTCGTCTAAAGCACGGTCGTAAATCCGAAGATCGTCCATGGCGCCATTGAAAAACTCCAGGCCGCCTGGCAAATCCCTCCCTATTTCAAGTGGCATATCATTGGCTGCCAGCGTTCCGGCATAAGCGTGCTCATACACGTATTTACCATTCAAAAAAACGTGTACTTTGGAGCCATCAAAGGTGCATGCATAAAAATACCAGACCTCATAGGATAACTGTGGAATAAAATTTTCCGTGAATTCTGTATTGATCGAAACGGTTTGAGCCGTTGCCTGCATCCTGTATTGAGGGCTTTCGTCCGATTCTCCTGCCCGATTCGATTTGCAACAAATAGTAATCCATTCCTTAAACAAGTCAGCGCCTTTGTTGATTTTAAACCAAACAGCAGCCGAAAAGGCATTCCGTGGCCGCTTGAGCGAATTGCTGCTAGGTACAGTGATATAGCAGCTCCCATCAAACAACATAGCGCTACATCCCACTCCAAATCTGTCAGAAGTGTATGACACCCCGTTTTCCATTTTTCCATCGTTCTGATTTCGGGTGAAATCATACACCGTATTAGCATCTTTGCTTTTGTCCAAGTTGAACTTATAAAAGGCAACCAAGCCATTGGTGGGGGACTGGCTCAGACCTATCGAGGTTTGGGCAAAAATTAATACTACCGATAAGAAAATATTAAATTTCATAGGAATAGGTTTACTTTAATATGCCGATCATCGGCCCGAAGTTTCCATCCAACTCAAGCCGGGCAAGTTCTGGCAAGTAGGTTCGAGAAATAGCCCCATCTAGATAAAGGGCATTTTGACACTTGAAGTGCTCTTTAAACAAACTCGCAAAATCAAAAAAGTTGACTGGCTTATTGGAAATAACAAATACCACCAGGTTTGAATCAATGATTCCAACGCCATTGCGTATGTTCTTGTTACTGGACCCCTCGGTAAATTTCGCATTGATGATGCCTTCAATCACCAACAAGGGGCCGGATTGGGTAGCATATTTAACCGTTATTTGCTTTTCCTGTAGGTAGTTTTTGGTAGTGAAGACGCGTGCCAAACCAGCTGTATCTATAAAAAAGACCCCGTTGGGCTGCAAATAGAAATTGCCGTACCCGTCCTTTTTTTTGTCAATCGGAGCTAGTTCCAAGCCGTTTTGGATGAACAGGCCCTGCGGTTCATTATTCCCCATATACATGCCGGCATTGGAGGCGAATACCAACTGTTTCCCTTTCTTACTCAAATCGGTTTTCAAGTTATTCAAACTCAAATAGGGCTTGTTTTCATCCTCGTCGCGCAAAAAGAACTGAATCTGGCCGTTGTTCGTTTTGGCAACGTAACAGTCAAAACTTTGATCCTTGAAGATGACGCGCTCTGCTTTATTGCCCTCAATGGCAAAAATCTCCTTCAGGGCATTCTGATATTGGGCAATCGTATCCGTCAATTCCCGATTTCGGGCAATAAGCTTTGCCTTTTGATCGCGAAGTTGCCCAAGGGAGGCCATCGTATCGCCCTTAACTTCCAACGAATCAACAGGTTGATCGATCTTGGTAGAAAGAACTGTGTTAACCTTACTCAAAGAGTCTTGCTCCGCTACTTTGCTTTCCGCGTATTTTTTCTGCTCCGTTAATGTAGCAACTTTTTTATTTGCCTCTTTGAGTTTTGAGAACACACAAGAAGAAAAATTGAAAAAGAAGGCGAACAAAACAATACTGAAAAATCGCATAAGATGAAGTTTACTGAAATTAATAAGATCAACCCACGACTTCAGTCGTGGGCTTCAAAGAGCGCGAAACTGAACCGATTTTTCGGTTTTATACAGGAAACCGATAAATCGGTTCGCCGAACCAGAGCCTTGGATCAGGCCCACGACTGAAGTCGTGGGTTGAAAAATACGGCACGCATGCAAATGAGTCTATTGAAAGTAATACGATAGCAAATTGACCGCTGTGCTCAATTGCTGCGTTCCTTTTATGGCGTTGTTTCTTGAGCAATCGCTGTTATGCAATTCAAATACATCTTGCGATCCTGTATCAAGGTTGATCATAAAAGTCACTTCGATGTCTTTGAAGTTGTTCAGGAAATCCAAAGTTTTCTTGGCCCCGTCATAAATGCTAGAGTTCTGGGGACAATGCACGATGACATGGACGATCTTGCCGTCTTCATCTTTACCGACGGCCAAAAACCTGCGTTCCCGTGGAGTGGTAACTGAATTATAAGACGAAACAGTCAATGCATTTTTATAAACCAGCAAATGTGTTTGAAAAACTGTGGCTTCCTGGCTTCTTGCCCAGTCCATAAAATCCTGTAAATCAATGGACGATTTCCGGATGTTATATTTTCTGCCCGGATCAACACCGCCTCCGGTAACTGAGAGGTCTCCATCCTTCAGGTTGGACACCACAATCCCACCTGTTGCAAAAACGATGGTCAGGGCATCCATTCTGTCAGGTACCAAGGTTTGATTGACCGGTATTCCGTTGTCAATGGTCAGGCCTACAGGCACCTGGCGACCATCCATGTAGGTGCCGCTTGAAACCAACACAATATTTCCGACGGATTGGCTCCAACTGGTATAGCGCTGGTAAACGTTGTTGCCATTATAGTCCGGAGCTGCGAAATACTTGGCCCTTATCCTATTCCCATCCCGGTGCATCAGCACGACGGAGTAGGTTTCGTTTTTATAGGTCACGTTGGAAATTTCCACATAATTAGGGTCATAGCACTGCAAAGGCGGATCATTTTTTTCAATGGGTTTTAGGGAGGTAGCAAAAAGGAGAACCGAAATGAGTATCAGGTTAAAACAGAATTTCATGATCAATTTATTTTTTTGAATGAGTTTTGAAGATGCAATAAAAGCCATAAAGCGTTACCATCAGCCCAACCGAGGCCAATAATTTAAACACCAAGCCAGTTCCATTCCAGAACCGGTTAAACAAATAGGCCCACTTGTGATCAATAAGGTTCGTCACCACCTTTTCTGTATTTGAATCGCCAAGGGGCGGAGAGAATTTTTTTGACTGGCAAATAGCGGTCAGGTACCGAAATTTAAAATCATATTTTATGCTTGAATTTGCTTCGTAGTATTTCCCAAGGTGATTGGACACAAAGTTCATCCAGTGCCGGAATATGATTTTGTAAGCTCTGGTATTGTGCTCGTCCACATCTTTATAGCAATCAAATTTTTCAGCCCATTGAACGAGTGCAATTAACGAATCTGGGTTGTAATGCGTAAAAGATGGGCTGATCCGCTCTTCCAATTTTTCTGTCAAAGTTTTGACATAAATCTCCAGCCCCACATTTGGGCTGGTTTTAAAGCAAGAATCAAGAACGCTCAAATCACTTCGAATGCTCCGAATGTTGCAAAAAGAAGTTGAATCAAGGAATGATTTATACGGGAAGGAGGCCACGACATCGGCTGTGTCCGTTTGTTTGATAAATCGCAAGATACCCGCGCTTTTGTCTGGCGGGCACTCTTTATCCGCAGGGACTTCTACCGAGTAATCTGCCTTCACAATTCGGTACAATACGAAAACAACGACAATAGCTAGTATTGCCGGTAAGCTAACATTCAAGATTTTTTTTAATCCAAGGTTCATATTCTATTTGAATGGGGATGGCGATCAATAAAACAGGTTGCGGTTCCAGATGAATGAAAGATTGTATTGGGCGTCATGGAAATCCGGGCTTCCGAAATCTATGTTTGCTTGCAAGGTCTTGAGCCTTGCATCGAATTGCAATTTAAACTTGCTTTGCCTCCACCAGGAAAAGCCAAAACCTACGTTCCAATCTGAAAGTTTTTTGTATTGGTCGAAGTCAATACCAAAAGGCTCATCCGTATTTCTGCTAAGTTTATAGGTCAGGTCAACATTATCGCCTCGTTTCCCATATTTGGATCGGGTATAATGGCCAAAGCGAAAGCCAGAAGACAGTGTTTCGCTTTTCAAGGTACCGTTGAATTTAGCTGTAGAGCCACTGTTAGGTGATTCAGAGTATTCATTGGGTTGAACCATTTTATCCAATGCAAACAAAAACTTTACCCCCTTAAACCCGAAAGCCAATTCTGAATTCAGGTTGAATCGCTTATAAATATAGGTTACGTCCGTAGGATCGGTATCCTGATCTTTTGTGGGCCAGGCAGTTCCTATGGCCCCCGATGCTATAAACCCTATACTCAGGTATTCCTTTATGAATGGGTGAAATGCAAATTCTCCTTTTACTCCATAGCCATTGATATCGACGGTAGAAGTACCACCGTTATTAACCTCGGCTTCCTCCACTAACCTTTGCCATTCTGCGCCAAATCCGTAACCGATGTGTAAGAACTTTTTGTTCCCGAGGCCGGCGTTGTAGGTTCTTTCAAATTTATGGGTTTTAAGGGGAGTGATAAGTGTTATTGCACAGTTGGTATTATTACAAGCGCCTTCCGCCCGTACAGCATACGTTGCTTTGCCCCTGGGCCGGATAGCGATGCTGCTGCCCCTCCCGATTACTGCTCCCAAACCGCAGGTCCCCTTGTACCAAGCCCATTGCGCTTCCTTCCCAAGATTGCCGCCAGAAACGCTCAGGGTTGCTTTTTTTCCTTTAAAGATTTTTTCGGGCACGTTTATATAGCTGGGGCTGGAAGAAACGGAATTAACCGTTACCGACACAGTGGCACAATCTGTTGTATTGCAGACGCCTTCTGCCCGCACATAATAAGCGGTGCTTGAAGAAGGAGTCTGACTGATTGTCTCGCCACTCCCTACACGGCTTGATCCGCAAGCTCCAGAATACCAGGCCCAAACGGCCCCTTTTGCCAATCGACCTCCTTTGACATTGAGTTCAACAGTTTGACCTTGGCAAATCGACCCTCCTGGCAAGTTGTGTTTGATTCTTGTTGGTTCTTCGGAGGATTCCACCACATTGACCGTTAGTTTTGCGCAATTCGTAATGTTGAAAGCACTTTCAGCGCGCACGAAATAGGCGGTTGCGCTTATCGGGCTGATCGTGATCGAACTGCCCTCCCCTATTTTTTTAGATCCACAACCATCTGTATACCAAACCCATTTGGCCGCAAGCCCTAAACTGCCTCCAGAGACCGTCAAAATAGCATCCGTGCCTTTGCACACCTCTGTTTTCCCTTGAATGAGGTTGGGGTCGATGCTTCTTCTGTCAACTGTTACAGTAGTTGTCGCACAATTCGTCGTGTTGTTGGTGCCTTCAGCCCGCACATAATAAGTGACGGATTCAATCGGAGCGACTTCGATGGATGCTCCGGTGCCAATTTTGGTGACGCCGCAGCTGTCTTTGTACCAAACCCAATCCGCACCGATGCCTAATTGGCCACCTTTTACGGTTAGTTTGGTTTGTTCGCCATAGTAAATCGCGCTTCGGCCCTGGACCGAAGTGGGATCTTTTGAGGTCGGGAAAGCCTTGAACCCAGATCCAGCCATTTGCGCGCTCGTCACTTGAACGTCATAGTAGGACAGGTCAATGGATGCCGCAGGAAACCTGTTATCAAGCGATTCATCCATGATGCCATTTACGGATTCTCCGGTTGCACTAAAAAGTTTGAATGCGTTTTGTTTCCAATACAGATTCCCATCACAATCAATGTAATCTGTCTTGAAGTTTACATACAATGGAGTCGTTCTGTATTGCCCAGTAAGCCTTCCCCGAAACTTGAATTGTTTCCCACTCGGGTCGCAGCCGGAATTGGAGTAATAATACTGCAATTCAACGGCGATATAACTGTCGCTGTAGATTTTTTCCCATTGTTGCCAACCAGTGGCGGTGGAGGTTTGCGCGTTCAAAGTTGCCTTAGACAACAGAAGGGTCGAAATAAGAATAAAAAAGAATTGGCCAATTTTGAGTATTGACCTGTTGGAATAGATTGAATTCATCGTCAAAAGTTGTTATTTACTGCTATTTTTTGTAAATGGCAATAATTCCTGCAAAATTACCGCCTGGGTCAAGGCGTTTAATAGAAGGTGCATAGATCTTGGAGATATTGCCATCTAAATATAGCGCGTCTTTACATCTGAATCCGTCTTTGAAGAGCAAAGCGAATTCAAACAAGTTCACTTCGTCTTTGGAGATCACAAAGACTATTTTTCCATCGGGCATGATTCCAACTCCATTCCTTATATTAAGATTTGGAGAGCGGCTTTTAAAATCCGGGTGCAATTTTCCGTCAATAACCAACATAGGACCTGATTGGGTGGCATATTGGTAATTCATCGTGTCCTTGAAATTTTTAGTCATTTCTTCTCTTGTCAGGATAGTAGCAACCTCACCATCTTTAATGGCAAAAACACCGCCTGGGTCCATGTAAAAGTTGCCAGGCAGTCCGGTTCTGTTATTAAAGTCGAAGGATTTGTGGCCGTTTCGATAAAATAACCCAGTAGGTTTATAATCAGGATTGAACATCCCGGCGTTCATCAACATAACAGGAGGTTTATCTTTCTTTTTCAAAAAATTCGATGTGTTTTGAAAAGACCCAAGGCGATCCCATTGCCCTTCAATTTTATATGGGGCTGAGTAAAGAAAGTCAATGCCATATTCTTTTGATTTTGGGTCATATATCACGCATATATATTTTTTAGGGTTTTCTTTCCTGCCATACTCTATGTCGTCCATTACATCAAATGACGATTTTTTGTCGTATGATATAGGGTCGCTGATAAAATCTGTTGGAATGTAATTATCAACGATCTCTTTTTCTTCTACAGGGTCTCCTTCCTCCTTGAAAGCCACGTTGTCTTCTCTGTTTGGATACGCTCCTCCTTGAACTTGCTCGGCGGATTGGCCACACTGAACTTCTTTTAAGAGTATTAAATATTGATCAAGCGATAACGTTCTCAACCTGAGAAGCCACTGTTTTATCGAGGCCAAATCCACCAAAGGTTTTATTTTAATTGAATTGTCGCAAAATTTTTTCAAATCGGGGTAATCTGATGGCTTGATACCTGGCATTTGTTCCCAGACACTTACAAACTTAACTTCGGATCTGCTTTTTATTTTCAAGTCCTCTCTAAGTTTTTCAATGTCGTCAATTTGTATCTCCAATGCTGATATTTCACAGCAAATAGTCTGCTGTGGTTCCTGTGCACATGACGTGTTCAAAAAACAAAGATTGACACCAAGTATGATGAGCAGTAAAAGGTTGTTTGTGACGGATCGCTTCATAATTTAATTTTTATGGTAAAAAAGAGGAAGATTGTGGTAATAGTGGTGAGCAGCTTATTTTTTGGATAGCGTTTGCTTGATAGAGCGCTTGATTCTTTTCCTAAAGGAAAAAAGCAGCACCAATACAGTCAGTACCCCCAAAAACTTAATAAACTGAGTTTTGTAAGTGGTGGTCAGTTTGTGAAAGACATAGCCGAAGCGTCCTTCGCGAATATAACCCCATGTTTTTTTCAGGTTGCTTATCTTAACATTGATCAAGTAATGATCGTCTGTAAGCCGTCTAATAAGGTAAGCTACATCCTCGTTCGTCGGATCAAAAGTGCCGAGCTGGATACCCGCTGTTAGGGTATCGGCCAGTTTGCTCAACATTTTGTCTCCCAATGCATCAAACAGGATCGCATTGTCACCTTGGAGATAAATGCGTGCATTCTTGCAGGCTTCAGCAACCATGACATAACTAACCAAAGAATCGGTGCTGTGCATGTCTATGGATGTGGCATCCAATTGCTGGCTGAAATTGCCGTACAAAAACTCATCATGCGATTTAATAGAATCCTTTATCCCGTTCCTGAGGGAATCTATAAAGAGGAGTTCTATTGGTTTATAGAAATTCCACGACAAGCCCTTGATCTTGGGATTTTCAGGCCCTGCGGCTTGGGCACTTATGGTGCAAGCGGCAAACACCGAACAGGCAACAAAAAGCACCACTCGAATTGTTTTATACATGGCTTAGGCATTAAGGTTATCCGCTCACTCAAAATAGTACGCGAGCATGTTGGTCATGTTTCTTCTTGCATCGTTGGTTTTGCCAAGAATAGCAGCATTGGAACAATCGTAAAGCTCATTGGAAGTGGCGAGTACGTCCACCCCTCCTGTGTCAAGATTGGCGGCGGCGATCACCTGATACCCATAAGTGGAGAACATTTGAAGCGTATTGTACGCCATGTCATACAGGGTGAATTGATAATCTTTGCTGTAAACTATGAAGTGAAATACGTTGCCTGATTTATCCTTTGTCAACACGAGCAGCTTTCTTTCGGCCACATTACCCCCTGATTGGGTGAACTTCAGCTGATCCTTATAAATCAAAAGGTGGGTTTGAAAAGTGGTGGCCTTTTCTGTCCTGCACCAGGAAAGAAATGCATTCCGCTGATAATAGTCTTTGATGTTCACAGTTTTATCTGCCCCATTTTTCTTATATGTCAAGTGCGCGTCTTGTATATTGGACGCGCGAATGCCTCCAACGGCTTCTACAATGATCAAGCCGTCCATTTTCGGATCAAGGTTCAAATTGACATCGTTTCCGTTGTCCATGGTCAGGCCCACTGGTTTATCGGTACCGTTGAACGTAGTGCCATAAGCGCCGCTGGATATTAGGACGATGTTTTTCCCCGCGCGCCAATTGTCGTACCGGTCATGGACCACCATGCCGTTGTCTTTGTAGGCGAAGTATTTGGCTTTGATATGCTGGGAGGCTCTGCTCAAAGCAATGACATAGCCAATTTTAGTGCCGTTCATTAAAAGGTCACCAGAAAAGGCTTCTCCTCCATGCCCTGTTTTACAAATGGACATGGTAAATGCCCCACTTGGGGGCAGAGTCCTTTCGCCAGACAAAAGGAAGGAACTGAGGGTAATTAACGAGGTAAATGAAAAGGCAAGGAAAGCCCTTTTCATAGGCAAAAGTGGATTTTTCATTGCTTATAAAATGATTTTATGGTTATATTATCACAAAATTTAAAACTCGTAATTCATTTGTTAGGATATCAGTCGCCCAAACTAAAGTCCCTACTAACCGGAATTTTACTGTTTTCTGTCACGTTTTGTTTGCTATAACAGTGTCTTTCGGGTGCATTTCAAATTGTCGCTCAAGCAGCCTGAGCGATTGGCTTTTGCATAAGGTTGACGGCGGTTCTCGGTTTGTAAAAAGTTAGTATGTGATTTATTCGAGCATAGGGTGATTTACTTGACGGTTTAGAGCGGTAAACTTATAGATTGCGTTCATTGACAAGGCTGGTAAGAGATCAAAGGTGCTGGTCTCCACTTTTTATTTTTTTTGTTTTCAATCGGCACAAAATTGAAAAGTGTCACAGTGAATTGTCTGGTGCTAGTGCCGTGTCCGGCCATTAAGGTGTGAATATGGCGGTCTAATTTTTCCTTTCTCTGCGTTGTTCGTCGGTTAAAATGTCCCGCATTGCGCCCTTCTCACGCCTTGATAAAGAAAAAATTTGCCTCCCCAATTCATACCTTAATGGCCGGGCGCGGC
>CANJPT010000124.1 GCA_947476195.1 Lewinellaceae bacterium | reverse complement strand
GGTATCCTCTGAAATTACAAAACCTCATAGGTTTTAGAAACCGGCGAGGTTTTTTTAGCTTAAAATTATGAGCAAAAAAACAAAACAGTCCATAAATCCGGCCTCAGCCGCGTCCTCAGCTCGCCCCCCGGCTTCCGGCAACACATCGGCAGGTAAAAATCCGTCAAACCGCAAGTTTAAATTACTCCTCCTACTGGTATTTCTTGCAGTGGGCGGTTTTGCAGCCTGGAAATTCTGGCCCAAAAGTTCCTCTGGCTATTTGCCTGATGAATTTCATTATGCAGAGCCTACGCTGACCGCGAAGAACCCTTTACTTCAACTTCTGAAGTCAGAAGAAACCGGCATAGATTTTCAAAATGAGATCCATGAGACGCCGGAAAATAACATCACCACGAATATCAATGTGTACAATGGTGGTGGCGTGGCCATAGCAGACGTGAACAACGATAAGCTACCCGACATCTACTTTGTTTGTACCAATGGTAAAAATAAGCTGTACCTGAATGAAGGGAACATGAAGTTCAGAGACATTGCAGAATCTGCGGGGGTCACCTCTGAGGAGGGTTTTGAGACAGGCGTGACAGCTGCAGATGTGAATGGGGATGGTTTTATGGATTTCTATGTTTGTCATGGAGGCCCAGTAGAAAATGAAGCTCGACGCAATAAACTTTATATTAATAACGGGAATCTGACCTTTACTGAGCGAGCTAAAGAATATGGTCTTGACGACATCAGCGCCTGTTCCGGGGCTACATTCTTCGATGGCGACGGCGATGGCGATCTGGATTGCTATGTGCTTAACTACCTTACTGATGTCACTTATGCCAGTAAGATTGATGTGATACCGGATGCCGAAGGAAAGCCTGTACCACACCTGGTACCTAAAAAAGAACATGACACGGATCGTTATTTCCGTAATGACGGCCCGCCTGCGATACTGGCAGGTGGGAAAGGCGGTTTTACGGATATATCGAAAGAATCAGGTATTTGGAATTTTGCCTTTGGCCTGAGTGTTTCCATAACAGATTTTAACCGCGATGGCTACCCGGATGTGTACGTTGGAAACGACTTTTTCCAACCGGATTTACTGTACATCAATGATGGGAAAGGAAACTTTACCAACCGTATATCAGATTATTTCCGGCACAGCTCTCAAAGTACCATGGGAACGGACCTCAGCGATTTTGACAATGATGGATTTGTGGATCTATTATCCATGGATATGCTTCCGGCAAACAATAAACGGAACAAATTATTGGCTACCACCAATACCTTGAGTAGATACCTTTCGATGGTTCAAAACAACTATTTTGAACCCGTAACGCACAATGTATTGCAGCGCAACAATGGAAACGGTACTTTTAGTGAGATCGCCTGTATGGCGGGGGTTTATAGAACAGACTGGTCCTGGAGCGGTCTGGTAGCAGATCTTGACAACGATAGCCGTCGTGATATTTATATTACCAATGGATACCGGCGCGAGATCGGGCATCGGGATTACGGTGAATTCCTGTTACCTGACTTAAAGAACAAGATAACCGTGGCCTCCAACGACGCTTATGAAGGGATACAAAAGATCCTCGAAGCCATTCCAACCTACAAGCCCCGGGATTTTCTATATCAGAATATGGGTGACTGGCAGTTTACAGACAAAAGTGGGGAATGGGCAACAATGGAAGCAACCTGGTCTTGCGGGGCAGCCTGGAGTGATCTGGATGCAGATGGTGACCTGGATCTGGTTATCAGCAACTTAGAAGATCCTGCGTTTATTTACAAAAACCAAAGCCGGGAGCAAAGCAAGGGCAATTATCTTCAGGCGAAACTCAAAGGGAGCCCACAAAATCCGTTCGCAGTAGGAGCCTCTGTGCTCATTGAGTATGGAAATGGCGAAAAACAATACCAGGAAATTAGTCCGAACCGGGGCATTTTCTCTTGCTCAGAATACTTGATACATTTTGGAATGGCGCAAGTGACGCAGGTAGAAAAACTAAGCGTCCGGTGGCCAGACGGAAAGACACAGACCTTGACCAATGTGCCTACCAACCAACGCCTGGAGCTGGATTGGAAAGACGCTTCCGGCAAAATACCCACCCTGATGCCTTCTGTGAATGGCCCCACCCTTTTGACCGAACACACTTCGGCTTCCGGGGTGAATTTTGTACACAATGAGAATAAATACAATGACTTCGAGTCTTTTCCGCTAATACCCTGGTATGAAAGCGACCTTGGGCCACTTACAGCGAAAGGCGACGTAAACGGCGATGGTCTGGACGACTTTTTTGTAGGGAACGGATTCACTTCCCCAGCTGCATTGTATGTTCAAACGCCAGATGGCAAGTTTAAACCTACAAACCAAACGCTTTGGGGGAACGAAAAGGCGTACGAAGACCATGGTGCTGTCTTTTTTGACTTTGACATGGACGGCGACCAGGATTTGTACGTCGTAAGCGGTGGTACTGAAGCCGTCAAAGAATCTGCCGCATTTGCCTGGCAAGGCAGACTTTATCTCAATACCGATGGAAAAGGAACATTTGGCCGTGCTAACCCTGCAAATATTGCGGATATCCGGAGTGTAGGACTTCGTGTTACGGCATACGATTATGACAATGACGGTGATCAGGATATTTTCATTGGTGGACGGGTTACTCCCGGAAAATGGCCGCTCACGCCGCCCAGTTATGTGCTTCGCAACGACCGCAACCGCCTCACAGACGTGACCAAACAAGTGGGCGGTGATTTTGCTCAGTGCGGCATGGTCACTGACCTGAATTGGTCCGATCTGGACAAGGATGGTCAAGCTGAACTTGTGGTGGTAGGCGAATGGATGCCTGTTTCTGTTTTTAAACTCATAGCTGGCCAATTGACCAATGTAACAGAACAATTTGGTCTTGGAAAAAGCAATGGTTTGTGGCACAGCCTTGAAGTAGCCGATATTGATAAAGACGGTGACCTCGACCTCATTACAGGGAATTTTGGCCTTAACACCCGTTTTACCGCCAGTGCTGAAGGCCCGCTGGGTTGTTACGCCAGTGACTTCGACAACAACGGCACCCTGGATCCCATTATCACCATTTATGAGGGAAAAAACAACTACCCGCTGGCCCAAAAAGAGAATATCGTGAAACAAATACCCAGTCTGAAAAAGCGATTTTTGTATGCGAAAGACTGGGCTCGGGTCACCATCGAAGATGTATGGTCAAGTAAGGAACTAAACGCTGCTTTACACCTTGTAGCCTATGATCTTGAAACTTGCTGGTGGGAAAATCAAGGGGGTAAATTTGTCCGCCATAGTCTCCCAAGACAGATACAAGCCTCAGCCATTCAAGGTATTGTAGCAGAAGATCTCAATGGTGACGGCAATCTCGATTTGCTGATGGCTGGCAATAAATATCACCTGGAGATAGAAGGGGGACGTTGTGACGCAGGCAATGGTGTATTTCTGGCCGGCGATGGTAAAGGCAATTTTAGCTGGGTCAACAACCTTCAGAGCGGCTTTTGGGCCATGCGTCAAGCCCGTGATCTGGACATGCTCAAAGGGGCTGCCGGGAAGCGGATTTTTGTAGTTCCGAACAACAATAGCGGGGTTCAGATCTTTGAATAAATTAAAACTAATACATAGCTCATATTTTTTCCACGTAGTTCACAAAGGATACATAGTTTGAAAATCAACAAGTATTAACTATGTGCCTTGTGTGCACTATTTGGCAAAAACACCCCATTTAAGGTGGGCTATGTGGTAAATGAATTTCCACATGAGCAAAGTACCTAAAGGGCCTAATGCCTCCACACAAAGCAAGCCTCCCCAAACTTCGGCCACTTCTTCCCGACGCAAATACCTGCTTTGGGGGCTTGGCTTACTGGTAGTGGCTTGTGTTGCCTATTATTTTTGGGGAACCCAGGGCAATACCAAGGGTCCTTCCTTAACCGCTGATTCCGGCTCAGAACCCACCCTGAAGGCTAAAAATCCGCGACTCCAATTGCTTACTTCCGAAGAAACCGGGGTTGATTTTCAGAATAAAATCCTGGAAGACAATGATCACAACATTTTCGAAAACATCAACCAGTATAATGGCGGGGGTGTCGCAGTAGCGGATGTGAACAATGATAACCTGCCTGACCTTTACTTTATCTGTTCCAACGGCAAAAATCGCCTTTACCTAAACCAGGGGAATTTTAAATTCAAGGACATTACGGATGCCGCCGGAGTAGGATCTGAAGATGGGTTTGAAACTGCGGTGACTGCTGCAGATGTCAATGCCGATGGCTGGATCGATCTTTTTGTCTGCCGGGCCGGGCCGGATACCGTGGGGAGGGTGACAAAGTTGTTTATAAATAACCACGACCTCACGTTCACTGAACGTGCTGCAACATTTGGACTGGCCGATAAAAGCCCCTGCTCCGGCGCAAATTTCTTTGACTACGACAACGACGGAGATCTGGATTGCTATGTGATAAACCACCCTACTGAATTGAACCATGCCAATCGCCTGGTGCTCAAGTACGGACCGGATGGCAAGTCTTTTTTGCCAGACCTTGACCCCAAAGTAGCTTATGACTCAGATAATTTTTACAAGAATGAGGGGGGGAAGTTTGTCAATTTTTCCAAACAGGCTGGCATTCAGAATTTCGGCTTTGGATTAAGTGTCTCTGTCACGGACATTAATTTGGACGGCTGGCCGGATATCTATGTTGGGAACGATTTTGTACATCCAGATAACTTGTTTATCAACAACAAAAAAGGCGGTTTCACCGATCAATTGAGCCTTTATTTCAAACACAACAGTATGAGCGCGATGGGCGCTGACCTGAGCGATTTTGACAATGATGCCCGGGTAGATCTGTTGACTGTAGATATGTTTCCAACCAACAATTACAGACAGAAGTTGCTTAAAAATACAAATCCATTGAGCCGATACCTCACGATGGTTCAATACGGATATTTCAGATCCGTGGCCCGAAATGTATTGCAACACAACAATGGAAACGGGACTTTTAGCGACGTGGCATGTCTGGCTGGGATCTACAAAACCGACTGGTCCTGGAGCTGTTTATTTGCAGATCTTGACAATGACGGACTCAAAGATCTTCATGTTGCCAACGGATACCGCCGCGAAGTTACCAACCGCGATTACGCTGATTTTTTGCTGCCGGAGATCAAAAAAGTGCTTACAAGCCAGAAGAAAGACGTGATGCCTTTCCTGGAGCAAGTAACCGAGTACAAGGTGCGCAATTTCGTCTATCAAAATAAAGGCAACATGCAATTTGAGGACAAAAGTGGTGACTGGATGACTATGCCCGGCTCTTGGTCGAGCGGTGGTGCCTGGGCTGATTTTGATGCGGATGGCGACTTGGACCTGGTGATCAACAACCTTGAGGATCCTGCATTTATCTACAAAAACCTCACCCGGGAACAAAGCGGAGGCAACTATTTGCAAGCCAAATTACAAGGCAGCCCAGGCAATCCTTTTGCGGTTGGCGCCTCTGTTTTAATTGAATATCAGGGAACTACGCAATATCAGGAACTCAACCCAAATCACGGTATCTTTTCTTCCGTGGAGCATCTCATTCATTTTGGTCTGGGCCAGACAGCGCAGGTCGATAAACTTGTCGTTCGATGGCCTGATGGTAAAACGCAAACACTCACCAACGTGCCGGCAAACCAGCGACTTCAGCTCAAATGGGCCGATGCGTCAGGGTATGTTGCGCATCTAGTGGCTCCTGCCTCCAATATTCCTACGCTCTTTTCAGAAAAAGATCCGTCCAGTTTAGGCGTTGGTTTTTCCCATTTGGAAAACCCTTTCAGCGATTTCGAAACCTGGGTACTCAATCCCTGGACCGTGACAGATCTTGGACCGCTTACCACTCAAGGCGATGTAAATGGAGATGGTTTAGAGGACTTCTTTATTGGAAACTCCTTTGACAGTCCGGCCGCACTCTATATTCAAACACCTGGCGGCACTTTCCGGGCCAGTTCCACTGCATTATTTGAAAATGACAAACGTTTTGAAGATCACGGTGGAATCTTCTTTGATGTCGATGGCGACAAAGATCTTGACCTGTTTGTACTGAGCGGAGGAGCGGATGCCACCATGGATATCGCCTGGCAATGCCGCCTTTACCTAAATGATGGCAAGGGCAATTTCTCAACATCAGAAAACATATTACCCGATTTTAAAGATTTTGGGCTTCGCGTAGCCGCAAATGACTATGATGGGGATGGAGACCTGGATCTGTTTATAGGTGGTAGGCTGGTACCCAAAAACTGGCCGCTTACCCCACGCAGCGTGGTACTACAAAACAATGGTGGCAAATTTTCGGATGTAACGAGCCAGGTAGCAGGCGCATTTGAGCGTTGTGGTATGGTGACCGATTTGGCCTGGAACGACCTGGATGGCGATGGCCAAAAGGAATTGGTCGTTGTGGGCGAATGGATGCCCGTTTCCGTCTATAAACTAAAAAACAACAAATTAGAAGATGTTACGGAATCGTTTGGTTTGGGCAAAACCAATGGACTTTGGAATCGTTTGGTTGTGGCTGATCTTGACAAAGATGGTGACCTCGATCTCGTTACGGGCAATCTGGGCCTGAATTCCAGATTTACAGCAAGCCTTGAATCACCATTCCGTTGCTATGCAAAAGACTTTGATAACAATGGAAGCCTCGACCCTATTGTAGCCTATATGGAAGCCGGAAAGATTTATCCACTGATGCAAAAAGACGTCCTGGTAAAACAAATGCCCGTGCTAAAAAAGAAGTTTCTCTATTCGAAAGATTTTGCCAAAGCCACCATGAGCGACCTGTGGCCACAAAAGGACCTGGACGCAGCACTCAACCTTTTTTGCTATACCATGGAGACTTGCTGGTGGGAAAACCAGGGGGGCAAATTCGTGCGCCGAAGCTTTCCCATTCAGGCGCAAATCGCACCTGTACAGGGAATCCTTTGCGATGATTTTAATGGAGATGGCATTCTGGACCTGCTAATGGCTGGCAATAAATATGGATTTGAGGTAGAGACCAACCCATGTGATTCCGGCACCGGGACCCTGCTTTTAGGCGATAGTAAGGGCGGATTTAACTGGCTCGACAATACCTTAAGCGGCTTCTGGGCCATGCGTGAAGCACGAGATCTGGCGATGCTTAGAGGTGCTGATGGTAAGCATATCCTTGTGGTGGCGAATAACAACAGCAAACCGCAGATCTTTAAATAATGTATCGAATGTGGTCAATGTGTTTTGCGCTCACATTGACCACATTCAACCCCTTAATCAAAGATCCATTTCTTCGAGACGATAGGCTTCGATCACCTTTGTCATCTCTTTGGAATTAGAGACGCCTTCTAGCTCTAATTTTTCGACCCATTTGCGCCAATCTTTACCGGCAGTCTTTTTGAGCATACCGAACCACTCCTGACTGCTTAGATAGATGCTAAAATCCCGGAAACTTGCCCAGGCTGAGTCATATTTTCGCATGCATTGGCCATTGATCTGATCCGTTTCACCTTCCCAGGATCCATCACAGGTAAGCGCAAAAAAATTATTGGCAGTGCTTGCGGGCTCCAATAGTCCGGATTTACTGTTTACATAGGCACAGGCAAGGATAACCGAGGTAGGCACCCCAAACTTCTTGTGTTCACTGAAGGCAACCTTCGCAAATCGCTTTAAAAAGGATTCCACTTTCGAGGCATTTACTTCCAATGTTTCCGGGACACGTTCTTTAGGATTATCTGGTACGAATCCAAGCAACGCCGCTCCACTTTTGACTTCACCTTTACCTTCCTTCCCCCTTTCAGTTTGAGCATTTTTGAAAGCTACATTAAGTAGGTTAAGCGCGGGATATTTGCGTGCAGCGTAGAGGAATAATACGACGCACATTGCCAAATAAAACCAGTTTGTTTTAAAAAATTTCCAGATCATTGCCGAGTAGATTTTAGATTTAGATTCTTGAAAATCAAGTTTTTATAACGATCTATGCGGGCTGTTAAGTGTTTTCTGGAAGCAAATGTAAAACAAATTGTTTTTTTATTAAAACAATTTAATTTATTTATTTTATTGTAATGTATAACTGCCTAAACTCAGCCTGACCCGGGCTAAGGAGCTTAATCGGGAATAGGTTTTGAGCCGAACTATTGTACCATAAAAAGCGGTCAGTCGGACTTTATGCATTGGTAAGGACCCACCCTACCCTGCCTTGAGGTATGCCCAATGTTTGTGCTGTTTTTTCACGATCTCGATCACACCTGAGGGGACTGTTATCGCTTCCGGCAACAATTCTTCTCGCCTAACCTTATGGCTTCGCATACTGTTTTCACAAGCAGCAAACACGACACCCTTTTCTTTCAATTGGCGAATTTCTTCAGCCTGATACGTTTTGGCTGCTACCAGAAAAAAGAGCCCATTGCTGTGGCATACCACCTCTATTTTTGATTTAGGGGCAGCCTTCAGTGCATTGTTAATTTGCTTGGTAAGCCCGTGTTGTACCGCAGTATCTGAGCTGGTCATTTGGATCACGATCTTATAGGGTGTATTATCTACTTCGGTGGTTTGAGCAGAAGCAGATAAACCGGCCAAAAGGCCGAAAAGCATGGAAAGGAAAATAGATTTCATAAGCGAACGGATGTAGCGAATTGCCTGATTTATAGTGAAATAAAAAATGATCAAACCTTGTTAAACCTGATTCTCATCCTGAAATAGGCCAAATATTTACCGAAAAGAGGCTCAATGATGCGAATTCAATGTGGCAGCCGCTCCCGAAAATACCCATACACCCAAGTTCCTGCAATAGCACTCAGCAGGGGCACTCCAGTGGCCATTACACCGGTTCCGATCTGAGCGAATAGTGGACCCGGACAAGCCCCGGTCATTGCCCAGCCAAATCCGAACATCAGACCGCCGTAGATCTGTCCTTTATTGTAACTTTTGCCGTGAAAATTTACCGACTCTCCATATATCGTTCTAATCTTGAGCTTTTTGATCAAAAAAACAGAGAGTGCACCGATCATTACTGCTGTGCCGATTACTCCATACATGTGAAACGACTCAAACCGAAACATTTCCTGCATCCTATACCACGAAACGATTTCGGCTTTTATGAATACCACGCCAAACAGGAGACCCACCAAAGCGTATTTAAAGTTATACCACCAAGGGTGTACCAGTTCAGATTCGTTGATACACATGCTATCTAAGGAGCGTACCTCAAAGTCCGTATCCGGTCCAGCTGAGGGTATCTTTTTTGTGTTTGAATTAACCATTTGGATCAAAGTTGAAGAATGTACGGAAGTAGAAGGTTGGTCATTAAAAAGCCACCCACCATGAATGAAATAGTGGCAACCAAGGAGGGCCATTGGAGGTTTGATAGTCCCATGATAGCATGGCCGGAGGTGCAACCGCCAGCATAACGCGTGCCAAACCCCACTAAAAAGCCGCCAATCACCATCAATAAGAATCCTCGCAATGTAAACAGGCTTTCAAAGGAGAATAGATCTGTTGGTACCAGACCATCGATATGCGTCACACCGTAGCCTGCTAAATCCCTTGCAAGTGTAGGTGCGACCTCAATAGGCGCAGGGTTTTTCAAAAAAACGGTGGCCAGAATAGCCCCCAACAGAATTCCACCAACAAAGAAGAAGTTCCAGATCTCCCTTTTCCAGTCATAATGAAAAAACGGGATCCTGGCGGGTAAGCAAGCAGCACAGATATGCCGGAGGCTGGAGGAGATCCCAAAATGTTTGTTGCCGATCAATAGCAATGCCGGTACAATCAGGCCGATTAAAATGCCTGCTATGGACCAATGCCATGGATGTTTTAGAAGTTCTGCCATTGAATGAAAATAATTGTATAAAATAAAAACTTATGCCACAATTGATCGCCGTGGCCTGGCGGGTGTAAATTTTGTTTCCATACCCTTCAATCCCGTTTTGGTTTCGGGCTATTTTTCGCCCGGAATATCCTTATGAATCATGCAAATTACCCGTAATGCCACCAGAACGACCAACAAGGTCAGTACTTTTCAGACATACGCTATGACTTTCTGTTTTGGACTGCCCCATTTTGAACCTCCTTTCAAGTTTAATGTTATTAAGTTAAAATAAGACATGTCAAAAACATACCTTTTTGCAGGAGCGTCCAGTTCAATTGCTCAATCGTGTCGACTGATCCTTCAAGGCGCAGGACACAAGGTCATTGGAATCAGTACCAAAGACTTAGGTGGTCTTGGATATGACCAGGATTTTCAGGTTGCCGAGTACACCAAAAACGCCTTGCCCGATCTTACTGAAGCCCTGGATGGCTTGGTATATTTCCCAGGCACTATCCAGCTAAAACCAGTACACCGCACTTCTGAAGAAGATTTTTTGCGAGAATATAAGATCAATGCCTTCGGTGCGGTTTGTATAGTGCAACGATATCTGCAAAACCTGAAAAGCGCAGCTCCCACCCCTTCTATCGTATTTATTAGCAGTGTAGCAGCCACCCAAGGTATGAATTTTCATACTTCTATCAGTATGGCAAAGGGGGCTGTAGAAGGACTTACCCGCGCCCTGGCTGCAGAGCTGGCGCCTACGATTCGAGTCAATGCAGTAGCTCCTTCCCTAACCGCTTCACCGCTTTCCGAAAAACTGATCAATTCACCTGATAAACTGGAGGCCAGCGATAAGAGACATCCGCTGCGCAGGATTGGTCAGCCAGAGGATATTGCCCAGGCCATTCAGTTTTTGTTGAGCGAACAATCCTCCTGGGTAACAGGGCAAATTTTGCATGTTGATGGCGGAATGTCTTCTGTTCGTATGATTTGAGATTTGGTACGGGGCATACACCCTCTTGTTATTTTACCTGATTCCTTTGTTATCAACCATCGGGTCCTAAAGCATTAGACACATGGCATTTTTCTCCACCCCTCAGATCGCAGACATGGAGCAACGCTATCGGGCAACTTTAATAAATTCCCTGGGCGGCTTTAAAAGTGTCGTTTTGGTTGGAACAGCTGATTCCAATGGTTCAACGAACCTGGCCATTTTCAATTCCTTGTTTCACATTGGTGCGAATCCGCCGTTGTGTGGCCTGATTTTTAGACCGGACACCGTACAAAGACACACACTTTCAAACATTGAAAGTACGGGGGTCTATACCATCAATCATATTACAGAAGATATCTATATTAATGCCCATCAGACGGGAGCCCGGTATGCTAAGGATCAATCAGAATTTGAGGCTGTAGGATTAACGCCGCTCTATGAAGAAAGCATTCCTGCCCCGTTTGTAACGGAAAGCCCGCTTCGGTTTGCACTTGATTTACGTGAAAAAATCCCAATTGGCATTAATGGAACCATCTTGATCATTGGCCAGATCACCCAAATATGGCTTCCGGATAACGTATTGCAACCAGATGGCTTTATTGACCTTGAACAAGTTGGAACACTTACCTGCAGCGGATTGGATAGTTACCACCGCACCCAACGGTTGGCTCGACTCAGCTACCCCAAACCAGGGAGCATCCCTCAGAAACTACTTGATTTTTCAATTTAAATACAATTCTCTACGCATGAAGCACGGTAATCAACCCATTAAAAAGGCCAACCTGCCACAAAAGACATGCCTTACCTGTGGACGCCCCTTTTCCTGGCGAAAAAAGTGGGAGCGGGTGTGGGATGCCGTGAAATATTGTAGTGATCATTGTCGAACCAATAAAGCAAGGTAAATAAATTGCTATTTCTATCTTGAAGCCAAAATCATGCGTATATAGAGGTTCAGAAGAAATACTTCTGAAATGCTCGGCTCGTTTTCACAATAGAATGATTCCTTATTGATTTCACAGATCTCCTATTTTGGATTGGATGGAATGACCAGGTTTTTAAAACTAAAAGTACAGGACACTTCCATAAGGAGTTTGATGTGGCGCCCAGCAGCGTCAGGCATTGATCTAACTTAACAGTTTGTCGCTCACGCTCATTTCCAGGTAAGCATCTTTATAGTCATACCAGTCATCCTCTATATTTTCGGTCTCTACCGCATTGCGGAAGTTACGGAAGGGCTTTTTAGAATTAAGGGTATCCATAAGCAAACCCTTTAACTGCTCGTTTTTTAAGGTTTCAACAAATCCTTCCATAATCTTGTAAGACTCTCTGGTTTCAGGTGGATCAAACTGTATATATGCCTCTGGATTGGCATCTGTAATGGCTAAGACCTTCTCTGCGAGGTAGTCAAACTCATTGTAACCCGATCGGTCTGGAGCAGGGTAAGAAAGAATCTCATGCGTTTCGCGATGAAAAAACACGACTTCTCCGCTGTCGATCAATTCAGCAATTTCTTTGATAATTTCTTCCATAAATGCAAAGTGGATGATATTAGGCTCGCTTAGGTTCCATTACCCAAATGGCTTAGCGCTGCAAGATTACAACATGAAACTGAAAAAAATGACCATGATGAATGTTTCTTGTTGTTCATCCACTTTTCTTAACCTGACCTTATGCTTGCATAATTCAAATAAAATTCAGGAGGCTTTAAGGATGCTTGCTCAGCATGCAGGGTCTAAGTTAGCCTCTTTTCAGGAGAGAATTTTTAATGCAAACTAATCGTTTGTACTTCAGGAATATCCTTCAGAATCAACTGAATATGCTTGTTATGCGCTTTCGACTTGTATTGCTGGAGGATCTCCAAAACGTCATGGTCGATATATACGCTGTCTGTACCGATGATTTCTACGACCGAATAATTCGGAATTTTATCGAGCAGTTTGGAAATACGTTCCTTATTTAAAAAGCTAACATTCAGGGCAAGTTTAATATTAAAATAAACGATTTCACCAACCATCTTTTCCTTTACCAGAAAGCCTGCCCGGTAGGTATGTTTGACTAAAAAGTAGATACTGTACGCGATCCCAATCAATACACCCACCAATAG
>CANJPT010000123.1 GCA_947476195.1 Lewinellaceae bacterium | reverse complement strand
GATATTCCCCTGACCGACTAATCCATACTTTTGGCAATCCCGGTTGTCGCAAAATTGATGCGCTTTCATCACATCGAATTCCTCTTTTGTTAATGGCATAAGAAAAAATTTGATGTAAACATACATCATAATCTAATCGCTCAGCACCAATTCCCGAAGTAGGTCGAAAACTCGAGTCGCCCCCCCGAAAAAGCGCTAAGCATACCAAAGGATATTCGTCTGCAAAATGAAATTACAAACGGATTGCTGCGCAAGTTAGTTGGAATCAAAAATGTATGCGATATTGTGGCCAATTTGGAACAGGCAACCTAGCGGATAGTGCCATCCGATCACAGAATTAACAAATCACTCATCCCTCAAAAATACCACAAATCATTGTTTATGAAGCACTCACTCCTTTCTCTGCTTGCCGCTGCATGTATCGTAGCGAGCACACCTCAGCAAAACGTTTCTGCTCAACAATCAACAGCCCCGGGCGAAAGTGAAAAACTTATTGAGTTTGAAACCAATGGCTGCCAGGCTTACTGCCCTATCTACAAACTCACCTTCCGAAACAATGGCCTGTTGGAATATGTAGGAATGAACCATGTAGAAAGGATTGGAGAAGAAAGCGTAAAGTTGACGGTAGAAGAGTTTTCTATGCTTCAAAAGGCACTGAACAGAGCCAACATCTGGCAATACCCGGCTCAAAAACCCAGCACCTTGAGGGATGCTCCAACCCATATGTTCACAGTGTTTAATGGTGAAAAGACGCATATTATCAAGGGGACCACAGACCTTCCCGAGCCTGTCAGAAAGGTGGAAAAGTTGATGCAAGACATTGCCGAGTCGCATGAAATTAGGATCAAAAAAGGCGTAGAACCCAAAGATATTGTCCTCAGCGGAGAAGTTCTGGTGCAATTCAGGCAGGACGTAAATGTTGAAAACTTCTGCCAGCAATTCATGGAAATGAACGTCAGCCCTGTGCGCCGCATTTCGCAGGAAAATATCTGGTATATTGGTTTTAGCCCTTCAGAGTTGACGGAAGAACAATTCATCAGTATCCTTCTGGGTATGGATGGTGTAATGAAGGTGATGCCAAGCAAACCGGTTAACAACGGAAATTAAGGCAATATCCCTTGTTAAATGTAGTCAGAATTAACGAAAAAAAGAAGGGGTCAGCTTAAACCTCTGTTCGTTTTCACGGTCTTAACGCCGGATCAACCTTCTTTTTTTTAAAGTGAAATTTTCTAAACACGCTCTTTTTCTTTTACAAATCCTGCTGTTTTCCCAGGCAGTCTCAGCTCAAAATTTCACAGAAATCCTTGGTCGACCAACCGATAAATCAATGACTATCAGTGTCTTGTTTAGTCAGGTGGTACAGGTTTATTTTGAAGGTGGGACTTCAGCGAGCAATCTTTCTTTGACAACACCGATTACAACAAGCACCGCTGATACGCCCCTTGTTGTGGAGTTTCAACCACTCACCGCGAATACGCGGTATTATTATCGGACGGTTTACAAAACACCGGGAGCTGCAAATTTCAAGTATGGACCAATCCGCACGTTCCATACTCAACGCGCACCGGGATCCTGTTTCACCTTCACAGTGGAAGCCGACGAGCATTTGTACGATAAAAAAGGCATCCGAAGCCTCTACCAAATTTGTCTGCAAAATCAGGCGCAGGATTCAGCAGATTTTATGCTCTCCCTCGGGGATACCTTTGGGGACGACCACACGCCGGAAACTACCACCAGCGAGGATATGAAGGCGCTGCACCTCGATTACCGCCAATACCTCGGCGCAGTGTGTCATTCGATGCCATTTTTCTTTTGTCTCGGCAACCACGAAGGGGAATCCGGCTACTGGCTCGACCAGACCCCGCCGAACAACATCGCGGTGTATGGCACCAATTGGCGCAAATTTTACTACCCAAACCCTGTCCCCAATGATTTTTACAGCGGAAACACAACCATCGAACCCTTCGGGATCGGTCAGCCGGAAAATTATTACGCCTTCACCTGGGGTGACGCGCTCTTCGTTGTGCTCGACGTTTATCGGGATTGCGACGTGGACGAAAAACCCCAAAAATGGGACTGGACCCTTGGCAAAACCCAATATGATTGGTTGAAAAAGACCCTTGAAACCAGCAATGCTGCACAGAAATTCGTTTTTGCACACCACAACCGGGGACAAGGCCGGGGTGGCGCGATCCCGGCAACGGGCTTTGAATGGGGCGGCATGGACGGGAATCAGTATAAATTTGACGAATTCCGACCAGGCTGGGGGCTGCCGATCCATCAGCTCATGGTAGCCAATGGCGTGAACATCTTTTTTCAAGGACATGACCACCTCTATGCTAAAGAAATCATGGACGGCCTGGTCTATCAGGAAGTGCCCATGCCCAGCGACACCTCTTATCAGATCGGGGTGCTCGCCAATGCCGATGCCTACACCGATCTGACCTTGGACGGCTCTGGACACCTGCGCGTAACCGTCGAACCGGGTTGCACGACAGTAGATTATGTGGCCACCTATTTGCCTGAAGACACCCTCGGCGTGCATAAAAACAGGGAGATCCGATATTCGTACAAGGTGGGAAATTGCGCGGTCCCGACCGAGGAGCAACCAGACAAGGCACGCCCTTTTTTTATTACTACCCCAAATCCCACGACCGGGAACCTCACCCTAAAGACCAGCGAGGCGGCAAACACCGAAAGAAAGATCGAGGTTTTTGATCTGCAGGGAAGGCTGGTACGGGAGACGATTATGGCTGCAGGCGAAACGAGTGTTTTAATGGATCTGAGCGGCCTGGTTTCCGGTATTTTTGTGGTTCGATGGGCTGGATTGGAAGGCGTTTTTGCCCAAAAGATCATTGTCCATTGATATTTCAAAAAGACTGCTCAGTACAGAATGTACACAGGTGCATTAAGTTCGAGTAGACTGTTTTTTTTGACAAGATTAACAGGATGTACAGGATAGGTCGGCTTCGCCGACTTCGTAGCATGGATGTTTTTGGCAGATAATCGCCTCAAATCCACAATCGGAGTAAGTCGGCGAAGCCGACCTATCCTGTACATCCTGTTAATCCTGTCAAAAAACACCCTTAGTAGATAAATGAAAGATATATACAGACCCTACGTTTTAAAAACCTTAAAGGATTCAATTGCCAGAAGAACAACAAAATGTTTCCGGCAAAAATTTGCAAAGCATCTTTGCCCCCTTTTTCTCGCCCCCCAAATCACCGACTTTTAAATTTTTTCTTATGAAAAATCTATTCTTACTACCTGTTTTCCTGCTTTTCACCACCATAGCCCTAGCCCACGATCCAAATGCGACCAAGGCTCCACTCCTGGAATGGCACCTAAAAAACCGCCACCATCTCCATGCCTCTTTTTTGATGATGCGCGACGACAAGGTTTTTTTGCAGACCGAAAACGGTGCGACAAAGGCTTTCCCACTCACAGACTTTTCAAAGGAAAACCAAGGTTTTATCCTCGAAAAAGAAGCACAGATCGTGCAATTGAATCAATCGAAAATAGCAGCGCAACCCGTTCAATTGCCTGCAAAAAAGTCGAATGATCCATCCATGGCTTTGCTTTTCGGGTTTCCACTGCTCGCATTTGCTGCCTTTGCAGGCTTTTTATTTTTCAAAAAAAGCAAAAAGCTGGCTTTTGCACTTTCGCTCAGCGGCGCGGTGTTTTTGCTCGCGTTCAAAACGGAGATCGCAAAAAAGATAATGGGTACCGACCCGCTTTTCATGGATGCTGCCTTTCAACCCTTTAAACCACATGTCGCCACCCACTGGGACAATACCTGGTTTTACGTCGAATCTAATGGCATCCCGACCACGCACCCGATGATGGCGGGCATTACCAAATGGCAGCAACAAGTCCCCATTCAGCAGTGCTACCTGGGCTCAAACGCCTGGCAGATCCCGCTCAATCCGGTATTGGCAGCCACGCCTGTCCCCGTCAACCCACAACATTTTTTGCGGGGAGCCATAGCAATTGCAGCCAACGGCATCCCCATTTTCAACCCTTACACCAACACAGGTGTTGACGCTTTTCTCGACGGGCAACTCGACCAATGGGGGGGGCATTGCGGTCGCGCCGACGACTACCATTACCACACAGCGCCCATGTTCCTGGACACGCAATCGGTTGCAATTCTTCCCATTGCATTCGCGCTGGACGGATTCGCAGTCTATGCTGGTCTTGAACCTGATGGCACTCCAATGCTTCCGCTCGATGCCAATCACGGGCATTTCGACGCGGCAGGCATCTATCATTATCACGGCACGTCAGCGGCTCCGTACATGATCGGCAACATGGTCGGGCAGGTAACGGAGGATGCTACGATGCAAATTATCCCGCAGGCGAAAGCCACCCCGGTCCGTCCTTCACTTACACCGCTATCCGGCGCCACGATCACCGATTGCACTCCCAATGCCGCCGGGAATGGCTATACGCTCACCTATACGCGCAACGGACAGACGTATAAAGTGGAGTATGGCTGGACAATAAACGGGGTTTATACCTACAATTTCATTTCCCCGACCGGTACAATCACTGAAACCTACAATGGGCACCTGCCCTGCGAAGTGCCGACTGCAACACAAGAACTTTTCGGAAAAAATATTGAACTCCAGATTTTTCCCAATCCGAGCGCGGGCGGTTTTTTTATTAGGCTCAAGGATCCAGAAATCAAGGAACTGCATAGTGTTTTGGTTTTCGACTCCAAAGGGCAGCTGGTCTATAATAAAGAACAGGTTGGTGCAGCCTTGGAAATTGCCGGTTTGGCACAAGGAGTCTATTTTTTAAAGATCAACTTTGAACACGGCGAGATTAGTCGCAAAATTATTGTCCAATGAAACTTGCATCCAATAAACGTTTTATAACGGCGATCCTGGCTTTGGTTTTATGCCAGACCATTTCGGCGCAAAGTCTTCCAAAAACCATGCGTCGCCTACCCGATACCGGGCAGACCCAGAGTTATACCAATACCCCTGGCGAAGACGCTGATTTCTCTATAAATTCGCCTTTTTTCATCCAAAACGGCGACGGAACAGTCACGGATACGGTCACCGGGCTGATGTGGCAGCAAACTGACGGCGGCGAAATGACCATTGAAAACGCCACCACTTTTTGCGAAAACCTGACGATTGGGGGGCACGATGACTGGCGGCTGCCGACGACCTACGAGGCGTACAGTATGCTGAACCATGGCAAATCAAACCCTGCACTCGACATTGCCGCCTTTACAAATACGGTGGCAGAATATTGGTGGACCAGTCAACACGACGTGACAAACGCTTCAAAGATCTGGGTTACGAACAAAGGCGGAGGCATAGGGAATCATTTAAAAACCGAAACGGTCAGCGCCGGCGGAACCAAAAAGATCCACGTCCGGGCAGTACGCGAGATCGAGACGCCCCCAACTGTTTCGAGCCATTTTTCTGACAACAGCGACGGCACGATAACCGATCATCTGACCGATCTGGTCTGGCAAAAAACACCCGCACCCGATTCGATGACCTGGGAAAGCGCACTCGTCTTTTCAGCAAACCTCTCGCTCGCCGGGCATGACGACTGGCGACTGCCAAACATTAAAGAACTCCAGTCTCTGAGCGAGGTAAGCATTGCCAACCCTTCGGTGAACTCCGCTTTTTTTCCGCAAATTGGATTGAAAAAGTATTGGGCCAGCACCAGTTTGCCCAATCAAACGACGAAGGCCTGGTATCTGGACACGCGTTTTGGTATCACGACTTACGCGGAAAAAACGGGTAAACTGAACCTGCTTTGCGTGCGCGGCGGGCAAAATGGCAGCGTCAGCACGAATGATCTGACCATGGGAAACACCCCAATTATGGCCTTCCCAAACCCGTTTGCTGATCACGTGATTTTGAAAAACGCGCCTGAAAATGTGTTTTGCCAAATGTCGAACGCGCTTGGACAAGTCGTTTTTTCTGGCACTCATCTTGAAAAGCAGGATCTCACAAAACTGCCGCCGGGCCTTTATACGTTGAAAATTTCGGGCAACCCCAACGCTGTTTTCAAACTTTTAAAAAGTTGATAAACCTCGAAAAGTAATACTCAGGCACCACAGGTTTTTTCTGCCTTTGTCGCCTAAACGTTTTCTGTGTTTATCATAAAAAAAAGTATGAAAAGTATCCTTACAAAATGCCTGGCCATCGGCCTTTTTGCCTTTACAATCGCCGCAAATGCCCAAACTTACAACGACCTGCATATCCCCGATACACTTTCGGGGACGGTTTTCAACCTGACGATCCGGGATACCTTCTTGCAGTTTCAAACTGGAAACCAAACGATTACGGGAGGGGTGAACGGTTCGTTCTGGGGCCCGACTTTGATCATGAACAAGGGCGACGCAGTTCAGATGAACGTGCAAAACAAATTGAACGACTCGACCACCATACATTGGCACGGGATGCATTTGCCTGCGGTCATGGACGGCGGACCGCACCAGATCATTCCGCCCGGTACGGTTTGGCAACCCCACTGGACGGTGAAAAATCAGGCCGCGACACTTTGGTACCACCCGCATTTGCACCAAATGACGCAGGAACATGTCACCAAAGGCATCGGAGGTTTTATCATCATTCGAGATGCCCAGGAAGCCGCTTTGCCCTTGCCGCGCACGTATGGGGTGGATGATATTCCGCTGGCATTGACGAGCCGCCGCTTTTTGTCGAACAACCAAATGGCATTCAAACTAATTGATAATTACGGCGATTACGAATTGGTGAACGGCACAAAAAACCCGAAGATCAATCTACCCAAACAGGTGGTGCGCCTGCGAATCCTGAACGGCGAGATCCAGCGCGGCTACAACCTCGGGTTTAGCGACAATCGTACGTTTTATGTGATCGGCAATGACCTCGGATTATTGAATGCGCCGGTTCCGACCACTCGTTTGGCCGTGCAAACTGGCGAGCGATACGAGATATTGGTGGATTTGAGCGGAGATGCCGTCGGCTCGACACTCGATTTGAAAGCCTACAATGTAGCCGCTGAATTGCAGTTGCTCACCCCCGGACAAAACGTGTTCGGCTGGCCGGGCAACGAAGGAAATCCGGTCAATCCAACGGGCAATAACGGCCCGATCAACAGTAGTCTATTGAACAATGTCAATTTCAATGTCCTGCGCATCAACGTGGTAGCCGCAACCGCCAACCCTATCCTGAGCATCCCGACGACGCTTGTCAACAACACGTATTGGACGGCCTCCGATGCCACTAATTCGCGGACTATCAACGTCACAGGGGGCCAAATGGGGACGGCATTTTCATTGAACAATCAATTTTTTAGTCTAAACACGACCAACCAGACGGTGAATCTGAATGCCGTCGAAAAATGGACCATCGTCAACAACAACATTTTCGGCCACGCTTTTCACCTCCACGATGTGCCTTTCAAAATCATATCCCGCTCCGGGGGAAACATGGGCACGACAATGCGGCCTTACGAACAAGGCTGGAAAGATGTGGTTTGGATCCCGATCGGTGGCACGGTTACGTTCGTGGCCAAATTTGACGATTACGCCGACCCGACCTGGCCCTACATGTACCACTGCCACGCGCTGACGCACGAGGACGAGGGTATGATGGGTTCATTTATCGTGAAAAGCACGGTCGGAACAAGCGAAACCGAGACCGTTTCACCCGGATTTTCAATTTTCCCGAACCCGGTCCAGTCGCGGATCTTTATAAAACAGGAAGACCCGGAGGCGGAGATCTATTACCTGCGCATCAAAGATGCGAGTGGGCGAACCAAATTGATGTTGCCGCAACCACAAATTTCGGGCGGCATAGATGTTTCAAAATTTGCGGCGGGGACATATTTCGTTCAGCTGACCGATCAAAAAACCAAAGCGGTCTCGACCCAAAAATTTGTGAAACAATAAAAAAAGATGAAGATCCACCCATTGCTTTTTATTTTATGCCTCGCCATCCCGCTTCAGGCCGGGGCACAGCGCAACGTCCTCCTGATCATCGCCGACGATCTGGGCACGGATTATTGTGGGTTTTATGAAAACCACCTGGATACGGCTGCGATGCCGAATGTCCGCAGCTTATCGGGCCGCGGCGTGCGGTTCATCAATGCCTGGTCGAACCCGATCTGCTCGCCTACCCGCGCCGGCATGTTGACCGGACGGTACAGTTTTCGGACGGGCGTGGGCGATGCAGTGGGACCAGGTTCGGCGGTTTTGGACACGGCCGAGATCACGATCCCGCGGGTACTGAATCATTTTTTCCCCGGACAAATTGCCAAAGCGAACATCGGAAAATGGCATTTGCACAACCCGATGCCCCTGAGCAACCTGGCTTTCCCGATCCAAATGGGCTATGATCTTTACACGGGCAGTTTCAGCGGAGTACTGCCAGACTACTACAACTGGAAAAAAGTGGTCAATGGCGTAAACACCACCGTGACCAATTACGCGACCACCGAAACCACCAACGATGCCATTGCCTGGGTAAAAACGCAACCAAACAAGCCCTTTTTCCTTTGGCTGGCTTACAATGCGCCGCATACGCCGTTGCATCTGCCCCCGGCCGGCTTGCATTCGTACACCAATCTGAGCGGAACAGCGGCGGATATTGCAGCGCAGCCGAAAGAATATTTCAAAGCTTCGCTCGAAGCCCTCGACCATGAGATCGGGCGACTGTTCGATTCGCTTGCCGTACTGAACCGCCTGGACAGCACCGACATCATCTTCATCGGCGACAACGGTGATGACCCGGCGGTGAACCAGAATCAGGGCAGCGCCAAGGGTAGTATCAATCAGGAGGGCGTGAGCGTGCCGTTCATCATCGCAGGTCCCTCGGTGGTGAATCCAGGTCGGATGAGTACTGCCCTGGTGAATACGCAGGACCTATTTGCAACCATTCTGGAATTGTTTGGATGCACTGATTGGAAAAGCCTGATTCCAGTGGCCAAACCCGTGGATGCGAAAAGTATTGTCCCCATTTTGACCCTGACCGCGGCCGATATCCGCCCCTGGGCTTTTACCGAAGTTTTCAAAACGGTTCCGGTGGCCGGCGACGGAAAAACCATGCGCAACAAGGTTTTTAAACTCCTGAAATACGACAACGGAAACGAGGCTTTTTACAACCTGAGCAATGACCCGACCGAAAACAATAACTTGCTGTTAGGCAATTGGAATGGCAACCAACAAGCTAATTATGAATATTTATGCAACGAAATGACCAATCTCGTCGGCATGGGTAATTATTGCACACCCTCGGTCAGCACAGAAACTCCGGTGGCCAATGAGGTGATTTCTGCTTTCCCAAATCCATTTGAAGACCATATTATTTTGAAAAACGCAGCCATAGATGCGGATCTCGAACTGTCGAATGCCATCGGACAAATTATTTTTTCGGGAAAAAATATTGAAAAACAGGATTTCTCCTCGCTGCCAAAGGGGCTGTATTTTTTGAAGATTTCGGGCAAAACATTAGTCAAACTGTTCAAATAAGCATGAGTCATCCCATATTTTGGAAGTCCATGGCCTCGGAGAGGCTTAACATTGTTAGAAAATGGATTTCGAATTTTTGATGGACCTCGGAGAGGTCTAACATTGGTAAATCTAATCCACGAAAATGTTTATATTGGACATCTACCAATGTTGGACCTCTACGAGGTCTGTTGATTTATCTTGACTCATGTTTGGCATCTACCAATGTTGGACCTCTACGAGGTCTGTTGATTTATCTTGACTAATATTTTTGCCAGATAAAACGAAATAATCTATGGTCGCTTCGGATTGGGGTTGACTTATGAGACACACTCATTCAATTGCCTGATAAACAATACAATGTTTTTGGCAAAAATTTGTGAAGCATCTTTTGAAACGCCCCCAGCTACAATAAACTACAATATGATACACAGAATCTGGTCCATCCACTTTTGTCTACTGCTATCCACCGCGCTTTTCGCCCAACCTTCCGGTTCAATCACCCAAGGCCTCGGTACGACAACGACGGCTGATCTGATGCCCAATTGTCAAAGCAACCACATCACTCCCCTCGGCACGATCACCTCCACCGACGGAAAATTGTGGATCGTGCCAGCGGAAAACAACTTTTCGACCGCACCAAAACTCTCCGATCTGCACAATACCTGCAACGGGGTCGCGCCTGCGAATCTGGCCGCAGCCAATTTATCGGGCGTACCGGTGACCGAAATTGACCCGGGCGGCGAGGTCATTACAGGGTATCTCTTTGCTGACAATTATTTTGAACTGTATATCAATGGCGTACTCGTGGGCATTGACCCGGTACCGTTCACCCCGTTCAATTCTTGTGTGGTGAAATTCCGGGTCTCCAAACCGTACACGATCGCGCTGAAATTGGTGGATTGGGAGGAAAACCTGGGGCTCGGCTCAGAGATCAACAATGGCAGCAATTTTCATCCCGGAGACGGCGGTTTTATCGCCCAGTTCAGCGCCGGAACCGTAACCGATGCCACCTGGAAAGCCCAAACCTTTTACATTGCACCTATTCAGGACTTGAATTCGGTGGTTGAAAAAGCCGACGGCACACATTCTACTGCCACTGCCACGATCACCCCGACCTGCGATGCAAATTGTTTTGGCGTACATTATCCAAGCCCTACGAACTGGACCGCGGCGAATTTTGATGATGCCGGCTGGCCAAAAGCGGTTTTGTACACCGCTGCCCAAGTGACCAACCAGGCCGCTTACACCAATTTTGCCAACACCGCCTGGCCAAACGCGAAGTTCATTTGGTCGTCTAATCTGATTTTAGACAACCTGGTTTTAGTGCGACACACCGTCCCGGCCCTGACGGCAGTTTCGGACCTGGATGCTTCAAAAAAGACACCCATCCAGGCTGCTCCCAACCCTTTTTCTGACTATGTTTTTTTGAAAAATGTGGATCAAAATGTTGTTTGTCAAATGACCAATTTATTCGGGCAGGTCGTTTTTTCGGGAAAGAATATTAGTTCGGCGGACTTTTCAAACTTAGCGCCGGGCGTTTATGTATTAAAAATTGAAGGAAAAAACACGGCTGCGCTGCGGCTGATTAAGATCTAAGCGCATGACAAATCAATCCTACCTCCTGGTATTTGCGCTGCTCTTCAGCGCAAAATCTTTTTCCCAAAATATCCCGCACGCTGAGATCCTCAGCCGGCCAACGGACCATAGCATCACCTTGCAGGCATTTTTAGGGGCTGATGTGGAGGTTTGTGTCCAATTCGGCATTGAAAGCGGCAATTTGACGCAGCAAACCCCTTGGGAAGGCGTTACTGCCGACCAGGCTGCCGAGATCCTGATAGATGGTCTGGAGACCGACACCCGCTATTTTTATCGGCTTTGTTACCGGTTTCCCGGTCCGGGCGCGCTGATCTTGCGCCCCGAACATACCTTCCATACCAAACGCGCCCCGGGGAGTACCTTCAGTTTCGTCATTCAGGCCGACCCGCATTTGGACGCACAATCGGACACAGCTTTGTACCGTCGCTGCCTGCAAAACCAACTGGCCGACGCGCCGGATTTCATGCTTGATCTCGGCGATTTCCTGATGTCTGACAAACTCAAAAACACAGCAGGCAAAATCACCCGCGACACTGTGGAGTACCGTTGCCATTTGCTCCGCTCCTATTATGAAACCTCCTGCCATTCCGTTCCGCTATTTATCGCGCTTGGCAACCACGAAGGCGAGGCTGGCTGGCAACTTAATGGAACCGACCAGAACGTAGCCATTTTTGGAGCGACCGAGCGCAAAAAATACTTCCGAAATCCTGCGCCCGACGATTTTTACACCGGCGATGCAACACTAAACAACTTCGTCGGGCAGCGCGAAAACTATTACGCCTGGCAGTGGGGCGATGCACAATTCATCGTCCTCGACCCTTATTGGTACACCTCACCAAAGCCTGATTCGCTGCATGGCTGGCGTTGGACCCTGGGTAAAACGCAATACGATTGGCTGAAAACGACCCTTGAAAACAGCACAGCGACCTATAAATTCGTTTTTTCCCACCAACTCATCGGCGGTGACAAAGACGGGCGCGGAGGCATTGAATTTGCCTCAAAATATGAATGGGGCGGCAAAAACCTGGACGGCTCTGACGGCTGGGCTGCCAATCGCCCCGGCTGGTACAAACCGATCAAAGACCTGCTGGCCGAAAACCGTGTGACCATTTTTTTTCACGGCCACGACCATTTCTTCGGAAAACAGGAAAAAGATTGCCTCCTTTATCAGGAAACGCCGCAGCCGAGTCTACCCAATTTTAATGGCCCAAATCAGGCGAACGATTACAGCTATTTCGATGGCCAATTCCTCCCGAACACTGGCCATATCCGCGTGACCGTTGGCCCGGACGGTGTTAAAACAGAATATATCCGGGCATTTTTGCCCGGTCAGGAAACGGCCACCCGGCACAACAGAGATATTGCGGCGACTTATTTTATCGGCAAAACGAATTGCTACGACTCGCTTTCAACGGGTATTCCAGTGCTGTGGAACGCGAATTATTCCGACGAACTGATTTACCCAAACCCTTCCAGCGGGGCGGTGAATATTGCGTTTTCGCTGGCACAAACAGAACAGATCGACCTTTCGATCTTTGATGAAAGCGGGCGGCTTGTGCGGCGTTTATTGTCCGGGAATCTCGTCCAGGCCGGGCAATTCCAAATTGTCTGGGACGGGCGCGACCGTGGCGGAAACACGGTTCCGGGCGGGGTTTATTTTTGGAAGATCCTGGGCGAAAATGGTGGTTCATCGGCTGGAAAGCTGATTTTACAAAACTGACTTGTGATTGGTCGTCCGTTGCGGGTAAGTAAATAATGCTACCGCCAACTGAAAAAACGATGTCCCCAAACCAAAATGTATTTAAAATATCAATACAAAGGAACACCACAGCCTATGGCGGAGTATGAATCTACTGGTACTGGATTATTTGTGACTTTGGGGATTGGGTATCGGTTTGCGAGGTTGATAAAGTCTGGTAAATAATTGTGCTAACAATGCATGGTTGCCAACTGCTTCCTAAACGTCGCAGTATGCAGCCATGCCACCGATGGCAGAAACTGAAAAAAAAGAAAATATAAACGGCAAAAGCCGCCGCCTCTGGCGAAATCAAACATTTCAT
>CANJPT010000122.1 GCA_947476195.1 Lewinellaceae bacterium | reverse complement strand
CAAAAAGACGTTCAACTGTACGAGACTTTGCGCATTATGCTTGATATGCTCCGTATTGACGGCATGGCCTCTGGGAAGAATTGAGGTGGTCGCTATTAGTCATTGGTCATTAAGTCATTATTGGTCATTATTGGTCATTATTGGTCATTAAGTCATTATTGGTCATTATTGGTCATTATTGGTCATTAAGTCATTATTGGTCATTAAGTCATTATTGGTCATTATTGGTCATTATTGGTCATTAAGTCATTATTGGTCATTAAGTCATTATTGGTCATTATTGGTCATTAAGTCATTAAGTCATTATTGGTCATTATAAAAATAGCCTTGGTGGATTCACCAAGGCTATTTTTATAATGACCAATAATGACTTAATGTCAATAACCCTCACTCCACCCAATCCGCCACAAAAACATTGGTGTCGCGTGTGCCGTGATTGTTACGGTTGCTGCTCCAGGAAATCTTTTTGCCGTCTGGAGAGAACATTGGGAAAGAGTTGAAAATACTTTCAGAGGTGATCTGCTCCAAACCCGAGCCGTCTAGATTCACCATGAACAATTGGAAATCATAGCCCTTTGCGGAGTGGTGATTGCTGCTGAAAATAATCTTTTTGCCAGAGGGGGAGAAAAACGGCGCCCAGTTGGCTTTGCCCAGATGTGTCACCTGATGAAGGTCAGAACCATCTGCGTTGCAGGTAAATATTTCCATGGCGACCGGTGCTACAAGATGCTGCGCGAGATAATCCTTATATTCCTTGATCTCTTCAGCTGTCTTGGGGCGGCTGGCACGGAACACAATTTTGGAACCATCCTGATTGAAAAAAGCGCCCCCATCATAGCCCAGATCAAAGGTTATCTGCTTCAACCCACTTCCGTCCAGATTCATGGTCCATAGCTCCAGGTCGCCAGAACGATCGCTGGTAAAAAGAATCTTGTCTCCTTTCGGGCTGAGTACTGCTTCAGCATCGTAGCCAGGTGAGTCAGTAAGCTTGCGTGTGATCTTACCTTTAAGATCAGCGATGTAAATATCATAGGTTTCAAAAACAGACCAGAGGTATTTACCACCAGCACGAAGGTCTGGCGTATGCGGACAAGCTGCATTGCCTTCATGGGTACTGGCGTAGAGAATATGTTTGCCATCAGGCATGAAATAGGAGCAGGTAGTCCGGCCCTTTAAGGTACTGATGGTTTTTGGCCTGTAGGTACTGTCTGCTGCTGCATCTTTGACTTTCATCGTAAAAATCTGGTCGCAGGATAGACCCCATTTGGCATTATTGCTCTGAAAAGTGAGCGATTTGCTGTTGGGGCTCCAGTAAGCTTCTGCATTGTCGCCACCAAAGGTTAGCTGGCGAATATTTTTCAGATGTTTTTCCGGAATAGGTGCGGGCTTCGATCCCGCGCCGACAGCGCTGGTGGTGGAAGGCTGCTGAGCAAAAAGTGGAAGGCTCAGAAAAGTAAGGAGGAGCAAAAAGTTGGTTTTACGCATAATAATTTTGAAGAAATTTTGGCTAAAGGTCGGGAGAATGCTAGGAAAGAGTCGTCAGGATTTGGTCAGGAATTATAAACTTGCAGCCTTAATTTTGCAAACTTGAAGCAACTTCCAATATTTCTCTTCCTCTTGTTTGGCGCAGCGCTATCTGCCCAGGATATTCCGTTTATTAAAATAGCCCAACTAGAACAGTGGCTCAATGCGGAGACGGACACGGTCTATGTCTTGAATTTTTGGGCTACCTGGTGTGGCCCATGCGTGGCGGAACTACCTGTTTTTGAAAAATTAAAGGAAAAATACGCCACTAAAAAGGTCAAAATTGTACTTATTAGCACTGATTTTAAACGGAATATCGATTCCAATGTCAAGCCTTTCATAAAACGAAAAAACTTGCAGACCCAAGTGGTATTCATGGACGAGCCAAATCCAAACGATTGGATCGACCTGGTCAGCCCTGAGTGGTCGGGGGCAATCCCTGCAACTTTGATTATTTCAAAACGAAAAAACAAGCGATTTTTTTTTGAAAGTGACGTGACATTCAAACAGTTAAATAAAAAGATCCGTTCTGTTCTGTAGCTCTTTTGTCCGTGATTTTCAGGATCTGCTACTGTTACGAACCGCTGGCAATCAATGCTAAGGTCTCGACACGCTTCGCACAAGAGAATGATGATTCCGCATTGCCGATAATGACCTTGAACTCCCAGTGCATGGTCTCTGCACCAATATTTGGTAGAAAATCATGGTACTGGACCATTCCGCTGAGTAAACGGTAGCTTTTTAGTATTAAACAATTTTACCTTATAAGGTGTTAAAATTGAATAAGAATTTGGAAATGATCCTAAGTGTGTTGTTTGTTTGTCCCCGGTTCGGTTTTTAACAATGCCATTTAGACAAAAAAGTAAGCGTCCATTTTGTATGTGATCGAAAGCTAATTGGTAATTTTTGTTGCACCGGAACGAAGGGTTTTTCCCACTAAACCTGCGAGAAGTTTAAAATATTTGCGAAAAAGTTTTGTAAAAAGAAAGGCTTCGCTACTTTTGTGGGCTTCACTTCAACAGACTTTAAGCCGATTGACCGAGACACTGAACCGGGAATATCAGCGGCGCAAACAGAGATTTTAATCAAATCGCCTTCGTACGCCGGACAGATTCGAACATTTTAGAGGCACAGAATCTATACTGATATCCTCGGTAAATACCTAAAACATGGGCAGGAAAGAGAAATTTGTTTACAATATTCACACACTTACCTACGAAAAAGTAGTAATTCCACTTAAGACCCGCATCTGGAATGCCTTTGGCATTTTTTCCGTTGTACTCATTACTTCCTTTGCGATGCTCGCCGTTTTCTATACCATCTTCCCTTCTCCGCGTGAAGGAGATTTGATGCGTGAGATAGCCCAGCTGGAATCCAAATACAAGCTAATGAGCAACCAGGTCGACGTGATGTCCAAAGTGCTCAACAATGTTCAGGAACGCGACGCCAGCGTGCACCGTGCTGTTTTTGGCATGGATCCTATTGATCAGGATGTATGGAATTCAGGAGTCGGTGGCCATGAGGCGCACCCTGAACTTGCAGCCTTTGAATTCGGCGGTAACGTCGTAGGCGAAGCACTCAAAAAGATCGATCAGCTCAGCCGCCAACTTTCGCTGCAAAGTAAATCAATCGATACTATTGAGGATCTCGCCCACAACCAGGAAAAAATGTTGGCCTCTTTGCCCAGTATCAAACCTGTACGCGAAGACAAACTTCAAAAAAGCATCGGTACCCTCTCTGGCTTTGGATACCGTATACACCCAATCTATAAGATTAGAAAATTCCATGCTGGCTTAGATTTTCCGGCTCGCGTAGGAACCAATATTCAAGCACCCGGCGACGGTATCGTCGTAGAGGCCAGCTGGCATCAGGGCTACGGCAACTGTGTAAAGATCAGCCATGGATTTGGCTATGAAACGCTTTATGGCCACATGAGTAAAATTACGGTACACCAAGGCGAACACGTCAAAAAAGGCCATAAAATTGGTGAAGTAGGCGATACAGGGCTTTCCACTGCCCCACACCTTCACTATGAAGTCCATTACAAAGGCAACCCCATCAACCCAATCAATTTCTGTATGGACATGCTCACCCCGCAGGAATATCAGCAGATGGTGAGTTCTGCCAATGTTCCAAATCAATCGCTCGATTAAACCGTTCTATCTAATAGTATTTCCGTCGTTCAAATAGAAACGATAAACAGCAGTATTGAGAGCGGGCCACATTTTATGTCCCGCTCTTTTTTTGGGTTGTTTTGAAGCACTGATTTTCAGGTTGAACTGACCGGGTGACTGACCTGCGGGCAGGAGGGAAGCGCTGGAGCGGGAAATTTGTGAAGGAGTAGGGAATGTCCAATAACCAACAAGGAATTTCCAATGTCCAAGGGAGCGTTCGGCAGAATTGCTCACGGTAACCTCATTGTGTTGACATAAAACTGATTCCAGAAGCAGCGCCAATTTGGACATTGGGCATTCCTTGTTGGATATTGGACACTTTTTCCCTCATCTTTGTACTTCTAAAACTGATTACCCACCCACCCACCTTTTTCTATGAAAAAAATTGTTTCCCTCCTGCTACTGCTGGCATTTGCAGTAGCCCCCGGTTTTGCACAACATGGTAAAATAAAGCCGTCAACTGCGGCTTCTGCTCCGGTTACCACCCCACAGCTGAATTGGCCCGGGAAAGCTGCCGCTCCGCCGGCAACCAACCCATTTGGTGTAGCGACTTCCCGTCCGAAGCCCATGGCTCCACTGCAGACCTCTATGGGTTTAAAAACTTCTGAGGTTTCTATCCTTCGTGCCGAAAATGGCATGCCTATCTTTTTTGAAGGCAAGACCGGTGATTCCGGAACCTCCGCAGAAAGCAAGCCTATGGCGGAGCGCGCACTCGACTATTGTGCGAGCCTTTCCCCTCAGGGCATTGCGCAACCTATTGCTGAATTTGTGGCAAAAACGATCGAATTTGACGATCTGGGCAATACCCACGTCCGCATGGACCAAGTGTATACTGGTCTCCCGGTTTGGGGAGGCGAAGTGATCTGCCATACGCAGAACGGAGAATTTGGCCGCATGAACGGCCGGTATTTCCCTACTCCAAAATTAAATTCATTGGTTCCATTACTCAACGCTGATGCGGCTATTTCGAAAGTGAAATCTGAGATCGGCGTTGCAAACCTCAAAACCGACTGGACGGAAGATGACCTGAAATTAATTGACGGTCAGCCATTTGCAGCTACTTTGATCGTTTTTCACCTAAAAGAAAGCCTCACAAGTGAACGCCTTACCTGGCACGTAGCCGCCCGCCCCAATGTGTTGAGCCGCTCTGAGTGGTTTATAGACGCCATCACGGGCGAAGTGCTGGATCAATTTGAGCACACCTGCGATTTGCTCGGGCATTCCCATGCGGCGCTGAACGCCAAGGCCAGCATCGTCAACCGTATACCGTCAACCGTATACCGTCAACCGGCAGAACTCGTGGATGGTCCGGCAGACATCAGTGGCACAGATCTCCTGGGTATAAACCGCAGTTTCTCACAGGGAGGCTGGAAGTTTGGCAATCAATTTACCCTGGAAGACGCGAGCAAGCCGATGTTCAAAGCAGGCTCGTCCACCATGCCCGGCGACCCGGTTGGCGTGCTCGTTACGATCGATGCAAGCAACACCTCGCCTGAAAATTCAAATTTTACAGCGGATTTACTCGTTTCGAGCAGCTCGACATTCACAAATAAGCAAGCTGCCATCAGCGCACACTACAATAGCATCAAAAGTTTTGACTATTACAAAACAAAATTCAACCGTAACTCGATCGATGGAGTAGGTGGTAATGTTATCAGTATTGTCAACGTGACAGAAGCGGACGGAACTTCCATGGAGAATGCATTCTGGAATGGTCAGGCTATGTTTTATGGCAATGGCGGCAGCACTTTCAAACCCCTGGCAAGAGGCCTTGACGTGGGCGGCCACGAAATGACACACGGCGTGGTGGAAAAAACCGCCAACCTGATCTACCAGGGTGAAAGCGGTGCGCTCAATGAATCTTTCGCAGACGTATTTGGTCAGATGATCGACGGAGATGCGAATGACTGGAAGATCGGAGAAGATGTGATGCAGAGTGGTGGTGGACTCCCTACTGCCTTACGCGACCTGTCTAATCCACACAATGGTCAGTCTTCAAGCAGCGGATTCTGGCAGCCCAACCATACCAACGAACAATACACAGGTAGTCAGGACAATGGTGGGGTGCACATCAACAGCGGTATAACCAACCGAGCATTCTTCCTTTTTGCCAGCAATCCAGCGGTGGGTACAGCAAAAGCAGAGCAAGTATATTACAAAGCACTCAAGGATTATCTGGTAAAATCCAGCAAATTTATTGACTGCCGTATTGCAGTAATTCAGGCAGCTACCGATCTGTACGGTGCTTCAGTTGCAAACATTGCGGCAGATGCTTTTACACAAGTTGGAATTGGTAGCAGTACGCCAGGCGGAAGCTATCTTGGCCAGTTGAGCCCAAATCCAGGCACAGATTACATCCTTTGCACGAGCAATAATGGCAACAATCTTGAACTTGCCAATGGTACGGGTCAGGTGTTGCTTACCCTGAATACCCAGGGCATCAAAGGTCGCCCAAGTGTTACAGACGATGGTAAAAGCCTGGTATTTGTGAATGATGCCGGCGAGGTAATTGGCATTGATCTCAACTATCAAACCAATCCTATTTCATTTGTCTCCTCTGTATTGAGCAACCCGGGTAACGTTTGGCGTAACACAGCCATTTCGAAAGACGGGCGGTTTATTGCCGGCGTTTTGGATTTCCAGGAGCCACGCATCTATATCTTTGACCTGGCCGATCCATTTGGTTCATATGAAACCTACTATCTCTACAACCCAACCTACTCACAAGGCCAGATCACCGGCGACGTTAATTATGCAGATGTACTTGAATTCGACTATTCTGGCCAGTATCTGATGTATGATGCAAGCAATGACCTTGACGGTGTTGAATACTGGGATGTGAGTTTTGTACAATACTGGGAGAACAACCAGTTCACCGATGGCGGGGATGCATTCATCACCAAACTCTTCACAGGACTTCCTGAAAAAGTGAGCATTGGAAATCCGGCCATTGCTAAAAACTCGCCCTATATCATCGCCTTCGACCTTATTGACGAGATAAGCGCCTTGCGCTATGACATTATGGGCGCAAACGCTGAAACAGGTGATTACGATGTAATTGTGACCAATAATGGAGAACTTGGCTGGCCAAACTACAACCGGCTGGACAACAAGTTACTCTATGAAAAGGCCAATGCTACGGGCTATGACCTGCGCTTGCAAAGCCTGAATCCGAACAAGATCCAGCCGCAGGGCGGCAGTAGCCAGGTGGTGTCGGCACACTATTGGGGCGTTTGGTTTGCGAACGGCCTGCGTGACCTGCAAGTCGGTACAAATGAACTGGAAGGCCAGGATTTTGACCTTAAAATTTCGCCCAACCCAACGGCTGATTTTGCGCAGTTGAGTCTCCGGGCCAACGCTGCTTCAGATGCAGTCATCAGCCTCCACAATCTATTGGGTGAAACGCTCCTGACACGCCCAGTCAATCTTTCTGAAGGTGAAAACCTACTGGACATTGACCTGCAACACCTGCCCTCGGGCAATTATGTGGTGCACATTGCAACTGAAAATGGGGGCGGCGCGGCTTTGAAGCTGGTGAAGTTGTAAGGGCTTTTTGCAATTTGGGGTGCGACTTGAAGTCGCACCCAAAATTGCAAAAACCCCTCCACCGCCGCTATAAATGCCGCCGCCTTTATCCTTGTCTCCCAAAGCGCATTGTCCGGCACCGATTCATAAAGCACCATAGTCCCGACTGAGAACGAAAGCAGGCCTCCTACCCGCACATGTGCCGTACGAATGGTGATAGCGCTATTTACATCGCCATTGAACAGCAGCCAGCACATGCTGCCACCGTAATATCCCCGGGTGTATTGTTCAACTTCTTCAATTTTTTGCACGGCTTCGATTCTAGGTGCGCCCGGCAAGGTTCCAGTATTCAGGCTGGCAATGCGCGCGTCGAAGCCCGAATACCGCGCTTGCCGGGTTTCGCTCAGCTGAACCACCGTGTGTGTTACGCGCGAGTATTTTTCCAAAATCCAAATGGTATTTGGAGCGCGAACGCTCTTCCATTTCAAGGTATTCCCCAATAGTCAGTTGGCGTGGACGTTGGGCAATGGAGGTCATAATCGTCGTCTTTTGTGCAAAAATAGGTTTTGTTTCAGAATATTCAAACCTTTGAAAGGCCGTATTTTCACCCCCAAAATACAAAACATGAAAAGCCTCCGGCTCCTGTTACCCATCCTTTTCCCTGCATTCCTATTCGCTCAAACCACCGAGATCAGCCTCTCCAATAACATGGTTATCCGCGAATCCTGCAAAATTTTGCCCGGTAATTATTCCATCAGCCCAACTGGTGAAAAAGTGGCTTGCATCACCATCTCAGGTGAAAACCTCGTTGTAGATTTCCAAAATGCTGAAATGCGTGGCGCACCAGAAGCCGTTTTGCCCAACCAATTCATAGGCTCGGCCATCCTGATCAAAGGCAAAAATATCACCCTGAAAAACGCCCGCGCAAGGGGCTATAAGATCGCGATTTCCGCAGAGAATGTAGAAGGCCTGACCCTTGAAAATTGCGATTTTTCCTACAATTATCGCCCCCGACTTCGGTCCATCCGCGAACACGAGGATTTTTCCGACTGGCTCAGTTACCATCACAACGAGCAGGACGAATGGCTGCGTTATGGTGCAGCGATCTATTTGAAAAACTGCGCGCGGCCTACGGTAAAAGATTGCAAGGTCACCGGGTGTCAAAATGCACTCCTGATGACCGGCTGCAATGACGGCATGGTGTACAACAACTTTTTTACCTTCAACTCCGGTCTCGGGATCGGTCTCTATCGCTGCAGCCGCAACAAGCTGATGCACAATCGTTTGGACTGGAATGTGCGGGGCTATTCTCATGGGTTTTACGAGCGCGGACAGGATTCTGCCGGGATTCTCCTGTACGAACAAAGCAGCAACAACCTCATCGCCTACAACTCGGTCACGCACTGTGGCGACGGGCTTTTTCTCTGGGCCGGACAAAGCACCATGGATACCGGCGAGGGCGGCTGCAATGACAATCTGATCTTTGGAAATGACTTTAGTTATGCGCCTACCAACGGCATTGAAGTCACCTTTTCCCGAAACAGGATCCAGGGCAACATTCTACGCGAGTGTACGTATGGCATCTGGGGCGGCTATAGTTATGAGACGGTCATCATGGGAAACTACCTGGCGGACTGCAAAACGGGTATTGCCATCGAACATGGCCAAAACGACACCATCCAACGCAATCTTTTTCAGGATGATAGTACCGGCATAAACCTCTGGGCCCGTGAAACCCAACCCAGCGATTGGGGGTATGCCCAAAAACGGGACACCCGCAGCCGCGATGCGATCATTGACCGGAATATTTTTATGAAAACCCGCAAGCCCCTGAAAATCAGCAATTCCCAAAATATTTCGATCAACGGCGAAAACCTTTTTGTCGATTTTGATAAACTACTCGAAACGCCTAAGCCCAACGAAAATCTGAAGTTCCTTCGAAACGATCTTTATGGCACGGAAGCCAGGATCGCAGAAGTATGGGCAAAGCCAGAACTGGCGCCTTCAAAAAATATCAACTTCTCCTACCCCGGGAAAGAACCGGAACATCCGTACGCAGCCCTCAATATTCCATTCAACGAACTCCACGAGCCGGATAGTCTGCCCGACGGAATGGTGGCCGCATTGCCCAGAGGTTTTCCGCATGGGCGTCGGTTTATCATCGTGGATGAATGGGGCCCCTTCGATTTTCGTCGCCCGATCGCTACGCTGGATACCATGGCGGGCAATCTGTATTCCCTTGTGCTGATTGGTCCTTCCGGCGATTGGAAGATCTCCCGAATGGAAGGTGTGAAAAGCATCAGCGCTAAAAAGGGTAAGGTGCCGGCTACACTTACCATAGAACGCGACCCGATGAGCGATGCGGTTTTTGTTGAGTTTGAATACAGCAGTCCGCAAGTACTCAAGACTGTTTTGGGCGAAACGGTTCCAACCGGAAAACCGTATAAATTTGATTTTCAGCGTTTTGAAAAGAAACTGGACTGGGATATTCAATTCTTTGAAAGCAAGGACAGTATTCCGACGGCTGAAGTATTTCAAGGGAAAGCCCTGGCCCAACAAAAGTCAAGCGGACTTTATTACGCCTGGTGGGGCAAACCCAACGAACTGGTTCCGGAAGACCGGTTTGCCACGCTGGCCACCACAAACTTCAACGTAGCCCCGGGTGAATACGTCCTCGAACTCAGCTCCGACGACGGCGTTCGCTGCTATCTGGATGGCAAGCTCGTCATCGATCACTGGAACATCCATGAGCCCGAGACGGATGAAATAAGCGTCAAGTTGGGCGGCAATCATAGTATCCGGATCGAGCATTTTGATGGGGGAGGGTTTGCTACTTTGGATTTTAGGATGCGGGTGAAGCGGTGATTTGGATGGTGCAACGGATGAAACGGATGAGGCTGTTTCACAAGTCGCGTGTGAAGGAGGTATAACCCTTAGACCGTCATTGACTTAAGGGAAAAAAGACAATTTCATTTATCATCTTGTAACCCCCGAACTTCAGTCGGGGGGCTATGCATCTCCACTAACCACATCTATCTTCTTTGCAAAACATGACATTTTCAAGGAATTATAAATGTTGATGTTTTGCAAAGAAGATAGATTTGGTTAGTGGGTATTCCTAGCCACTCGTTGAAACGAGTGGTTACAAAATGATAGATGTGATAAGTCAATGACATTGGCCTTTAGGCCATTCCACCACTTGTGAGACAGCCTCATCCGCAAAATCTGTTTCATCCGTTGTCTCATCATGATCTGAGAAGACAAAACCCAATTTTTCTTCCTTTCAAGCCAAGACATCCTCCTACATTTGGACTCAAATTATTTAAACATTTCATGAAAAGACTACTCTTAGTTCTCCTCTTTAATAGCCTGATTCTCCAACTTTTTGGGCAATCTCCAGCCTCCAATTCGCGCAACAAGATCGCCCCCGAGATCTGTGCAACCATGGATCGCGGCGAATCCGCCGATGTATTGGTGATCTTCAAAGAGAAAGCCGACCTCCGTGCCGCCCAGGCTTTGAAAACCAAATCCGAAAAGGCCCGGTTTGTCTTTGCACGATTGCAGGAAACCGCCGCTCGCTCCCAACAAAATGCGCTTAAACTGGTACAGGCACCAGGCGTTTCTGCCAACACGCTTTTCCTGGTCAACGCCCTGGCTGTAGAAAAAGCCGATGCTACACTGCTTCGTAATTTAGCAGAACTCCCTGAAATAGAAGCCATTTCTGCCGATCCCTGGGTAGAATTTGCCGGCCCGATCGCATCGATCGATCAGGCGGGTACTGCCTCCAATCGCAGTGGGGTAGAATGGGGCATTGAGAACATCCGCGCCACCGATGTCTGGGCTTTGGGCTACACCGGACAGGGCATTACCGTGGGTGGAGCAGACACGGGTTACGACTGGCTACACCCGGCCATTCAACCCAAATACCGTGGCTGGACTGGCGATGTAGCCACAACCGATCACAACTACAACTGGCACGATGCCATCCACGATTACAGTCCGCTTAACAACGATACTTCAGGCAATCCAGGCATCAACCCCTGTGGCCTCAATTCTACTGTCCCTTGCGACGACAACAGCCACGGCACCCATACCATGGGAACCATGACCGGCGACGACGGACAGGGCAATCAAACAGGCGTAGCACCCGGAGCACGTTGGGTAGCCTGCCGCAACATGGAGCGCGGCTGGGGCAAACCCTCCAGCTATATCGAGTGTTTTCAATGGTTTTTGGCCCCAACAGATTTGGGTGGTCAGAATGCCGATCCAGATAAGGCTCCACACGTCATCAACAACTCCTGGTACTGCGCCGTGGAGGAAGGTTGTACGGATCTGAGCGTCAATGAATTGATGCGCACGGCGGTGATCAACCTGAAAACCTCCGGAGTGGTGGTGGTCGTAAGCAACGGGAACGCCGGTTCAAGCTGTTCGTCTACTTTTGGGCCGCCAGCTTATTTCGAAGAAAGCTTCAGTGTAGGCGCCACTCGTATCGACAACTCCATCTCGGCCTTCAGCAGCCGCGGACCTGTCCTGATCGACGGAAGCAACCGAATGAAACCCAACGTGAGTGCTCCGGGTGAAAACGTGCGCTCCAGCATTCCTGGCGGGAATTATGCCAATTACAGTGGTACAAGTATGGCCGGCCCACACGTGGTAGGCCTCGTAGCGCTGGTGCTTTCAGCCAATCCGGCGCTTGCAGGACATGTAGATGATATTGAAGACATCATAGAACAAACCGCCATCTTCTTTGCCGATACCCTCGATTGCGGTACCAGCTTAGGAACAGCTCGTCCAAACCATGCTTTCGGCTGGGGACGGGTAGATGCCCTGGGTGCAGTAGAAGCAGCATTGCAATGGATGCCGCCGGTCAGCACAGATTCGCCGGTGGTGCTTAACGCAAGTGTTTCGCCCAATCCAATGCATGATGCTGCGTTTTTCGCTTTTGAAAATTTGAGCGGAGATACCTTTTTGGAGATCTTCAACGCCGAAGGCAAACAGGTTTATGCCAAAAAATGGGGCGCGCAGAATCGCGAAACGCTACGGGTCTCTTTTGAAGACCAGCCTGTTGGCGTGTATTTCTGGAAACTGAAGAGTGGGGATGGAGTGGCTAGTGGGAAACTGGTGAAGGAGTGATGGGAAAAGGTAGCATGGCCTTTAGGCCGTCGGGAAGAGCGTCGTTTACGACGCTATAAGTTTATGGTAAGCCATAAATGGCTTATATCCCGACGGCCTAAAGGCCATACTACCTTAACAATCAATAGGCCTTAGCAAACAAAACCCGCCGCTCGCTAGGATTCCCGGTACGGATACATTTACCCGCTTCATCCGGCCAGCCCAACGGAATACAACGAATCGTCGCCTTGGTCTGCGCTTTGATGTCTTCTTCTGTTTCGGTGGTGCCGTCCCAGTGCGCATAAGCGAAACCGCCTTTGTTTTCTACCACATCGATCAGTTCTTCCCAGGTATCAACCTTCGTGATGTGTTCATCGCGGTAGGCTTTGGCCAGGTTGAAGAGGTTGCTTTGGATCTCGTCCAGTAAGTTAGCCACGTGATCCGCAATGGTATCCAACGCCACGCTGGATTTTTCTTTGGTGTCGCGACGAGCTACTTCCACCACGCCGGCGGCGATGTCGCGTTGTCCCAGGCCGAGACGCACCGGAATGCCGATCATTTCATATTCAGCAAATTTGAATCCTGGACGGTTCTGGTCGTCGTTGTCGATTTTGACGCGAATACCTTTGGCTTTCAGTTCAGCGGCAATTTTTTCAGCCACCACCGTCAGCTCCTCCGAAGGTTTCGGGATCGGAATGATGACCACCTGCGTCGGTGCGATCTTCGGAGGAATGATCAGTCCGTCGTCGTCAGAGTGCGTCATGATGAGTCCGCCGATGAGTCGTGTAGAAACCCCCCAGGAAGTAGCCCAGACGTATTCCTGCTGGTTTTCTTTGTT
>CANJPT010000121.1 GCA_947476195.1 Lewinellaceae bacterium | reverse complement strand
TTAAATTCGAAGTAATCGAATCCCGGGAGATTGTTTTTTTCGATGGCTTGTGTAATAAATTCAAGGCTTCGGGGATCGATTCCTTCAGCGGAAAAGAGTGATTGGGTGGTGGTCATATAGGTTTGGATTTTATACTTGTGGACGTTGGATTGTTTGGCAAACGTAGGACGTTCGCTTGAATAATGCTATTAATTTTCACCTGCGAAAGAACAGGTATTCGAAGTCTTATGCAGCAAAGAAGCGACGAACGAGGGTGGATTCTGGAAAAACTCCAACTTATTGGGGGATATCGTGCAAAGATTTTGATAATGCAGGGAAATTCCTTTTGTTTTGTGCTGGTTTTGAATGTTGAACACATTTCTAAAGTCCAATGTCCAGCATCGAATGTACAAGGTAAAAGTCAATATTTTCATCTCTCATGCACCAGAGGATAAACCAGCAGCAGACCAGCTGTTGAAATGGCTTTACCCTATGCGGGATGAAGTAAACTTGTGGCATTATGACCCGCCTCCAAAAGTTGAAGAACTGCCCCTCCCATGGAGACTTCTTTTGCCTTGGTACAGACCTCTTGATCCACGGGATTTATATGCTGAAAAACTTAAAATACGACGTGAAAATGCGCATATTTATCTTTTTTTGACGAGCCACAAATCTTTAGCCAACAAACAGGTTGATGAAGATATTATGCTCGCGGTAAGCCGTAGGATAGATCATGCGTGGGATGACCTGACCCCCTTAGTTTTGCCAGTGATACTTAGCGCTTCGCGATGGAAAGAGTCATCGCGACTGGCGCGATTCGAGCCATTAGCCAATGGGATTCCGCTCCATAAATTTTCCAAACCAGAAGAAGGATATCTGATGGTTACAGAACAAATTGCGGCTTTAGTGAAAGTTATCCAGGTGCGTTTGAACGAGTCGCACTTTTATCAGTATCAGGTTGCAAATTCGGAATATGGGGTTCAGCCTGATTCAAAGACAATTCTACCTTATCTGGGAGAAAATCCGGATCAATTCATTTTTAATCCTCCGGCCCCTTTTCGTCCGTCTGAATGGATTGGCTGGTCTGTTATTGCGCTGATCTTAATCCTGACTGCAGGGAGTTTTCGTAAGAATCATCCAGCAGTTTCATCCCTTCATCTTAAAGCGAGGCCTGCGAACGATTATGAAATAGAGTATCCCCGCAGGACACCTATGAATCCGCCATCGGATAGTGGGGAGTTTGTTTTTCCGCCGGTCGAGTAAAACTTTCGAGACTGTTTAAAAAGCCTTACCAGCCTTCCTACCTTTGCGAGCCAAGTAATCGTGCGGGCTACTAATTTTCTTTAAATAACCAAAATTAAAGGTTCAATAAACCAACGTTCTGACAACATGCAGGTTTTCAAATTTGGCGGGGCAAGCCTCAAAGACGCAGCAGGCGTAAAAAATGTCGTGTCTATTTTACAAGCATATAAAGATCAATCGCTTATCATCGTTGTTTCGGCAATGGGTAAGACAACCAATACGCTCGAAGCCGTAGTAGCAGCCCAGGCTAAACAGACGGGCGAAGCTCAAAAGCTTTACGATGCTTTTAAAGAACAGCACTACCACCTGATGCGTGAACTTTTTGAGCCGGGGGAGGATGTTTTTACTACTGTAAACGATACGTTTATTGAAGGCGAATGGGTGTTGGAGGAACCACCTTCAGCAGACTATGACTATATGTACGATCAGATCGTGTGTATGGGAGAATTAGTGTCTTCCAAAATTGTGACAGCCTATCTCAACAAGATTGGACTCAAAACTCAATGGCTCGATGCCCGGGATGTGGTAGCGACCGACAATACTTTCCGGGAGGGCTGGGTAAACTGGGACAAAACCAAGGTCAATGCACTAAAAATAGTGCAACCAATGCTGGATAGAGGAGGCTTCATTCTTACGCAAGGATTCATAGGCAGTACTTCTGAAAACTTCACCACTACCTTAGGCCGGGAAGGTTCGGATTATTCAGCAGCAATTTTTTCACATTGTCTGGACGCTACAGCCATGACCATCTGGAAGGATGTGCCCGGGGTGCTAAACGCAGACCCTCGTATGTTTGATAATACCATCAAACTTGATCGGCTTAGCTACCGGGAGGCCATAGAAATGACCTACTACGGCGCACAGGTAATTCATCCAAAAACTATTAAGCCGCTTCAAAATAAGAACATTCCATTTTTCGTTAAATCTTTCCTTGATCCTGGAGCACCGGGCACTGAAATCAGTAGTGATACCGAGGAAAATTATCCGCCTATTGTGGTGGTGGAGAAAAATCAGGCCCTTTTGCACATCAGTACGCTGGATTATTCTTTCGTTGCAGAACACCACATGGCGCGGCTTTTTGCCAAAGCAGCTGACCTGCGTATTTTTGTAAATATGATGCAGAATACGGCCGTTTCGTTTACGATTTGTGTGCCGAACGTTCCCGATAGGATCGAAAAATTCATCAAGGATGTTTCAGATGAGTTTAAGGTTAAAGCAGAGCAAGGTTTGGAACTCATCACGGTGCGCCACTATACAGAGGAGGCAATTGCCAATTTGAAAAAAGGCAAGATCGTATTGTTTGAAGAGCGAATCCGGAATACGATGCACATGGTGGTGAAAAATGTGCCTGTAATTGAACGAAAGGAAGTGGATATAGCAGGGTCTAAGAGTTAAATGTGTGGAAAGTAATCAGTTGCAGGTTTCCTTATCCAATTCAGCATTGGTGCAAGTGATAGTAGTCGGTTAATAACTTTACTTTGCAGAAAAAAACCTTGCACTTCTCTCAAAAAATCTCACTTTTATCCCAAGATTCACTATAATAAATCAACAATAACAATAAACTATGGGACGATTAACCACTTTTTCGCGATTACTCATAACACTGCTCATTGTATTTGGGGTATTTCTCGCGGTCAAAAAATTTCTCCCCGGCTGCAATATGCCTGGCACGGGTAGCACGGCAGGAACGGAGCAACCAGTCTCCGGCACTTCTGGCGACAATTCTACTGCCCCCAATTCTTCAAGCTCCTGGGGTAAATCTACCGCAGCTTTCACCCCAGCGGCTTTTAACTATACCGCCCCTAACCCTGTTAGCGGCAAGCTGAAAGGAGTGGTTGAATTGGGTGCAACGGGTTTTAACTACTTTATTGTAAGGATAGACGGCCAGAAAAACTGGAAGCTCGAAAAGCCTGTTTTTGGGGTTAGTCTTGTAAAAGAAGGCCTTGCCACCGACGATGATGTGAAAGCTACCCTTAAAAATTATATCGCTGAAATTTTGGCGTTTGGGGTGGGTGCGCGCGACATTCACTTTGTCGTGAGCAGTGGTGCACAAAAAGAGGCCATCATGCCTAAAATCAATAATGCGCTCAAAGCTATGGGCTATGTGGTAAACGTAGTGACCCCGGAACAAGAAGCCCGGTTGTCCCTGCGCGCAGCGCTTCCGCCTTCTTTTCAAAACCGGGCCTTTGTGGTTGACATCGGCTCTGGCAACACAAAGATTTCCTGGTTGCCCAATGGAGCTTTAGAAGCCCCAGGTGCAAAGTATTTTCAGAATAACCTAAGTCCCGGTGCTGTATTTGAGGAGGTGAAAGGCAAAGCTAGTCAGGTTCCTTCTAACCTGCGAAATACCTGCTTTATCATTGGCGGGGTGCCTTATGAACTCGCCAAGCAAAGCCGTAACGAAAAAGAAAGATATACGGTGCTTAAAGCGCCTGCCGACTACAAACCAGAAGGCGAAAAACAAAAGGCTGGTCTAAATATTTATGGAGCAGTGGTTGAAGCTACCGGCTGTAAACAGTTTGTGTTTGACTGGGACGCTAACTTTACAATTGGTTTTTTGCTTAATCTTTAGACTAATTCAGTTTATAATATGAAACATCTGTTCGCATTCGGCATTCTTCTGCTTTTCACAGCAAAGGCCATATCACAAGACACCTTTTCCATTGTCGCACTCGATACGATCACGGGTGAGATAGGCAGCGCAGGTGCAAGTTGCCTGGACGGCAGCCAGATAGCTGGAGGGGCGATCATTATAAGCGATATTTTGCCTGGGCGTGGAGCAATCCACACCCAGGCACAATGGAATCCAACCAATCAAGCCAATGCCCGTCTACGGATGGAAGAGGGTCTTTCACCAACAGAGGTTGTTGCCTGGCTTAAAACCCATGATGTGCAAGGGGCATTTGCCTGGATCAACCGTCAATATGGAGTAGTAGATTTTGACCCACAAGGACACCCTCGTTCAGCAGCCATCACTGGTACAAGTTGCTATGCTTGGAAAGGTCATAAAACGGGTGTAAATTATTCTATTCAGGGTAATATTTTGCTTGGATCGCAAATTCTGGACAGTATGGAAGCCCGGTTTTTAGCGTCAACAGGTCCGCTTTCTGATCGACTCATGGCCTGTCTGCAGGGGGCAAATGTACCAGGAGCAGACAGCCGCTGCCTCCAAAATGGCACATCCTCGCTTTCGGCTTTTCTTCGGGTTGCAAAACCAGGAGATTTAGACGACAGTCTATCACTGGACCTTAATGTGCCCTCACTACCCACCGGAATGGAGCCGATCGATTCTTTGCAAAGGCTTTATAATCACTGGAAGACCACAATCGGGACTACAGAGCCTGGACTTGAAAGACTGCAAATTTTCCCTAACCCAGCTAACGGTTGGATGACGGTCGTATTAAAAAACCAGGACGGATTTTTGGAAATGTTTGATATGATGGGGCGCAGTGTATTTTTTAAAACAATTGTTTCTGGTGAAAATCGTTTGGCCCCCACTTTGCTTGCCGGGGTTTATTTTGCCAGAATAACAATAGAAGGGCGTGCTGCGACCACCCATAAAATTATTTGGCGGCAATAATCAATGGAAAGAACCTCCTTTTTCTGTCTTTCCGACAAAACATATCCCTTCAATCCATGCAGAAACCCGCCAAGATGGACGCGCTCCATGATTTTATCAAAACCGAAAGCGCGTTCCTTGAAAAATTAAGATCCGTTACAGCCAATGTAATAGTAGGTCAGGAACAGATGCTCGATCGCTTGCTCATCGGGCTTCTTACCAAAGGTCATATCTTACTCGAAGGAATGCCAGGTTTGGCTAAAACCTTGGCAATCAAAACCTTGGCACAGGCTGTTGAGGCTAATTTTAGTCGAATTCAATTTACGCCCGATCTGTTGCCTGCCGACGTTGTAGGCACCACCATCTATAGTCCGGCTACTGGCGAATTTTCGGTACGTAAAGGGCCCATCTTTGCTAATTTCGTACTGGCCGACGAGATCAACCGTGCACCCGCCAAAGTGCAGAGTGCCTTGCTCGAAGTAATGCAGGAGCGGCAGATCACCATTGGTAACCACACCTTCAAACTCGAGGAGCCATTCCTTGTACTTGCAACACAGAATCCAATTGAGCAGGAAGGTACCTACCCATTACCAGAAGCACAAGCCGATCGTTTCCTGTTGAAAGTAAAAATTGGCTATCCAACGTTTGAGGACGAACGCATCATTATGCGCCGTAACCTCAATGACGAGGAAGTTGAGGTCCCTAAGATTCTTTCCGTCAAAACCTTGTTGCAAGCGCGCGAGGCCGTCAAAAAGATCTATCTTGATGAAAAAATTGAGCAATACATCCTCCAGATCGTATTTGCTACCCGCCAACCTGCGGAATATGGCCTGGGTCAGATAGCCCCACTCCTCAGTTATGGCGCTTCGCCTCGCGCTACCATTGCCTTGGCAAAAGCGGCGCGAGCGCTGGCATTTCTCAACCACAGGGCCTTCGTCACGCCAGATGATGTTCGGGCTATTTGTCCGGATGTACTGCGTCATCGCATTGGGCTTACTTTTGAAGCGGAAGCTGAAAATATTGGCCAGGAAGAAATTATAGCCAAAATGCTGAGCACCCTTGTTATCCCATAATTGACAACGTCCTTCTGTCAATTTTTAGCATTCTTATCACCTAAATCCAAGTCACCAGCTAGAAATGGAGACTACTGAGTTACTTAAAAAAGTACGTCGCATAGAGATTAAGACAAAAGGCTTGAGCAGTAGTCTTTTTTCAGGTGGCTATCAAAGCGCATTTAAGGGTAAGGGGATGTCGTTCAGCGATGTACGACTTTACCAACCAGGTGATGATGTACGCGCCATTGACTGGAACGTTACAGCACGTACCGGGGAGGCATTTATCAAAGTTTTTGAAGAAGAGCGGGAAAATACCGTGATGCTGGTGGTAGATGTGAGTGGTTCGGCCGTATTTGGTAGTCATGCTCAGTTCAAGGCCGAATACCTGACCGAATTATGTGCGGTGCTGGCATTTTCAGCTATTGCCAACAATGATAAGGTAGGCGTGATGCTTTTTTCCGACCAAGTAGAACTGTACATACCTCCGAAAAAAGGCCGGCTGCATATCCTTCGAATTATTCGGGAAGTACTAAATATACAACCTGTCGGGCGAAAAACAGATCTGGGGAAAGCCCTTCGCTACATTCATACGGGTGTTAAAAAACGCTGCGTCTGCTTTGTGTTGTCTGACTTTTTAGCAGAAGGATATGAAGAGGCGTTGCGGGTACTGGCCAGACAGCATGACTGCATTGGCATTCATTGCTGGGATCCCCTGGAGCGTGATTTGCCTGATGTCGGGGTGCTCCGGGTGGCCGACGCAGAAACAGGCGAACAAATCTGGGTAGACACCACAAGTTTCGAGCTTCGGAAACAGTATTGGTATTCCTTCCAGGCGCATACTGCTGCAACACAGAATCTGTTTCGGCGCGCAGGAGCCGATTTTCTGAGCGTGGGTACCCATGAACCCTATACAAATGCTTTGTTGCAGTTTTTTTCCAAGCGGTCTAAAATTGTTGCGCATGGTTGAGCCTTTTTTACTTTGGAGAAACAAGCGGGCGTCGCATATGAAGAACCGCTTTTTCCTTCGTTTTGCCCAACTTGCAACTGGCCTGCTGACTACTTGTCACTTGTCTGCACAGCCTAAGGCCATTGCATTTCTTCAACCAGTGCGTATTGAAACAGGTGATACTACAGGGCTTCTAATCCTGGTATCCGGATTAAGTGCGGAGCCTAAGGATGTAGACTTTAGTTCCTGGGCATCCGTTTTTTCAACGACTAATATCATTGGTCGTTCTGAATGGCGTAGAAGCGGAGCACAATGGACCCGTCGATTTACCCTGATTGCATTTGACAGTGCAACCTTGGAATTGCCCTACCTCAACGTGCAACTTGCCACCGGAAAGCCTTTGCAAACAAATGGATTAACCCTCACTGTTTTTCCTTCCGGCGGAGGACGAGAGATCAAAGACATGGCCAGGATCCGGGATATCCATAGGGAGCCAGAATCCTGGCTGGATTATTGGCCATGGGCGGGAATATTTTTGCTTGGGTTGGTACTGTTAGGCTGGTGGCTACGGAAAAATCAGGGCAAAATACCACCAATTGTGCTTCAAAATCAAGCTTCACCGCGGCCACTTTCGGCCACGGAATTGGCTTTGCAAAAACTTGCCCAACTCCAACAAAAGCAACTTTGGAAACAGGATCAATCAAAAGAACACTACGCCGAACTCAGCCTGATTTTGCGCACCTATTTAGAAACCCGCTATGGCTTTGCTGCACTGGAATCTACGTCCACTGAGATCAAAAAAATGCTGCAGACTACCGATCTTTCACCTGAGGCATGTGTTGAACTAAATGAATTGCTTCAAAAATCGGATCTGGTAAAATATGCTCAATCGCAATATGAGGAGGCTATGCATGAAGCCTTGTTGGTGAAAGCGCGAGAATTGCTTTTACCTGGCAAGGCAAAACCACCGGATTCTATCATAAAATCGACGCTGGAAAAACCTCATCGAACTGCAATTAAATCAGGAAAACATAAGCCTTTGTGATCAGTATATACCTTAAATAAATCATTCACCCGTTCCTTAATTCAGACGAACACACTTCAAATCCCCCCAATTTCCCCTCCTTCGCTACGGCTTCGGAGGGTAAAATCAACCCAAAAATGTCTTTCGCCCAACCGCTCTGGCTTCTTCTCTTACTGCTTTTGCCATTGCTGATCTATCAGTATAGGCGTGAAGTGAAGCGCCGGCATGTCACATTGCAAGTGTCGCGGCTGACCGCTATGAAAGGCATTAAAACTTGGGTGGTATATGCTCGAAACTGGATTCAAATCATTCGCTGGATTGTCATTGTGCTGATTGTGATTGCCATGGCACGCCCGCAGTTGCTCTGGCATGAGGAGGAAATTGTAGCGGAATCAATTGATATCATGATGGTAATGGACGTATCTCCAAGTATGCTGTCCAAAGATTTTATTCCAGACCGATTGACGGTGGCAAAGGAGGTGGCTTCCAGTTTTGTCAGCCGAAGGCCTTATGATCAATTGGGCTTGGTTGTGTTTTCCGGTGGAGCATTCACACAGTGCCCGCTTACCAACGATCGGCGCATTTTGCAGGCGTTCATCAATAACTTGCAGGTAGGTCGTTTGCCGGATGGAACAGCTATCGGTATGGGTTTGGCTACCGCAGTTAGGCATCTGGATAAAGGCAAATCAAAAAGCAAAATTGTGCTGCTTATCACTGATGGTGAAAATAATGCGGGCGATCTTGGCCCATTAACAGCTGCTGTTGCTGCCAAAGCTTTGGGGGTACGGGTTTACACCATCGGTATTGGAACAGATGGACTTGTACAATCTCCAACCCACCAAAACAATAATGGCAGTTTTTCCTTTGCGACCCGCCAAATGACGTTTGACACACAACTTTTAGAAAAGATCGCTTCAATATCAAATGGAAAATTCTATCGGGCTCGTTCTGCGGTTGATTTGGAAGAAATTTACAACGAGGTAGAAAGCCTTGAAAAAACAAAAGTGGTAAAGACCTCGGTGCGCAGAACCTCGGAACTATTTTTTTGGTTTTTAAACGCAACGTTTTGCTTTTTGCTCCTCGAAATGTTGCTCCGCTGGGGCCCCTTACGGGTGATCACGGTTTGAATCACATTGACCACATTAATCACATTGACCACATAATAATTTTGACCACATTCTATTTCGAAAGTCCAGACCTGCTCTATTTGCTGGGAATCGTTCCCATGCAGGCACTTTTGTTGTGGGTATACTGGCGCTGGAGGCAAAGCACTTTGCGCCGGCTGGGTTCGCCGGCGCTGGAGCAGCGTTTGTTGCAAGGTTTTTCAGCGAAGCGCTTTTGGGGTAAAAATGTATTGTTTGTTGGGGGTGTTGTGCTGGTAATTCTAGCCATTTCCAATCCTATTCGGATCGAAAAGGAGGCGGGAAAAATCCAAAATAGTGCAGATGTTATCCTGGCTCTTGATATCTCAAACAGCATGTTGGCCACGGATGTTAAACCGAGCAGATTGGACCAAGCTAAAAGCTTTATCCGCCAACTTGCTCCGGCACTGGAAGGAGCGCGCCTTGGGCTTGTTTTTTTCGCAGGGGAGGCTTTCCCGCAAATGCCACTTTCCACGGATTATGAGGCACTTTTAATGTTTGCCCGTAATGCCCAGCCCGATTTTATTACTGATCAGGGCACCGACATCGGGGCAGCGGTCGAATCCTGCAAACGGATGCTCGAAACCGATGCAGAAACTGGTCGGGCCATCGTTTTGATCAGCGATGGTGAAAATCATGCAGAAAAAGTCTTGCAAAGGATCCGAGAAGCCCGGGCGGGCGGTGTGTTGGTCTTTTCCGTTGGCGTTGGATCATCAGCAGGTTCAAATATTCCATCAGAGCAAGGTGGCTTCAGACAGGATGGAATGGGGAAGCCCATCCTAACGGCTGCAAATGAAGCCTTGATACAATCGTTGGCGGAAGAGGGTGGGGGAGTAGCCCTCAATCTCCGTGACCCTGATCATGCGATTGAGGAAATTAGGAAAGGGGTAAATAATCTTCAAAAAAGTGCCGTGATGGCAAATGCTACTAGCAAAAAGGTCTATTATTTTCCATGGTTGTTGTTGGCAGCCTTACTCCTTTTGATTTCAGAACAGGTGATACAATGGAAGAAAAAAGGTGTTTCAACGGCAATACTACTGTTATGCATGGGATATTTATCCGCTCAATCTGAACATACTGCCCTGCGCCAGGGCGAACAGTATTATGACCAGGGTAAATTTGAAAAAGCGCAGGCCGCATATCAAAAATCTACAGGTAGTATAGCCTGTTATAATTCCGGGAATGCGGCCTATCTTCAAGCAAAATATGCTGAAGCAGCCAGGTTATACCGTGAAGCAGCCGAAAAAAGCCTATTACCTTCCGATAAGGCCAATGCGCTTTATAATCTTGGCAATTCCTGTTTGTTACAAGGAGACTATCCAGTTGCTATTGAAGCTTATGAGCGAAGCCTGCGGCTCTCGCCCAAGTGCCCGGATGCGCAGAAAAATCTTCAAATTGCCAAACACAGACTTCAGGAGCCGCCCTCGCTTACTCCGCCCCCGCCACCCCCTCCTCCACCTCCAAGTGTACAACCTCGTCAGAATTACCTCGATCAGGCCGACCTATCGAGGCAAAAAGAGATCCCTCCGGCAAACTTGCCACCAGCTGATGCCCGACGAATACTTGAGCAGGCAGTACTTTCGGAAGAGCAAAAGAATGCTGGTGCCTACCGTCAACTTGCGCCGGCGAACCGGCCATCACGTTTAAAAAAGGACTGGTGAGTTATTTTAGTTCGGGGCTTACAAGATGATAGATCTCATAGTCTTTTTTCCTTAAGACAATGACGGCCTAAGGGCTATTCCATCCTCACATGCGACTTGTGAGACCGCCGCCTCGCATATCACATTTAATTAATAATCTTGAATTATTTAAAAACTATGTGTGCTATGTGAACTATGTGGTTAAAAAAAGAAGTTTTAAAAAAGATGGTTAATTAAAACCAATATGGTAAAAAACAAGACTGACATTCCATGCAAAACAAGGGTGACATTCTGGCATTCTTTCGAAAAAATCGACTTACTTTTGCGTGCGCAACAAACGCAACTATTTCAATGCTTTACGATTCAAATCCCACCCTGGAAGGGGTCAAAATAATAGATGAGGCCCAGCAAGGCAGCGTTTTTTTCAATGAACATGCGGTGCTCAGCGATACGCCCGGGCTGAAACATTTCTATATTGAGAGTTACGGTTGCCAAATGAATTTCTCTGATTCTGAGATTGTGGCCAGTATCTTGGGCGACATTGGTTACGCTCCCACCCGCAACATGGAGGAAAGCGACCTGATCCTGGTAAATACCTGCTCTATCCGAGAAAAAGCGGAAGAAACAGTACGTAAGCGACTTAAAATATTCGCGTTGATCAAACGCAAGCGTCCCGGAATGAAAATCGGGGTTCTTGGCTGTATGGCTGAGCGCCTCAAGAAACAATGGCTCGAAGAGGAAAAACTGGTTGACCTGGTAGTTGGTCCGGATGCTTACCGGGATTTACCCAATCTTATCGGCGGTGCGGAAGAAGGCGGCCGAATGGTAAATGTACTGCTCAGCCGGGAAGAAACATATGCGGACATCAGTCCAGTGAGACTGGATTCCAATGGCGTAACCGGGTTTATTTCCATCATGCGGGGCTGCGACAACATGTGCTCGTTTTGCGTAGTGCCTTTCACCCGCGGCCGCGAGCGTTCACGCGAACCCTTTAGTATTGTGGCTGAGGCACAGGATCTGTTCGCAAGAGGCTACCGGGAAGTTACCCTTTTAGGCCAAAACGTAGATTCCTATAAATGGGATAACCCTGAAACCAAGGAGCATTATGATTTTGCAGATCTGCTCGCCATGACAGCTGCAGTACATCCGGACCTGCGGGTACGATTCAGTACGAGTCACCCTAAAGATATGGTCGATAAAGTTTTGCACACCATGGCTGCGCACGAAAACATCTGCAAATACATACACTTGCCGGTACAATCCGGCAATTCGAGGGTACTCGAAATGATGAACCGCACCTACGACAGGGATTGGTATATCAATCGGGTAGAAAGTATCCGCCGCATTTTGCCGGATGCAGCAATCTCGAGCGATATTATCACGGGCTTCTGCACCGAAACCGAAGAAGAACATCAGGAAACAGTATCGATGATCGAATGGGCTGGATATTGTATGTCCTATATGTTTTCGTATTCTGAACGTCCGGGCACCCTGGCAGCCCGCAAATATGCGGATGATATTCCGGAGGAGATCAAAAAACGACGCCTCATAGAGGTAATTAACATGCAACGGGCAGTGAGTTTGAAGTATAACCTGGGCGAAATCGGCAAGACCTTCCGGGTGCTGATTGAGCGGGATTCAAGTAAATCTGACCAGGAGTTTTGCGGACGGAATTCACAGAATAGTATGTGCGTGTTTCCCAAAAAAGAGGGCTTGAAGCCGGGAGATTATGTGATGGTGAAGATTCGGGATGCTAATAGTGCGACTTTGTTGGGGGATGTGGTTTAATTTAAATTAAATGCCTTCAAATGAAATATAAGTTAGACGAAATTGAATTTGATTTGAACATTGAAAATGTGATTGAACATGAAATTCATGGAATTACTCCTGAGTTTCATGATGTCAAATATCTTAACCTTGATGATTTTTTGAAATCTGGTTCAATAGCTGGCTGTGTGAAATTCCTGGGACCTTCTAACATTTATCCTAGAAAACAACAAGTTGTATTTTATAATTTTATTTAAAAGCAGTTTGACGACTGTTTAATTTTGAATAAATGAAAAATAAAAAAATGGGATGAGGAAATTCTTGAACATAATCCTTACACTATGAATTATTGGCAACTTATTTGTCCAAATGGACAAACAGAAACTTTTAATTATAGTTAAGGAGGCGGGAGTGCGGTAATTCCAAGTCTTGATCGGTCATTTCCAGATATAGAGTTTAAGCTGCTGAAATTACTCCAGATAGCTTCAATGTTCCACAATATTGTTGAATTCAATACAGCTTTAAAAGAGGCTAATTGTGATATAAGTCGGATTGGAAATGCCAATAAAAAATTCCAGTCTGATACAAAGGAATCAAATGTTGTTAATGGAAAATTGCTTTCTCTAAATCTTCAATCATTAATTGGCCTAAATGAGGTCAAAGGAGAAGTTGAGTCATTATGCCAGCAGGTGGAAATAAGAAAAAGAAAGATTGACAAAGGCATATTAGTAACGCCTTCAACCCTTCATCTGGTTTTTACAGGAAACCCAGGAACTGGAAAAACCACGGTGGCGAGGATAATTGCTTAAGTTTACAAGGAGTTGGGGATATTAAAAAAAGGGCAT
>CANJPT010000120.1 GCA_947476195.1 Lewinellaceae bacterium | reverse complement strand
TTATTTGCCTAAGCGTCAAGATCCAATCACAAAGCAAAATTCTGGCGCACGCTGGGGTAGCGATGTGCAAGAATGGATTTCCAAAGCTAAACCAGGTGATGCTTACTTCTTTGACGATGTTAAGTGCAAGTGTCCTGGCGACGCCGCAGCGCGTAACCTTGGCGGTCTTGCATTCAAGATTCGTTAATTTTGTAGAAAGATACGGTTGAGAAAGCTTTGGCGACAAAGCTTTCTCAACCTTTTCAAGGTTCTCCACTTATTTGGAACACTTTTCTAAACGTACTATTTTAATGCTAGTCAAAACCCAACTGCGAGTCATGCAAACATTTATGAAACTGACTTGCCTTTGCTTCTTCCTTCTGCTTGGCGGAACGACGGTGCTGTTGGCACAGGATCCTGAAGAAATCGAAACCACGCCAGCCACTGGTACAGAAGAGGAAGCACCACTGGTGGAAGACCCAGCTGATGCGCCTATTGACGAAGTGGTGAAAAAAGACATCGTGGGCGAGCGTCGGATTTTAAAATACCCACTTCTTCGCGAAAGCGACGTTTTCTGGGAAAAGCGTATCTGGCGTATCATTGACGTTCGTGAGAAAATGAATCTCCCGTTCGCTTACCCTGAAGACCCATTCTTTAAAATTCTTTCGGATGCTGCTACTAAAGGTGATTTGCCTGTGTACAGCACAGATGAGGATGGCGCTAAGTTCAAAAAGCGACTCAGCACTGATGACGTACTTTCGATGCTTTCGAAGTCCGACACCGTAGTAACTTTTGACCCTGAGACTTACGAAGAGAAGGTTCAAATTGTTCGCAACGACATCAACTGGGAAGACGTGAAACGTTTTCGTATCAAAGAGGTGTGGTTCTTCGATAAGCAGGCTTCTATGCTGCGTGTTCGTATCCTTGGCATCGCGCCAATGATCGACGTACGTGACAATGAAGGTAACTTCCGATTCGAGAAGCCTATGTTCTGGGTGTATTACCCACACGCTCGCGAAATGTTTGCCAAGCACAACTACTTTGCGCTCGGTGGAAACACGGCTGCCCAAATTACCTGGGACGATGTATTTGAAAAACGCCTTTTCGCTTCTTACATCTACAAAGAGTCAAACGTGTACGATCGAAAAATCGACGAATACCTACAAGGCGTAGATTTGCTCATGGAATCAGAGAAAATCAAGAATGAGATTTTCAACTGGGAACATGACCTTTGGCAATACTAATTCTTTTCGAAGAATTTTTATTTAGTAAAATGGGTTTCGATGCATCGCGTCGAAACCCATTTCCTTTTTACATTGGATAACTAAAGGTTTTAATCAATCACCAGCTGCTTTATCTCAAACTGTTTATTTGGGTGTAAAACCTGTACCATATAGAGGCCTTTTGGTATGCCAATGAGGGGTATGAACTGCTGGTTTTCAACATTATGTTGTTGTAAAACCAGCTTTCCCAGCTGGTCAAATAAGATGAGATCAGCATTGGATATTGATCCATTGAGTTGAACTGAAAAGCCACCTGAAGTTGGATTGGGAAAAATTGACCAATGCTCCATCGAAAATACTGGTTCATTGATTCCAACGGTAGCACAGGTGAGCGATTCAAGCAGGGTGGTAGCGTTCAGCCAAAAAGTATCAATGTAAGGCTGCCATTGTGCTTGTTCATATAGATCGGTGTGCCCAGCTCCAGGTACACTGAGTAGATTGTTCCAAAGACCTACCGACGCCGCCTGGGCGTGTACAAGGCTGCTGCCTTCTAGGAAGGCAATATTTGCTGCGAGGCCATAAGTGTATGGTACAGTTGCATCTGCTGTGCCGTGGATGCTGACGAGAGGTGATTCAGTACTATCTACCCAAAAACTCCGGTACAGTCCACCTGACATATTCACGACAGCCTTTGAACTGGAGGAATAGGTTTTGTTAGTAGCAGTACCGCTCCCTCCCTCAAGTCCACCATTAGTGTTGACCAGTGTTTGTAGAAAAGAAGGGATTTGATCATTGATATCCAAATAGGCTGTGTGCATTGCAGCAACGGCCCCTGCAGAATATCCTCCGATGAAAATATTGGAAGCGTCTGCATGGAATAGGTTGGTGGTGGCAGCATCTTCCCGAAAGTAGCGAACTGCTGCTTTCATGTCGCCGTTGGCTTTAATTTCTGTATCAAATATCTGGGTAGAATCGGGGAATCCTAAAACCAGGAATGGGAAAAGGCGATATTGGATAGAAACAGCAACGTATCCTTTTTTTGCAAGGAGTTCGCACCAACGTTGCATCATACTCCGGTCGCCAAAAAGAAAACTACCGCCATGTGCCAGGATCACCACCGGGCGTACTGCGAGGTTATCACCTTCGGGCTCATACACATCCATGGAAAGATTTATGTTCTGGCCAATGTGACTAATCGTGGGCGCATACACAACCGTTGTTTTTTTGACGGTAGGGAATACGTCGTTCAGGTAACGTGAGCCGTCGCAGCCAGGATTTTGAGCAGGTAGCCAGGCTGTGCAGAACACTGAAACGACAAGCGAGATCAGAAGAGTTTTTTTCATGTAATAAAAAATGTAGTTTAGAGATAAAAAAAAGCAGAGGGTGAAATTACAGGTATGATTCTTTCGAATGGTCATATCTGTGAATTCAACCCTCTGCTATGGATATTTCTAGTAAAATCTTACTGCAAAAGAAGTTTTGCTATGCTATTTCCTCCTCAGATGCAAAGGTGGCAGATAAATACTCATGGTTCATGCGAGCGATATTGCCGACTGAAATCTCCTTAGGACATTCTGCTTCGCAAGCCTGTACGTTGGAGCATTTACCAAAGCCTTCCTTATCCATTTGAGCAACCATACGGAGTACACGCCGCCGCCGTTCCACCTGACCTTGTGGAAGTAGTGCTAAATGGCTGATTTTTGCAGATGTAAAGAGCATTGAAGAGGCATTCGGGCAAGCCGCTACGCAAGCACCACAGCCAATACAGGCTGCAGCATCGAAGGAGTGACCTGCCTGTTGTTTTTCAACGGGAATAGAATTCGCATCCTGTGCCTGGCCAGTATTTACACTTACATAGCCACCAGACTGAATAATACGGTCGAAGGAAGAGCGATCCACGACCAGATCCCGGATAACCGGAAATGCTTTTGCACGGAACGGCTCAATTACGATGGTGTCACCTTCGTGGTAGTGTCGCATGTGTACTTGGCAAGTAGTGGTTCCTTTCATCGGGCCGTGCGGGCGTCCGTCAATTACAAGAGAACATGAGCCACAGATTCCTTCACGGCAGTCATGCTCAAAAGCAACTGGTTCTTCACGGCGTGACACGAGTTGTTCGTTGAGCACGTCAAGCATTTCAAGGAACGACATGTCAGGATTTACGTCCGGCAGTTCGTAGTTGACAAATTCGCCTTTGTATCGGCCGCCTTGTCGCCAGATTTTGAGTGTGAGTTTCATCTCTATTGTTGATTTTGCCTACCCCGTTTTGACGGGGCTGATTCTAGTAATAGTGTGATTTGATGTGGCAGAATTTCTAACCCTATCAAAAATTTAGTTGGATCATTTTCCCTCGATTTTTACAATGGAAGAACAATCGTCAATCAGCAGATTTCCATTTGTTTTTTCATAGCCAGGAGCGTAATAAGCCATTAAATCCAGTTCATTATAATCTGTTAATGTCGGATTTAAAACGAACTCGTACCGTACCCACTTGGAATGACTCACTGGCAGACTCTCGGCTAATAACTCTTCTTGCTTGTTTTTTGTGTTGTAACCCCAGATTTTTAAAATCGTAGGGGAGTTGAAATTGCTCAGTTCAGTGCTCAGTCGGGTAGCTGATTTATACACATTTGATCTTGATAGCCATAAACTGAAAGTGTAGGAAGAATCCTTTTTTAAAACATCACTTAGCCGCTGCCCTAGGCCTTCCCAGGTATTGTTTTCACGAACAACAAGGCCTATATAGTTTAAACCATTCTGCGCTTGCATTAACACCTGAAAAAATCCCGGCTGAATATCAGGCGGGGTTTGATCTTCCACACCCAGATCCACCCATTCACTAGGCAATGAACAACAGGAGGGACGATCTGCTTCAAAAGAAGCGTTTTTGAGTTTTATTGGGTTTTGCCCCCGGGTATTTTCAATTGAGAAACAAATAAAGAAACAAAGTAGAACGATTTGAGGCTTCATAGAGTGCGTATATAAGCCGTGATTTTGGTACAAAACGTTCTCCGGTCTTTTTCTATTTCAATGTCTTCTTATTTATAACTTTTCCGTCTTTGTACTGGTAAAGAATGGCAGGATCCCCCTTCTCAATTAGATTCCATATTCCATTGCCATCTTTAAAAGTACCAATTGGTAAGTCAATTCCTAATTCGTCTTTATAGACTAAAATTTCTCGTAATCGTCCGTTTTCCCACCTGGTTTTGGAGTTTACCTGGCCGTTTTCGTGAAAAGTAGTCATTATCCCGTTTACTTTTCCCTTGAGATGCCCTTCACACTTTTGTTTCAAAGAACCTGATTGGTAATAGGCTCTACAAGGACCAATAACTTTATCATGTTCCATAAATGTTGTCGCTTTCACTGCTCCATCCTGATAAAAATGATATGCAGGGCCATTCATCTTAGCAAAGGCTCCTGCGCTCTTGTACTGCGTACATTCAAACTCCCCATTCTTTTTTCCAAGCCATCGACGAGTGAAAATCCGCGTATTATCGACATAAAAATGCTCATCAAATGGAAACTTATTTTTACCTAAGTAATCCTTGCAAATTAAAGTGTCTCCCTTCGAAATGATTTCATCGCAAGACCTTGATTGTGCATGAATTCCATTAACAGTAAAAAGGATGAAAAAGATAAAAAGCACACATTTGGGTTTCATAGCAAAACGGTCTTGATTCGGCCTAATTTATTCGTAACTCCGCTGTGCCACTTTCACTTCCTCATACTCCAATTTCTCTTTGTGCAATTCAGCTTTAGTATCTTCCCCTTTCCACTCCCAGGCTGACACGTACATGAAATCTTTATCGTCGCGTTGTGCCTCTCCTTTTTCAGTCTGGTGTTCTTCGCGGAAGTGGCCGCCACAACTTTCTTCCCGTGCCAGGGCGTCCTGACACATCAATTCACCAAGTTCAAGGAAATCTGCTACGCGCCAAGCTTTTTCGAGCTCAGGATTAAATTCATCTGCGCGACCTGGAACCAACAAGTCACTCCAGAACTCCTTTCGAAGGTCTTGAATTTCAATAATGGCTTGTTTTAAACCTTCGGCATTTCGAGCCATACCGCACTTGTCCCACATGATATGGCCCAGGCGACGGTGAAAACTCTCAGTGCTCTGCGTTCCTCCTATGGATGTCAGCTTTTGGATGCGGTCATTTACCTCCTGTTCAGCCTTTTCAAATTCCGGATGAGCGGTTGAAATGGTTCCAGTGCTAATTTCGTTTGATAAGTAGGAGCCAATGGTGTAGGGCAATACAAAATAGCCGTCAGCCAGACCCTGCATCAAAGCAGATGCACCCAGACGGTTGGCACCATGGTCGCTGAAATTAGCTTCGCCGCATGCATATAAGCCAGGAATGGTAGTCATTAATTCGTAGTCTACCCAAAGGCCGCCCATCGTATAGTGCACAGCAGGGTAAATCCGCATTGGAACTTCGTAAGGATTGTCGCCCGTAATTTTTTCGTACATTTCAAATAGATTCCCGTAGGCTGCTTCTACTGCTGCTTTGCCTTTTCGTTTGATGGCGTCGGCAAAGTCGAGATAAACAGCCAGGCCACTTTTGCCTACGCCTAATCCTTCATCACAAGCCACCTTGGCTGCTCGGCTGGCAATGTCGCGTGGCACCAAGTTGCCGAAGGCCGGGTAGCGGCGTTCGAGGTAGTAGTCGCGATCAGATTCGGCTATCTGACGTGGGTCGGTGAGGCGGTCTTTGGCAGATTTTGGCACCCAAACGCGCCCGTCATTACGGAGCGACTCCGACATTAAGGTCAGTTTGGACTGATAATCGCCCGAAACGGGAATACAGGTCGGGTGTATCTGTGTGTAGCAAGGGTTGCCAAAAAAGGCCCCACGGCGGTGTGCCCTCCATGTAGCAGTTGTATTGCACAGCATGGCATTTGTGCTCAGGTAGAATACGTTTCCGTAGCCGCCGGAGCAAATCACTACTGCATGTGCTGCGTGACGTTCCACCTTACCCGTCAATAAATTGCGTACAATGATACCCCGGCATTTTCCGTCAATCGTAACTACATCGAGCATTTCATGCCGGTTGTAGAGTTTCACGGTACCCAACGAAACCTGGCGACTGAGGGCTTGGTATGCACCAATGAGTAATTGCTGGCCGGTTTGACCACGGGCATAGAAGGTTCTGCTTACCTGAGTGCCGCCAAAGGATCGATTGTCCAAAAGACCACCGTATTCGCGTGCAAAAGGTACGCCCTGTGCTACACACTGGTCAATAATGCTGCTGCTTACCTCTGCGAGTCGATGCACGTTTGCTTCGCGGGCACGGAAGTCGCCACCTTTAATGGTATCATAGAAAAGGCGATAGACAGAGTCGCCGTCGTTGCGGTAGTTTTTTGCAGCATTGATGCCGCCTTGCGCTGCGATCGAGTGTGCGCGGCGAGGGCTATCATGGAATGTGAACGCTTTGACATTATAGCCTAATTCGCCGAGCGAAGCGGCGGCAGATGCGCCCGCCAAGCCAGTGCCGACCACAATCACATCGATCTTGCGCTTGTTATTGGGTGCGACCAGCGCTACGTGGCCTTTATATTCTTCCCACTTTTCCGACATTTTGCCGGCAGGGGCTTTAGCGTCGAGTATGGAGTCGGAGGCAGTTGATTTTGCCATATTTGGAGCACGGGTTTTGCCCGCGATTTTTTATTTTAGAATGATTTACAGAGAATACTGCTTTGTAAACGGGTTGGGGGACAAACCTTATTTTCTACTTTGAAAAATAAGACAGGATGGGGATCACAGCAAATCCGAAAGAAACCCCAATGCTATACACATATCCAACGATTTTAATAATCGGTGAATATTTGCGGTGGGCAAGTCCTAAAGTTTGGAATGACGACCAGAACCCGTGCCAAAGATGAAAGCCAACAACGACCATGCACACCACATAGAAAATTACATAGTAGATGTTCTGGAATGCTTCGGCTACCGGGAGATATAGGTTTTGCACCGGGTGGTCGTAAGCTGGAACTTCTGCAGCAGGTAATATACCCATCTTCATTTGAAGCCAAAACTGCCATAGATGCAGTATCAAAAAGATAAAAATCACCATACCGAACCAAGCCATATTGCGGGCAGAACGCTCGGAACTTCGGGTGTGGTTCACGGCATATCGATTTGAACCACGGGAGGCACGATTTGAGATCCAAAGTCGCAATCCTTGCACCGTATGGAGCAAAATGAAGGCATAGAGGGAATACGAAATGATCTTGATGATCGGGTTGTGGGTCATGAAAAAGGCGTATGTGTTAAACGCCTCGCCGTCATCATTTTTGAGCAACTGAAAATTGCCCAAAAGGTGAACGATCAAAAATAGCATGAGAAATATACCCGTCAGCGACATAATGACCTTTTGGCCAATGGACGAGGAAAAGAATTTAGAAAGCCAACTCATTCGCTTCAAAATGATAATTAATGATGAATTTTAGATGTCAAACGGCATCGCCGATCAAAGTGATAAAGATGTTCGACGCAAAGGAAAAAAATTACAGGCAGTTTGTCGGGACAAATCTACCGCTAAGTACGTGGTTTAGTTATTTTAACAGGGTATTTCATAGCTTCAGTGCCAAATTTAGAAGAGATAAAAATTCGGCGCAGTTTAATTTTAAGAAAGTGGTTAATATTGCAACAGAAAAATTCCCCTTATAAACCACAAGAAACAATCTCTTTTCGTGTCTAACAGTCAAAATTGCACAACATAACCACCTTATTATGAAGAAATTAATAACTATTTTTTGCTTATTCTTAGCAATGATACTGATTCAAAACGAATCGTTTGCGCAGCAAAATCAGTCGGTTACGTTTCGAACGCTTTGGAACAACTACTTCAACCCAACGCCAGCTTGGGATAATTGGGAAGACGTGTTCCATGATGCCAATGAACGTGGTGTAGAAATTGCTTACGGCCGGCGTCTCAATAAAGGTACCTGGCTGATGGTTCCACTGAAAATTGGTTCCGTTAGTTACCCAAAATCCCTTAGCAATGGGATTATTGCGAACCTTGATCTACTGCTCCAAAATAACCTTTGCAGCGATAAATCCCTTCTCAACCCAAATGCACACCTTGGTATAGGTTCTACCTGGGATTTTAACCTTCAAAAATTTGATTTAAATATTCCAGCAGGTGTTGGGCTTAATCTTCGCCTGGTCTCCAATTTATACTTAAACGTTCAAACGCAGTACAGGTTCTCTATCGAGAATCGTTCGGGATGGCAGCATGGCCTTGGCCTCGTTCTTAACTTCGGAGAGCCTGACCGTGATGGAGACGGTATCAGTGATAAGGAAGATGTTTGCCCGGATGTGCCGGGTTTGAAAGCACTTAAGGGTTGTCCAGACCGCGATGGCGATGGAATTTCAGACAATGCTGACGTATGCCCTGACGTTGCAGGTCTTGCTAATCTTATGGGTTGCCCGGATCGCGACGGAGATGGTATTGCAGATGGCGACGACAAATGCCCTGACCTGAAAGGCCCTGCGGCTACTTTGGGTTGCCCTGATCGTGACAGTGATGGTGTTATGGATACAGAGGATGAATGTCCGGATGTACCCGGAATAGCAGCTATGAAGGGCTGCCCGGACACAGATAATGATGGTATTACGGATGCAAAGGATAAGTGTCCCCGCGAAGCAGGTCCTGCGGCTACCATGGGTTGCCCGGATCGTGACGGAGATGGTATCAATGATAAAGATGACAAATGCCCTGGTGACAAAGGTCCGGCATCTACAATGGGCTGCCCAGACCGTGATGGTGATGGCGTGGCTGATAAAGATGATGCCTGCCCTGACAAGCGTGGTGACTCGGCACACAAAGGATGTCCTGATACGGACGGTGATGGTATCTATGATGATACAGACCGTTGCCCGGAAAAGCCTGGTGTAATAGCGATGAATGGTTGCCCTGAAAATAAAATTGCCATCCAACAGGTACAGTTTGAGACTGGTAAAGCGGTGATTTTGAAAAAATCTTATAAGGTGTTGAATGACGTGGTGTCTATGATGAACGAAAACAAGGACTACCAACTGAAAATCAGTGGTCACACAGACAATGCTGCTGAAGAAAAAGTGAATCAGGACTTGTCAGAGCGTCGGGCTAAAAGCTGTTACAATTATTTTGTAAGCAAAGGAATCGCTGCGGGTCGCATGACGTCTGCCGGATTTGGCGAATCTAAACCTTTGTCAGATAACAAAACCAATGCAGGACGCGAACAGAACCGTCGGGTAGAATTTGAGCTTTACGTCAAATAAATCGTGCCGCGATATTCAAAGCGCTTAGGAAAAGGCTTAACATAAGTCATCCCGAATTTTGCAATTGACTTCGGAGCGGTAAAATATGGGTAGATCTTATGTTGTGAAAAAAAACACAAGGACATATTCGAGGTCCAACATAAACATTTTAGTGGATTAGAATTAATAAGGTTGGGCTTCTCCGAGGTCCAACCTTATTCTAAACTGCATTATCTGCCAATATTAAGCCGTTTAGATGCCAATGGCTTCCAAAATTTGGGATGACTCCTGTTTGTTTGAAAGAGCTTTAAAGGTTACATCATCAAGGCGCGAAAGGCCACAGTTCCGCAAAGCCCTCCAAGAATTGGCGCAACTACGGGAATCCATGCATATCCCCAATCTGAGCCACCCTTGCCAGGAATAGGCAAAATTGCATGTATAATTCGCGGGCCTAAGTCCCGTGCGGGATTGATTGCATAGCCAGTTGTTCCGCCAAGCGAATGGCCAATGGCGAGTATGAGCGCCCCTACTACAAGTGGATTTAACCCTTCCGCAAAACGAGTGGCGCCAATCGCTGAAAGGCCAAACATCAAGACAAATGTTCCAATAAATTCACTAATAAAATTGCCGGTGGTGTGCCGAATGGCCGGGGTTGTGCAGAAAACAGCCCGTTTTGCTCCGGCATCTTCCGTGTGTGCCCAATGTGGCAAATAATGCAGATAAACCAGCATCGCCCCCAGCATTGCACCAAGTATCTGTCCAGCGAGATATAATGGCAATGTACGGACTGTGAATTGTTCTGACCATTGCCCCGTGGCAGCCAGTGAAAGACTCACTGCCGGATTAAGATGCGCTCCGCTCACATGTCCGACCGCGTATACAGCGAACGTGACGGCCAAAGCCCAGCCTATTGTGATGACGATCCATCCGGCATTTTCGCTTTTTGTGTCCCGAAGCACTACGCCGGCAACTACACCATTTCCAAGTAGTATAAGCAAAGCGGTTCCAATGAATTCTCCCAGAAAAACGTTCATTTTCGTCGGTGATTTATGTTGTGAAAAATTAATTGTTTTGTTGGACGCCGACCTTAGGTCAATGCGCTTTGGATAAAGGTGTCTAACAATAAATTGCGCTAAAAAGGGATGGCAAAGATCATACGTCCGTCACGGGTTTTAGGAATGAGCATGGCCATGTCGCGCTGTAGGATATTTGCCGGAAGTACAAGATGTACACCTTTGGATGGCTGGATACGGGGAGCCAGAGCCGGATTTGCCATTTGGCAGATCGAATCAGCAAAAGGACCTGTGCAGTTGATAAACCGGGTTGCTTTAATCTCAAACATAGCGCTTTGGTGGGTGGGATCTGCCACTATTGCTGCGCTTAATTTACCCTTGTTGTCCTTTTTAGCCAATTTATTGCTGCCAAATCCAGGAAACCAATCGTAAAGTTTCAGCCCAATTGAAAAATAAAGGCCTTCCAACCAACTGAAAACAGGGGTTATCAGCCCAAGGGGATGAGCGAGGTGCGGAGCATTCTGTAACAAGATGCGACGCTCCTGAAGTCCATGCCGCACTTGTCGAAGCTGAGCGAAGTCAAGTTTTTTGAACGCTTGTTCAAGATATCGTACGCCACCGTGCACCATTTTGGTGCTTCTACTGGATGTTTCAGCAGCAAAATCGTTCCTTTCAATGAGGGCTACTTTTAGACCTCGTAATGCTGCGTCCAAAGCGCATCCTGCGCCGCTTACTCCCCCGCCATTGATACGGAGGTCAAACTCCTCGGTTTCGAGGCGGTGAAGATTTTCGGCGCGATTCATTTCGGTGTGAAGATATTTCATTGATGGAATACGGAAGGGCTAATTTAAACTGTCCAATGTCCATTATCTATCCCCCAAGCGCTGCTGCCAACGCCAGGCATCTTCGAGTGCTTCTTCGAGTGAGCGCTTCGTATGCCAGCCGAGCAGGTCATACGATTTTTGTACGTCGGCCCAAACAGCTATGACATCCCCTTTTCGTCTTGCACCGATGTGGTAGGGTAGGGGATGGCCACTGATCTTTTCAAAAGTCCTGACCAGTTCCAGCACGGTATTTCCTTTTCCGGAACCCAGATTAAAGGTGTCGAAAAAATTTGATTCTACTATTTTAATCGAATGGCGTAGTGCTGCTACATGCGCCTCTGCGAGATCCATGACATGGATATAGTCCCTGACACAGGTCCCATCGGAAGTTGGGTAGTCGTCGCCGAAAATCGTCAATGCATCCCGCAGCCCGGCTGCAGCTTGAGTCACGAAAGGCACAAGATTGCTCGGTACTCCACGAGGGAGTTCGCCAATTAGTGCTGAAGGATGCGCACCAATAGGGTTGAAATAGCGCAGGGCGACAATTTTTAAGGGCTTGGCAGCTGCCACATTGCGCAGAATTTCTTCACCCATTTGTTTGGTTTGCCCATAGACTGAGGTAGCTGGTTTGACGGGTGCTTTTTCCGTAACCGGCGATGTATCAGGTTCTCCATAGACCGTGCATGAAGAGGAGAAAATAAAGTTCGAGATTCCTTCCGCCAGCATTGCATCGAGCAAAGTGAGCAATGAACCTAGGTTGTTCCGATAATAAGCCAGCGGCTCTTGCATAGATTCACCTACGGCCTTGAATGCCGCAAAATGAATGACTCCGCTGATCTTTTCGTCCCGCAGGATTTGCAGCATTCCGGGGTAATTATTGCAGTCGAATATATGACAAGGGACTTCGTAGCCCAGGATATTTTTCAAACCGGCAAGTACAGTGGGCTCGGAATTAGAAAAGTCGTCTACGATGATGGGGTTAAATCCAGCATTGGCCAAGGCTACTACAGTGTGCGAACCAATAAATCCGGCTCCACCGGTTACGAGAATATTCATGTTTCGTTTGAATGGGAGTGATTTGCTGTGGCTGAATGGTACTCGTCGGGTGGCTTCCAGCCACCTCGGCGAGTACCATTCAGCCACAGCAAATCACTTACGTCTAAGGTTGGTTTACTTCGCTTGGTATTTATGACTATTAAAGGGTAGAAACGTTTTCTACACCATTGGTGATTTTCACTTCCCATATTCGGAGTTCCCGCCCCCATTTAGCGAGGTATTTTTTTTCGATAAATGTTTTAAAACTACCAACGGCATCTTTTTTCAATAGGTTGATCGTGCAACCTCCGAATCCACCGCCAACCATTCTTGCGCCAAAAAATGTAAGACTGGCGGGCGTCTGGTCCACCAGAAAATCAAGTTCCGGGCAACTGACCTGATATTCGTTTTTCAAACCTTCGTGGCTTGCATAGAGCAATGAGCCGATACCAGGCAAACCAGTTTCCTTCAATATTTTGCATGCTGCTTCTACCCGTTCGTTTTCTTCCACCACATATTTGCATCGCTGAAAAACCACGGCTCGAAGCAGGGTCTTTTCTGATAAAAGCATTTTGAGGTCGACATCGCGAAGGCTTCGCACGGCTGGGTAAACACTTTGCAAATATCGCATGCCTTCTTCACATTCTTGTCTGCGTTTATTGTATGCTGAATCTACCAGTTGATGCTTAACACCCGTGTCGCAAAGCAGGATACTCGTGTTGTCGGCCTGGATCGGAATGTATTCGTGCTGCAGTGTTCTACAATCTAGTTTTATGGCACAGTCGGCGCGCCCCATGAGCGAGGCGAACATATCCATGATGCCACAGTTCATACCTACAAAATTGTTCTCTGCACGCTGCGCGAGGCGTGCGAGTTCGGGTCGCGAAAGACCGAGCTGGAATAGTTCATTCAACGCAAGCAACAGACCACTTTCCAGCGCAGCGGAACTGGAAAGTCCTGCGCCAAGCGGAATATCTCCACCAAAAACCAAATTTACTCCGTCTATGGGATGTTTGTCCTGAAGCAATTCAGAAAAACAACCAAGCAGATAATTTGGCCAGCCGAGTTGCGATTTTTGTAAATCGGTTAAGTTTCCCTGGAATTCCTCCTTCAGGTCAAGTGCTTGAAGCTGAAGCCGATGGTCGTTCCTCGGCGACACTGCGAACCACAGGGCCCGGTCAATGGCGGCAGGCAATACAAATCCT
>CANJPT010000119.1 GCA_947476195.1 Lewinellaceae bacterium | reverse complement strand
TCGACTGTTCTGTTCTGGGACAAGTAGCGTCGCATCTCGAAGGGCAAATCCAGCACGAATGCAAAACTGCGGGCATCACTTATAACGGCTAATTGCTCGCCATCCTGAACATAATCGCCGGGCTGCCGGTCAAGTTGCGTTACAAAACCCGTCTGGTTGGCTCGAATGTCAATCAGGGTATTGAGATGGAAATTAGTATCTACTGCTTCTACGAGGTTACCGAGCGCACTTGCTTCCTTATTTTGCAGGGAGTATAATAATTGCCCTTTCCGCACAAACTGTCCCAGCTGGATGTTCCCGCCACGCAGGTAGCCATTGGCAATTGCTTTCACTACGCTTTTTTGCAAAAAAGCTGCTGTTGCGTTCAGTTCTACCACTTCACTCATAGCTATTATCTCGACCGAAGTCACGCTTACAGGTGTGCCTGATTGAATTGGCTGTGACTCTGCTGAAGTCGGGACTTTGGAACGGCAGCCGAGGAGGAGCAGAAGGAGTAACGGGAATATTTTTTTTTGAAACAACATAGGTCTTTTTTGAAATGGCTCTTGCTACTCCGGTGCATTGCGAAATTGGAGTTGGTTGAGGATTTGAAGGCGGTTAATATGATTAAGCGTTAATTGGTTTTGGGCATTCAGTTGGCTGCTGATGGCCACAAGGTAATCCACCACGTGAGCGTCCCCGGTGCGGAGCAGGCGACCATTGGCTTCTATCAGGGCGCGTGCTGTTTGGAGTTGGGCTTGTACGGAAACATCAAGTTGGTCGAGTGCAGATAGCTGCTGTCGAGCTTGAGCAATTTCTTGCTGGAATTGTTGGAGAAAAAAATCGCGGTAGCCTTGACGGGTATTTTCGAGCAAGGCCGCTTTTTCGTGACGCAGACTGCGTTGCTGGCCATCATATAGTAATACTGTTGCACCGATGCCAATGCTAAACCCAACATTTTTCCAGCCCTGGCTTGCGAAAGAAGAATTGAACCCTGCATCGCTGTACAAGTTGACTGTAGGGCGATACGCCATATCAATCAGTTGATCGTTGGCGCGAATTTGGAGACTATCAAGGGCAAACTGTCGGTAAAAAACGGTGTTCACCACTGGTGGTAGAACGGGGAAATGCAAATCAGGATTAGGCAAATTTACAGTGGTTGTGTCGGTCAAGCCGGAAAGATAGTTGAGCGTGGCAAATTCATTCTGGTACTGTATTTCGAGTTGGCGTACGGTGGTCTCCTGTTGTCGAAGTGACGTGAGGAAGGTCAGATAATCGGTTTGTCGGTAGATGTTCTGTTCTGTAAGGCGCTTGTAAACAGCGTCCTCGCGGCGCAGCAGTTCGCGGGTTTCGCGGTTGAAGTCGAGTTGTTGCAACGTGCCATAAGCTGTAATGTATTGCACCCCGATGCTGCGGCGTATGTCCTGTTCGGTCAGGCGGGCTTTGTTTTGAAGGCTTTGATTTTGAACAGCTAATGCCTGAAATTGAGCAGTGAGGTTTTGTTTTGGTACAAAAATGGGTTGACTCACACTCACGAGCGCATTGAGAAAGCCACCATTGCTTAGGGTTGGATCGTAGCCAAAACCTCGGAGGTTAGGTGCAAAATTGGCCGCTGTGCCTGCTGATACCTGTGGGCGCAAAGCGGCACGGACAAGCATGCTGTCTTGTCGGTTGAGCGCCGCCTGATTACGGAAATCGCGAAATGCAGGAGCATTTTGCAGGGCAATGTTGATGTAGAAATCAAGATTGCGCTCTTGGGCTTGGAGCGAAGATGCAAGAAAAAAAAGAAATAGAGCCAGGTAGCGCATACACGTCAAAACTTTCGTCAGGGGTTATTTCGTAGGCAAAGGTGAAAAGGAATTTTGGAGGAATTTTGGAGTGCCTTTGCAAGAATTGTTTGGAGGATCATGTTAAGCCCTTCTTTATTTCAAAAAAGGGAAGATACTAAAGCTTCTACCCTTACTCCTAAATCTCTTCAAAATTACCTTGACTTATGGGGCATCCAATTCAAGCGTTATTGATTGAGAGGTCGTACCAAAGGTGAGGTCTCCAGATTTTTTTAAACCGGTATAGCTGCGATTTTAACCAAGCTCTCGTCTTGCTCAAAAATGGTTCGCCAATCATAAACGAAACCACTATGATGTATTTGCGTCTGCTTACTCTGACATCTCTCTTTTCTTTCTTGTTAATGGTAGAAATTACTTCTGCTCAAACGCCCATCACGTTGAGTGGAATGGTCATGGATGCCGAAACGGGCGATGCGCTTTCATTTGCGACGGTCGCGTTGAGCAGTCGATCCGCTGGGGCTTTAACGGACACTCTTGGGCGGTTTTCTTTTCGAGCCACTCCAATCGCGGGCGATTCGCTGCAAGTGACTTATGTAGGCTACTCATCTCAATCGTTCGTATTGAATGGTAAGCCTGAGCAAATTTTCCACATCAAACTTAGCGCAGTCACAGGGTTGCTCGAAGAGGTGGTCATTACCGCTGACCCAAGTCCTGGCAAAACGCTGATGAAAAAAGTATTGGCGCACAATCACCAGAACGACCCAGCCCAGTTGGGTCGACTCGATGCCCGCCGTTGGACGCGCTCGGAAGTTTCAGCTCTTGACCCACAGGTCGCTTCTGATCCAAGCAGTAAAACTGCCGTTCGTGGTGGAATGCTGTTTGGATCTCGGGTACGCGCCTTTGAAAAAGTACGGCCTACCAACGACACGCTGCGGGGTCAAACGCCCTTGTTTTTTGCTGAAAAACTTGGAACCTACACGCTGATAAATCACCCATTTACTGAAAATGAGCGCGTTATCGCCATAAAAACCACAGGTTTGGAGTCAGATAAGATGCTCGAACCGCTTGCTCGCTGGGATGCTGGTAGCGTGAACCTATACGACGCGAGAGTGATGCTTTTCAGCAAAGCCTTTGTCAGTCCAATAGGGCCAGAGGCGTTGTCTTTCTACGATTTTTACATTGTAGACAGCACTAATCTACCAAACGGATATCATACCATCATCCTCCAACCCATCCCAAAGGTGTGGCACGGCAACGTGTTCACGGGCAGGATTACAGTAGAAGACAGTGCTTACGCGCTCATCGCTGCTGACCTGCGCTTGAGCAAGGACGCTAACCTCAACTACATTGAATCACTTGCGCTGCACCAAACTTTCCAACCCGCCGTAGACCACACGAATGGCCGAACAGTGCTGGTACCTTATGAAAGCGCACTTACGCTTCGGTACGAAGCGGGGTTGGATTTACTGGGTATTCCGTTGCCAGCCAATGCGGACAGCAGACGACTCATCAGTCGCATGAGCGCTGTTTTTGATTCCGTTCGGGTCAACGACCCAAATGGTACGGCGGTAGCTGCGGGGGGTATGGTCAGTAATGCCAGAAGCCAAGATTCCGGGGCTTCTGATGACTTTTGGAAACAAAGCCGACCAGATTCACTGAGCAACCACGAGGTCGCTATTTATCGCATGGCCGATGCCTTGCGTAACGACCCAAGGCAACAATTCAAAGACAAGCTTTTCTCAACACTTGGTACGGGTGCATACTATATCCGCGACAAAGTGTACCTCGGCCCAATAGGTACGTTGGTGAGTCTCAACCCAATCGAAGGAGCGCGATTCCGCGTGGGTTTTCGTACGCAGGAGGGTTTTTCAAAAAATGTGGGGCTTTATGGACATGTGGCTTATGGGACACGAGACAAGCAGTTCAAGGGCGGGTTTGGGGTAAAATACCTATGGAATACCCAGCCATATGCCAAAACTGAGGTACACGCAGGAAGTGACTATAATGCAATAGCGCAGTGGTATGACGAGATTGATGCCGATGGGTTCATCAATTCATTGCTGCGCAAAAATGTGCCGTATTACCAAACCTTCCAAACTCAATTGACGCTGTCGCACGACCAGCAAATAGGAGCCAACTGGTTTGTAAAAGGTGGGTTGGCTTATCGGACCATCAGCCCGTCGTTTGATTTCAACTACCCGAATCCTGATTTCATGGGCAATGACATTACACCCCGTGAGTCGATAGCTGCACACAGCATCCCTGTAGCAGAGGCTTCAGTGGCATTGCGCTTTGCCTGGCACGAGCGGTCTCGGATATTCGATTATGAAAGACTTCCGACAGGCAGCAAATTCCCTTCCATTGCATTGATTTATACGCAAGGCTTCCGGTTTGCAGGAGCAGATTTTGTTTTCCAAAAACTTAACATTGACATCTCTCACACGACACGCCTGACACCAAAAGCCGCACTGATATGGAACTTCGATGCAGGCAAAATCTTTGGCTCTCTACCTTCCTTGCTTCTTCAAGTGCCACGTGGCAACGATGCTTATGTCATGTCGCGTTATGTGTTCAATACGATGCAGCCCTATGAATTTGCTGCTGACCGCTATTTGAGCCTGCAAACCCGATTGGCGCTGGGCGGTATGCTGTTTGATCGTGTGCCGCTCTTGCAAAAGTTGGGCTGGCGCGAACGTTTGACATTCAACGCCTTCTGGGGCGACTTAAGTCCAGGCAACCGCGACTTCAACAAAGCACAGCAACTCATCGCTCCCAACAAAAAGCCGTTCATGGAAGCAGGTATAGGCGTGGAAAACATCTTTCACCTCTTCTCAATAGACTATGTGAAGCGGCTCAATTATCTTAACTCCCCTGGTGCAACGGGAAATCGCAGCGGGGTATTTCTGGGGATGAAGGTGGTGTTTTAAATCAAAAATCAATTTTCAGAATCAATTAGAACTATTTCGGAACGCTGTTCCGCAGCCTGATTTTTATCCAGCAACAAAAACGAATTCTAATCATGAACAACGTAATTGATAGTATCACACAAGCATCGTCGCTGATTCAAGCATTGCTGTTCGTGGTCATTTTTTCGGCACTTTGGAACATTGAAAATATCGTAGGTCTTACAAAGGGCGGCTACGCAAAATGGCGACACTTTCTAACGAACAGCGTGTTTGCCTTAACAGCACTCCCGGTGCAGTTTGTTTTGGGTTTAGCATTTGCATCAGTGACAAAATGGACTGCGGAGCATCAGTTTGGAATTGTCCAATGGCTTCCAAGCCAGACCAATTTAGCAGTAGTTTTTGGTGTCTCGCTGTTACTGCTCGATTTGTCCGAATATTTCTACCACCGGCTAATGCACAAATTCAAATTGCTGTGGAGATTGCATCTGGTACACCACAGCGACCATGTAGTGGATGTTTCGACAGTGCTGCGCGAACATCCGGCAGAAACGACAGTGCGACTGCTGAACACCCTTTTTTGGACTTTTCTTTTTGGTGTACCCGTGTGGTGCCTGGTATTTCGGCAAATCCTGCAAGTAGTATTCACTGTCAGTTCCCACGTGAACGCTCGGCTTCCAGACCGGGCAGACCATATGTTGAGTTGGCTTTTCATCACTCCTAACATGCACCAGGTACACCACCATTTTCAGCAGCCTTACACCGACCGCAACTTTGGTGACATCCTAAGCATTTGGGATCGGATATTCGGCACATTTGCCCGGATGGATTTCCGCGATCTGGTTTTTGGAGTAGATACCTGTCCGATAGAGGTTGAATATGCGAGCGGACTGGAATTGCTGGAATTACCATTTCATGCGACGAAGATCACCGCTTAGTTTGTCGAACAATAAAATCCTTCTCTCCTTCCTCATCTAAAATATCTATTCAATGCAAACGCAACCCACTCACTCAGAAGTCGAGATTCTGGTATTGCCTTTGATGCCACAAACATTTCGCCACATATCTCCCCGAACCTTTGTACACTGCCTTCATGCTTTGTTTGTTAACACGAAAGTATTGACTGACAATGTGGTTAGCCTGCACCTGCACATTGCCGAATACGATGAGTCACACGATGATACTCCGATACTGTTAAGCCAATTTCAGTTAGAATTGAGGAGTCAGGGTGTAGCGCTCCAACGGCAAGTAGCCTTTCTTTCTGGCACACCCTTACAACCCCAAGAGTGGGCTTGTTACGCGGATGTATGGCAAATTACCGATATCAGCGACACTCCGAGGTCTCTTGCACAACTGCGGAATGCCACAGATTTGTTAGCCCGATTATACGAGCTTATGTTGCCCACCGCAGCTACTCAATCCGACCAAGCAACTTCATTCTATTTGCTGGCAGAGCATTTGGTCGGACTCAACGAATACTGTTTGGCGTTGGAACACGCGCATTGCGCAAGCTATCGTCAGTTATCTTTTCAACAACTAAATTTTCTCGACGCATGAAATCAATATGCTCTATCGCTCCGCTAAGTTTGGTGTTTGGTGTCTTGGCACTTACATTTTCCATGGCATTTACACCTGGATTGGGCACACTCACTTTCCATATTAGTGGAATGGAAAGCTCTAAGGGTGTAGTACGTGTGGCCCTCTACGACAATGATAAAAACTTCCTCTCAGAGTTTGGTTTTGCCGCAGCTGACAGTGCCTTTGCTCATGCCAATGGCACGGTAGACGTGGTTATACACAATGTACCATTTGGCACTTATGCCGCTGCAATTTATCAGGATGAGAATCAAAACGGAGTAATCGATCAAAATATGGTTAAAATTCCAACAGAACCTTATGCATTCAGCAACGGAGTTTATGCGAAGTGGAGTCTTCCAAGTTTTAAGGAGGTGGCATTTGAATTTGAGCAGCCGAATGTGCGCCTTGAGGCGGTACTACGAAGTTGGTCAAAACAATAACACCGATAGTTTTTTTTACAAAAAAGTAGTTTTTTCGAATACATCCTTAGTTGGATGAAACGCCTGGTTGGAAAACCGGGCGTTTTTGATAATTTTTACAATCTGCTAAATGTATCATTCCATTCGGAAGGTGGCATTTGAATCATTTGTACTGCTTTGTGTACATCTGTGTATGGATTTCGCTCCCAAATTGGACGGTCATCATATTTCCAGTGAGTCTCACTCAGCCACTTTGCATTAACTATAGCAGTCGGGATTCGATTTTTCAATTGGTGAAAGTGGTCACCGGATTTTGAATAACTGGGGTCGTGATTATGTTCAATGTAAGAAATTAGCTCATCACAATTGGCAAACTGACGTTGCGTCTGCTCGTAGTGGAGCAAAATCCAATGTTCAAAACATACATTAGAAAAGATAGCCTTAACCGGAGTATCACGCAGCATCCCCACGGCTTCTGGAACACCTGCGTGTCCGTCGCGGTCAAAGACAGCAAAAATGAAGATTTTGACCTTTGGAATCCTGAGTCTTACTGCGTCTTTATAAACAGTCAACGCTTCTCGTACCACCCCAAGCGGTGAATTATCTTTTGCTTTAAAGGCTGGGTTTGCCATTTTTATCCCCATATAGCGCAGCAGGCCGTTGAAGTAGTTTGGTTCAGTTTTACGACCTTCACAGACCAAACGGATGTATGGTTCAATACTATGCATATTCCAATTTGGCAGGTTTAATTTTTAAGTCAATCTGGTATGAATTGATCGCCGGAATGCCACGGAACATCCCGTTCATATACCATTTTTGCAAAGAAACCATTTTTGAGATGCCCGTAAAATCCGACAAACGAGTTACCTCAGATGCGCCAGCTATGGTTTTGTCTACCAACAAAATCTGATCGCGCCGGAAGAGTTCGCGATCTATTAAACTGATATCATGTGATGAGAAGACCAATTGAGCGTGGTTTGGGTTGGTTTCTGAACTGTGAAATAGTTGGATTAACATTCTTGTCAATAAAGGATGAAGATTTTTATCTAATTCATCCACTACAATTACCGACCCGTTTTGCAAAGCATCAATTACAATACCTGCCAATCCCATAAATTTCAATGTCCCAGATGATTCATCGGATAAGTCAAATGTTTGAACACCTATTTCTGCTCCGTTTTCATAAGTAAGGTGTACCGTTTTGATTCTTTTTTCGTACTGGGATTTTATCTTTTGCTGCTCGGAATCAGGCATTTCACTGGGGAATACCAATTGTTCGACATCGTTCTTCTTTAAGAAAATATCAGATATTCCTGTGTCGGCTGCTCGTGCCAGCGAGATTATCATTTCCTGAAATTCAGTGCTTCCCGATTTTTCGGACAAGTTTTTTTCTACCATTTTCAAAAGGGCTTCATCAAATAATGTATTCTGAGGAATAGCGCAAAAAAGGCCGCTTGAAAAAAAGCGGTAAGCATCTTGCAATGCGGGCACGTCATCCACCCCTGGTTTGGAGAGCAATAGTTGGTTCGGGTTTGGTGTAAAGTCTTTTTTGCCTCGATACAATTCTCCAAATTCTATAGGATTACCGTTTTCTCTTGAAAAAAGGAGCGATTTTCGGCTCACTTTACGTTCCGCTGGATATACCCATAACTCTTCACGTAGAATCCTTTTGCGGTCAAACGAGGTCATATAAAAGTAACGCTTGTTGTCATTTGCTACAAAATCTATTTCGAAAACGGTTGGCAATGTTCGGCTTTCCCTATCCAATTTAAATGGGTCATAGGCTTCAATCGGGTCATCTAATTTGAAATCATTGGAGAGGTTTACCAGGTAGTCCATGGCATTTAGCGCTTTTAGCAAATTGCTCTTACCAGCCGCATTTGCTCCGTAGATAACTGCACTACACACCAGTGGCTTGGCAACACTACTTATCGGTGGCAAAAATAGATTTTCTGGCAACTCTTTTCGCATCACTTGTCCGGAAGCAAAAAGCGACAAAACCTGGCGGTTTTGGATGGATCTGAAATTCGTAACGGCAAATTCTAAAAGCATTTTATGGAAGTTTAAAAACCAATAAATGGATTTTTTTTACAAATGTACTTACTTAAACTGATTTTTACCTAAAAAGTTTTTTTAAGAGTGTATATCCATGAAAAATAGTGCATACCCATGCCCTCCCTCCAAAATGTCTCCAAAATCCCCTCCCACCTTTGTTGTATCATTTCACTAAACAAGTATTCAACCATGCAAAAATTAATGTTGCTCCTCTTGATTTGCTTCGGAACCAGTTTCGCTGCCTGTGCGCAAAAGACACCTCCCGCTGCCGTTGTCACGACTTTTAACCAGAAGTTCCAAAACGTGCAGGAACTCGAATGGGGGAAAGAAAAGAACGGCGAATGGGAGGCTGAATTTGAACAAGGCGGTGCTGATATGAGCGCCAATTTTTCAGCCGAAGGCAAATGGCTCGAAACCGAAACCGAGATTAAGGTCGCTGATTTACCTGCTTCGGTGCAAACAGCTTTGGTAGGCAAAAAAGTGAAAGAAGCCGCAAAAATCCTCCGTGCAGACGGCTCTACTGTGTACGAGGCCGAGGTGAATCATAAAGACCTAATCTACGATGTCAGCGGCAAATTGCTGTCGCAGGGCAAGGATTGAGGTCACCATTCCGGTCCTTAGTTTTCCTATATCCTTTGGGGGCGACGTACCGAACGCCGCCCCCAAACTTTTTTCTGGGCGAAGCTGCAATCCCCCAAAAAGCCTCGTCTTTTCCTTTAACGAAACGAACCACACCTGATGGCGTTGGAAGAATTAGAAATGCTGCTTGACAGTTGCAAAGGTGGAAATCGCCTGAGTCAAAAACGGCTGTACCAGCAATTTTATGGGTTTGGTATGTCCATTTGCAATCGGTACGCGCACAGCCGCGAAGAAGCGGAAGAAATGTGCCACGATGGGTTCATAAAAGTGCTGACCAAAATCGGCGATTGCGCGGGAGTGGGTTCGTTCAAAGGCTGGATGCGGCAGATTTTTGTACGCTCTGCCATTGACTATTTCCGAAAATACCGTCAAAGCCAACCTATTTTGGACGATATTGAACTGGCCGGCGGCGTATCTATTGCCGATAGTACGGCTTTGGATAAAATTTCGACCGATGAAAAACTATACTTAGTACAGCAACTGCCTCCGGCATACCGCTTGGCTTTCAATCTATACGCAGTAGAAGGGTTCAGTACGACGGAAATCGCCGAATCATTACATGTTGCAGAGGGCACCGTACGGTCCAACCTCGCCAAAGCACGGATACGGCTGCAAATCTTGATACACGCATCCGATAAAATCATTACCACCACACCATGAGCGACTTCGACTTTTTGAAAGAATTTGCCAAAAATCTTGACCGAGAGCGGTTGTACGAACCGGATGACGCGGATTGGGAGAAACTTGCAGTAGCACTTGATGCACAGGCACAGGCTAAACGCCGTCGTCACCTTTTGTTCGCATGGGCATTACCTCTGGCAGCATCAGTGGCTTTTATATTACTCGGCACCTTGTTGTGGCAAACCAGTTCGAAGACAGCTAAGATGCAGGCTGAAATAGTACGCCTGCAAAAGGAGTTAGGCATGAAAAACGGTGTCACCTTGGCTGATACTACGGTGCATCATGTTGTGACAATTCAGTTCGATACCATTTATCGTACAGTGGTGTTCCAGACAAGCTCGGCCTATTCTATGCAATCAAACTTTTACCACAATAATTTCGGGCAGGGGGCAGATTCCAGTTTTCAAAAGAATCAAAACAAGCAAATAGTAAATATCAACCAGAAAGGAACAGAAGGCAATATCCCATTCCAAAATGTGTCTAAGGATACTACCCAATCCGCAAAAAAAGGTGCTGAAACTATCCTGCAAAAAGTCAATGGACTTGTTACAGCCAGACCGATAAATGCCCTGGATAGTTTTACCAATATTCGTACGACCCCGGCTGATTTAGCGAAAATCCAGGAACCCTCAACTACGCCCGACCAGAGTCCAGTCGAAGAAAAGGTTCCACAGAAAATGGATTTATCCATGTTGCCTTTAAAAGGCATTTTGCTACCCGAAAGCCGCCGTAAACAACACCTACCCAATGGGTTTGACATGGCCGTGATGGTGCCAGCACTGACTCCTCCGCGTGTGCCGCTGATCCGCCGCTTGCGTCCCCACGATGCCATGATTGGTTTTACAGGCGGAATGCTTTTTCCACAGACGAAGGATGCCATGCCTCGGAATAGTTATACTTTGGGATTGAACGGACAACTGGCTTTTGGCCATCACCTCCGACTTCTGGCTGGTGCTGAGCATGGCTGGACTAATTTCAAAGTCAACAGCTCCGTATTAGATAACTCGAATATACCACAGCCACCCACACCACCAACTCCGAATGATATATTAGATTATGTACAAGTAGATCAGCCTTTATGGGATTTTTCATTGGGACTGCGCTATGTTTTTGCGCCTGAAAAACCACTCCGCCCATTTATCGAGGCAGCATGGATGGGAGAGCAGCCTCAAGAACAAACGCTCCGGTATAATTTTAAAAATCTGGTGACGGAAGAAGAAACTATTACGCTTGTGCCACGCAATGATGCGCGTTTCAACGCAAATGGGCTTCAAATTGGGATGGGAACAGAGTGGACCTTTGCTAAACGACTGTCTCTGGGGTTGGAAGGAATGTATCAGCGTCAATATGGCACTACTGTGCCTTTGTTGGCAGAAAGATGGGGAGTAAAAGTTGGGGTAGTATTTAGTTTTTGATACTGTCGAATATCTTTTTAGGATTATAAAGTAAGCGGTAAAAATTCTTTGCTTTCAGCTGCTCATTAGCAGTATAGATTGTTATGTGTGTCAATATAGAATCGCGCCTTTTATTATGATTATTTACGTATTAATGTATGAATTATGCAATTAAATTGTGTAATTGTGTAAAATTCTTTGAAGTCAAATAACTCACCTTTGAGTAGTGAAAATTCTTTCACTATACAATTTAAAATAATGAAAAAAGTAATTTTATTGCTCGCTATTGCATGCTTATTTACACAAGCGCAGGCGCAGAAAGTAATGGCAAAGGATGTTCCGGTAGCCGTTACTGAAGCATTCAATAAAGCATACCCATCCTTAAAAGATGTTGACTGGAGCAAAGATGGGAATAATTATGAAGCTGAATATGACGTACATAAAGCGGACGTGTCTGTTACCTATGATGCTTCTGGCAAGCTCCTTGAAAACGAAGTTGAAATAACGGTTGCTGCTTTTCCTGCTCCTGTAATGGTTTATGTCAATAAAAACTATAAGGGGAATAAAGTAAAGGAAGCATCCAAAATTACTGATGCAAATGGTACTGTAACTTATGAAGCAGAAGTAAAGGGGATGGATTTGATATTTGATTCAAATGGTAAATTTCTTAGGGCAGTAAAAGCTTAGGGTTTATTTACAGCATTAAGCCACTTACAAATTTATAATACAAAATCCCGGCGGAGAAGCAATGCTGCTCCGCCGGGATTTCTTTATTGTCTGCAAAGAATAATACGCTCCATTTGAAATAAATCTGGTTACAAGCTGCGATTCTCCAAAAGTATCCGTCCTTACAGGAAATCATGTTCAACGGTTACATCCTGCTGGTGCCTTCTTAAAGCCGATTGAATATTCCATTTTTATCTATCACCATTCAACAATCATTTTCGATGAAAAAATTACTACTCACACTGTTTATCGCAACGGCACTTTTTGCTGCCTGTAAAGAAAAACAAGACCCAGCATGCCCTACGGTAGATGCCGAACTGGTACCTGCGGTAGTCAAGGACAGCCTCGCTGCCCGTTATCCAGGGGTGCCGGTCGAGACCTGGTACAAAGTTGACGCTGTTGGCTATTGCGCCAAAGTCCAACAAGCACCGAATACCATCTTCGCCCATTTTGGCACTGATGGGAGTTTTAAGGAAGAAGAGATAAAAGACCCGAGCGGCAAGGAGGTAGACGGCGATGACATACAAGATGAAAACCAAAATGAAGATAATAGCTGTGAATGCCGCTAATTTTTCAAACATAAAGGCACGGCTGTACAAACCGTAGAAACGTCAGCCGAGCCAGATTTTTACCATTCAAAGTTTTTTGCCATGAGAAAGACACTGTTTATTCCGCTGTTTTTTGCTGCATTCATCGCGGCCAATTTCGCTCAAATCCCAGTCACACAAACGATGGCTGTATTGCCTTCCACAGCTGTGCTGGCTTCCTTTGAGCACCATTATCCAGCGGTAAGCGTGTCCTCTTGGAAGCTGGAAAAAGGAAAATATGAGGCCAGTTTTCGTTTAGACGACCGCAACATGGCCTGCTTGTTTGACTCTTCCGGAGTGCTACTCGAAACGGAGATAGAAATCACTTTTGCTGAATTTCCTAAGTCTGTGCAAAATGCATTGAGTGAAGCACAAGTGCTGAAGGCAGAGCGGATTCTGACGGTGCAAGGCTCCACATTTTATGAAGCGGAGACTGCCAGGGGTGACTTGCATTTTAGACCAAACGGCAAGCTATTCCACCCCAAAAAAAATACGCCTGGCGAAATCGCTGGCGGGAGTTAGCAGAGAGGCTCACGGATGTGGTCTCCCTTCCTCAATTCATTGAGTACAATTAAGCCGTAGATTCCCTTGGTGAGGAATTCCTAAAAGATACTTCATACAGTTTTGGTTTAGAACACCGTCGTGCTGCCCGGCATTTGTGCCGGGCGGTGTGACGGGAGGAAATCCCATTTTTGAAAAAGAAGATTCGGGTCATCGCCTACGAATCGATAGGATAGGTTTTAAGGTGAAGTCGGTGGGCGGCTCAATGCCGTCCACCAGACTTTTTACGGGCATTTACAAATTTGGTTTTATGAAAATCTTCATTTTGTTATTCCTTGGATTGGCTGTGGCCTGCTGTAAAACAGACGTTCC
>CANJPT010000118.1 GCA_947476195.1 Lewinellaceae bacterium | reverse complement strand
GTACCTTGAGAAGATCACACCACGAACTACTCTAAACTGGGTAAATTTAGATGACTTTATCACGGCGATAGCGCCGCAGATATATTAAGATGTAATCGGTTTTTGGGATGTCCTCTTCCGCTGTAATTGTGGAGGAGGATTTTTTTTAGCTTACTTACTTCTCATCCGCACCACCGGACAAATCATCTCTTCCAGGCTGATCCCGCCATGCTGGAAAGTATTTTTATAGTAGTTGTTGTAGTGGTTGTAGTTGTTCGGATACAAGAAAAAGCAGTCCTCTTTAGCAAAAATGAACGTACTGCTGATGTTCGGGCGCGGTAATCCAGCCTTCTGCGGATCCTTGATCACGAGTACGTCGCGGGCCTCGTACTGGAGGTTCCGACCTACTTTGTAGCGTAGGTTGGTAGTGGTTTCGCGGTCGCCGACTACTTTGGAAGGGGTTTGTACCCGAATGGTTCCATGGTCGGTGGTAACAAAGAGCTGGACATCGCGGCCTTCGAGTTTTCGCAAAGCCGTCCACAGCGGCGAGTGCAGGAACCAGGAGCGCGTGAGCGAACGATAGGCGCGTTCATCGCCGACCAATTCTTTCAGCACTTCCATTTCTGTGCGGGCGTGGGAGAGCATGTCGATGAAGTTGTATACAATCACCGTCAGGTCATTATTCAGACAATTCAGAATATTGTCGTTCAGATCCTTCCCATGGTTCACATTGGTCACTTTGATATAGTCCCACTTGATCGGCTTTCGGAACGAGCGTTCAATTTGTTTGCCCAAAAAGAAATCCTCCGACATGTTTTTCCCGCCTTCATCTGTGTCATTCTTCCACTTATCCGGAAAGTTCTTTTCAATATCCGCTGGCATCATGCCCGCAAAAATCGCATTGCGGCTATATTGAGTGGCGGTAGGTAAAATGCTAAAGAAGTAGCCTTCTTCCTCCGTCCGGAACAACTCATTCAGAATGGGTTCGATGGTTTTCCACTGGTCATAGCGCAGATTATCGAGCAGCAACATAATGGTCGGTGTTCCATTGCCGACATGAGGCAGAATATGCTTGCGCATCATGGAATGCGACATGATGGGGCCCATTTCCTTGCTCTTATCCACCCAATCGAAATAGTTTTTCCCTACAAATTTGGAGAACTCCGTATTGGCTTGCTCCTTCTGCTGAGACAGTATTTCACTTACGCCAGTAGCCTCATTAGCATCCACGCGCATTTCCCAGTTTACAATCTTTTTATAAGCATCTACCCACTCCGTTTGGTTGAGCCCGCCCGTGATTTCCATGAAGATCTCGCGGAACTCCTGCTGGTAGTTTTGGGCGGTCTTTTCGCTCACCAATCGCTTGTTGTCCAGTATCTTTTTGAGTGTCAGGAGGATCTGGTTGGGGTTGACCGGTTTGATCAGGTAATCAGAGATCTGACCACCGATGGCGTCTTCCATTACGTGCTCTGCCTCATTTTTCGTGATCATCACCACTGGCACATTCCGATTTCGGGCTTTGATCTTCATCAACACTTCCAGTCCGGTGAGGCCGGGCATACTCTCGTCGAGGAATACCACGTCAATATCCGAGGCTTGTTCGTTGTAAATTTCGACCGCATCATGCCCATTGGTGGCAGTAACCACTTCGTAGCCTTTGTTTTGCAAGAACATCAGGTGTGGCTTGAGGAGGTCAATTTCGTCGTCTGCCCAGAGTATTTTGGTCATAGGTTGGTGGAATAGTGATTGGAATGATGTGACAAACTGTTCAAACGACAGATTACCGTTCTACGTTGCGTGCTTTTTAAAATATCGGGACAAATGTCTGAATTCTTCTACCTGAATGTACCCTCGCAGTAAAAATATCCGCACCAATAAAAGAATTGCGACTAGGATTTTGACTTTGAACCAAATGAAGAGGCCATACCCGCTGCTCTGGAACACGCCTGCACATTTCTTGCTGCTACCAAATTATAATTTGGCAAAGATTAGTATATTCCTTTCCAGCACAAGATACTACAGCGTATTAATTGGCTGCCTTACATTCGCGCCGCAATCACCACACATCATGACCCAAGATACAATCCTAGTAGTTGGCGCAGGCGGCCAAATCGGCGCTGTACTCACCGAAACACTCCGTGAAGCCTATGGTTCCAATAATGTAATCGCCACCGACCTCCGTCCGCTGGAAAACCAAAGTGGTCCGTCCGAAGTGCTCGATGCTCTTGACGGGGAAGCCTTGGCCGGATTGGTCAAAAAACACAAGGCCACCCAGATCTACCACCTCGCAGCGATCCTCTCAGCCACCGGCGAAAAGAATCCTATGTGGGCCTGGGATGTAAATATGCGCAGCCTGTTCAATGTGCTGGAGGTCAGCCGGGACAACCAATTATCAAAGGTTTATTTTCCTTCCTCTATTGCAGTTTTTGGCCTGGAAGCAGCTCCGGCTATGACGCCACAATACACCGTGCTGATTCCTGAAACGGTTTATGGCATTAGTAAAGTGGCTGGTGAAAACTGGGCGAACTACTACTTCCGTCGCTATGGCCTGGATGTGCGGTCACTGCGTTATCCTGGTATCATCGGTTATCAGAGTATGCCCGGTGGCGGTACTACAGACTATGCGGTGGACATTTACCACTACGCCGTGCAAGGCAAAGCCTATGAGTGTTTCCTCCGAGCCGACACTCCCCTCCCGATGCTTTATATGCCGGATGCCATTCGTGCAACGCTAAAACTGATGGAAGCTCCGGCCAATACACTGTCAGTACGCACCAGCTACAACTTGGCTGGAATGACTTTCAATCCCGGAGAGATCACTGCAAGTATTCAAAAAGAATTACCGGATTTCAAAGTCAGCTATAAGCCTGATTTCCGGCAAGCCATAGCAGATTCCTGGCCGGCTTCGATCGACGATTCTGCTGCCCGCCGAGACTGGGGTTGGAAACCAGAATTTGACTTGGATGGAATGACCAGAGATATGTTGTTGCATCTGGGGGAGCAGTATCAAAAGTAAAAACGATTCGGTTTCAATAATTACCCTGGCTTTGATGTTTGGACAGCCCATGCTTATTGCCGTTGCAGGCCTGGAAGCGGGGCTGGCAGTTTGGACACATCGGTCGCTGCAATGAACCGGAATTTTATCAGACCGATAAAATGCAATCTAAATCGCCTCTAGTGCCGTGTCCAGTCAATGGCCCATGAATGTGGCGGTCCAATTTTCCCTTCCTCTGCGTTGTTCGTCGGTTACAATATCCCGTATTGAGCCCTCCTCACGCCTTGATGAAGGAAAAATTTGCCTCCCCAATTCATGGGCCATTAAATGTACGCGGCACTAGAAACTTTCCTCCCTACCCAAATACCCTCCGCGCGCCTGCCAGAGCGGATCAGCGCGCTCCAGCCTTTTGCGTACGATCTGATCATAATTCAACCGCTCGTATGTTTCAGCCCGTGCCCGTACCGCTGTATTGAAATCGTAATTTTTCAATGCCGGATACAATGCGCCCAACGCAGGCGGAACATCGGGCAGAATGTACAAGACAATACCGTTCGCAGGTCGGGTGATTACTTCCCAGTTAACATTGGGCGTACCGGTTCTGGTACGTGAAAATGCCAGTAAATCAAAGTCCCCGATGCAGTTCACTGCAACAGCCCGGTTATTGGCAAGCGTAGTTGCTGTAAGATCGAACCCTGGTTCCGGAAGGGATGCTGGCACGGCAGGATAAAAATTATCGCTCAGATAAGTATACCCATCTGCCGTACCAATTGGTCCGTTGGTCTGGAGGCGGAAAAGCTCAATGTATGGCCGGTTGGGATTAAATGCATCATTGTTTACAGGCTCAAAAACTTTTACCGACCCATAGATGGGCACGGCTCCTCCCGGAGCACGAATGATATCGCTGAGTGGAAAAAATGTCAGCCTTGAAGTATCAACTACTCCATCCAATTTGTACTCCCAGGTAGTTTCAAAAGGAAATCCTAAATTCAGCGGAGGAGAAAAGTTTGTCAGCAATTGTGAAACATCGATTGTGTTGGCATTAATGGTCTTTCCCGCATTATTGAAGGTCAAAAAACGCCAGAACGGTTCGCCGTTGACCAGCACACGCATCCAGAATTGCCCGGTATTATTCACTAAATATTCTCCGTAGTAATTGTTGTTGGCCTGAGGGCGCGAAAAGCTGAGTGCATCAGGTACCACGATAGAATCAAGCGTTGTGAAACCGGTTAGGGTGAATTTCAACATTGTTGTCTGTTTGAAATACAAGTCCCGCAAATTAACCTGTTGTCCGGTAGCAAGGTTTGCATAGGTGGTGAGCGTCAGGCTGGTATCCTTCACCCCTGAGCCCGGGGCTTCAAAGCTTTTAATACGCAATATCGTGCAGTCGAAGTGATCGCCAAGGCTGCTACCTGGCACCTGTACCTGGGCAGTATCTTCGCCAGGTAACCATCGGAATGCCACCGTCTCTCCATCAGCGTTGGAAAGAAAGAGTGCGTATTTGGCCTGGATCTCTGAATAGCCGTTTTTTACAGTGATTTCGAAAACCGGATCAGGATCAATCGGAGTGATGGCTTTATTGCAGGAAAAAACACTGAAAAGCGTGAACGCAAAAAGCGCTGTACGTAAAATGCTCATGATTGAATCGGTTTGAGTAAAATGTACGAGGTTTGCGCCACAAAATTAACGAATCTTCTCGTATGAAATCAATTGCAGTCTATTGTGGGGCAAACAAAGGCAATCAGCCATGGTTTGCCGAAGCCGCTACAGAATTAGGTAAAACCCTTGCTCAGCGCGGCATTCGGGTTGTTTTTGGGGGCGGCAGTGTAGGCCTCATGGGTATCCTCGCCGACGCAGTATTAGCGGAGGGTGGTACTATTACAGGTATTATTACCCACCAACTCAACGGACTCGAACTCGGTCATCCGGGTGTAAAGGACATGATTATCGTTGACACTATGTCTGAGCGTCGCGATATGCTCATTAAAGATACCGATGGGGTCATCACATTGCCTGGTGGCTATGGCTCCATGGACGAGCTCTTTGAAGCACTTACCCTGGCACAATTGCGTCAATATGAAAAACCGATCGGTCTGCTCAGTCTGCGTGGGTATTACGATCCGCTCCTGCACATGCTCGACAATATGGTCGAAAATGGGTTCTTAAAAGAGCAAAATCGCCGCCTTTGTATTGCATCTGATACGGTTTCAGATTTGCTCTACTCTATGGAACGTTATGAGCATCGGGCTTTGGATAAGTGGCACTAGTGCCGCATCCAGTTAATGGCCCATGAATTGGGGAGGCAAATTTTTCCTTCATCAAGGCGTGAGGAGGGCTCAATACGGGATATTGTAACCGACGAACAACGCAGAGGAAGGGAAATTTGGACCGCCACATTCATGGGCGATTGACTGGACGCGGCACTAGATTGGTTGCTTGGAGATTTGGTTATTCGAAAACCCCGCCCGGGTGCTCGAATGACCAAATCCCCAAGTAACAGAAAACCCATTGCTACAACGCCCCATTGTACGTCCGATAGATCACGGCAGTCATGGTTTGACCCACAGCTTTAAGCACGTTTTTATCGATCACACTCAGGTTGTCGGCATGCGTATGGTGATGGTTGCCAAAAGGATGTTGACCATCATTTGGCGTACTGATAATATCCACCATCGGGATCTTAGCATCCCTGGCAATGAAAAGGTGATCATCAGTGATACCGCCGCGGTCCTGATTCACGAAATATTCACCATACCCCAGCGAAACAGCAGTATCCCAAATTTTTTCAACTGTTTGTGGCGCCACTTCTCTTGAAATACCTTCTTTGTAAAAGCGGGCATCTTTAGCGCCAACCATATCGAGCAGGATAGCATAGTAAGGCGAATAACCGGGTCTGTGAATATTTTTCGCCCAGTACTGAGACCCGAGGCACCAGGTTTCAGACTCTCCATCGTCATCACCCTGATCTTCCACATCGATCAGAAACAGATCAACGCCTATATCAACCGGATTGCCGGCAAGGGTACGGGCCAATTCAAGCAATACTCCTGCACCGCTGGCGCCATCATCAGCGCCATCAATGGGCTTGTTTTGGTCCTTGGTATCTTTGTCAGCTTGAAACCGGCTGTCCCAATGGGCCGCTATAAGGATGCGCTTGGCCAGTTCTGGTTTGTATTGGCCAATGATATTCACCCCACTAAAAGTACCTCCTTTATAATGTGCGGCTTGAAACTTTTGTTCAACCACCGTCAGGCCCAGCCGTTTAAATTCTTTGCCAAACCACTCCGCACACTTTTTATGAGCGGGCGAATTGGGTACCCTTGGACCAAAATCCACCTGTTTCTTTAAAAAGAGGAAGGCTGAATCTGGGCTGAATTCCGGCACCAAGACCTGAGTGATATTTGGCTTAAGCGATTGTACCGGAGTCGGCGGCACAATCGGTTTTTTGCTCAGATAAGGTTGAATGACATAAAAAACTGCGACAAGCAGTAGTAGAGCCAGGAGGCCGTAGGTCTTGTAGGAATGTTTTGTCTTATTTTGCATGGAGAAAAATGAATTTGCTTGCGCAAAGAACGGAGATTTTGTCTTCCTATTTTTAAATGACGCTTATAGACGCTCCCAAGGCCAAAAAGGTTTGATTGTCACCACCTCAATACCCTCCGCTACCTGCTCAAACCAACGCAAGGGAGCCTGAACTTTATCACCCGTTTGGGTATCACATTTGAAAAACAAATAGTAAAGCTGAATACAATGTCCCACACGCGAAAGCAACGAATCAAGTTGACGATGTGGGGATGGGCGTCGGCGCTGGGAGAGCCATTTATAATAAGCGTCATCGTGGGTTTCAATCACATCTAAAATAACGGCATCACTCGTATAGGCTTCCATGAAGCGGCGAGAGAGCATCCCGTGGTGTTTGGTCCAATCACGTGGGCGCGAGCGACTTTCAGCATATTTAAACGTATCATGTGCCAGCGCAATCAGACGCAGCCGGGAGCGATCGGATGGTGATAGGTTTGGTATGGTAGCAATATTTTCGAGCACTTCGCGCACATGAAGCGCGACTTTGCCTTCTGGATGACCGAATCGAGGCTCGCCCCAACAAAGCCCATGTCGAAACGCTGGCAATGCCACCAGATCTCGCTCTAAGTCCGTTTCAGGAATCAACAAGCGTTCTAATACATCAGGTTCGTATAAAAAACGGTCTGTCACAGGCGTTGGTCTAACTGATTTGAATATTGGTCGGTAACTCAAAATATTTTTGGCCCTGCCAACGTTAGTTTTAACATCCCTTGGGATAGGAAGTTGTAAACGCTGGTTAACAGCACGTTAAAACAGCGTATTCTAGCAGCAAAACCTCAGCTGCTTCGTTCTAAAGGGTTATTACGTCAAAAATTAAACTTTGAACAATGAATAATTTGTGGTCAACTCTACTCGCAGGCGCAATGGGCGGACTTGTCACCTTTGGCGCAGTCAAAATGCTCGAAACCCCCAAAGCGTCCCAATTCCAGGAGCAGCAAACTTACTCCAAACAAGTGAATTATGGTGTCACACCAATGCCATTTGATTTTACCAAAGCTGCAGAGCGCACCATGTCTGCCGTTGTACACATCAAAGCCTCAGAAAGCAAGGAATCAGCCATCCAACGTCTGCGGGAAAATCACAATGTCAATCCATTTCAGTATTTTTTCGGGGAAAGTTTCGGCTATGAGCAACAGCCCCGATCCGGAACTGGCTCAGGGGTTATTTATTCCTCCGATGGATATATTTTGACCAATAACCACGTGGTGGAGTTTGCTGATGAGTTTGAAGTAACCCTTTATGACAATCGGGAGTTTCGTGCCCGCCTCGTTGGCCACGATCCGAGTACCGACATGGCTGTCATTAAAATTGATGCCAATAATCTATCTGCCATTGAAATTGGTAATTCAGATGAAGTACGGGTAGGTGAATGGGCATTAGCCGTTGGCAATCCTTTTGACCTGACTTCCACCGTGACAGCAGGGATTATCAGTGCTAAAGGGCGCGACATAAATATCATCAAGGGAGGCACTCCAATTGAATCCTTTATTCAAACAGATGCCGCAGTCAACCCGGGAAACTCAGGAGGTGCCTTGGTGGATGTTAACGGCAAGCTAATTGGTATTAACTCTGCGATCGCTACCCCCACGGGTGTTTTTGCAGGTTATTCATTTGCAATACCCGTCAACCTTGTGAAGCGCATTGCCGATGACCTGATAAAATACGGAGAATACCGTCGTGCTTACCTTGGGGTGAATGTAGTTACCATGGACACACATGTGGCCAAAGAATATGGAATCCCATTCTTGCAAGGTGTATTGGTTTCAAGCTTGGATCCTGCAGGATCTGCAGCCATAGCTGGTGTACATGAAAATGATGTGGTAACGAAAGCAAATGGCAAAATTGTGACCACTACGTCTGAACTAATGGAACTTATCGGACGTTCTAAGGTGGGCGAAACAATGTTGCTCAACGTGGTACGCGAAGGGGATTCTCGCGAAATCTCAGTTCGGCTTAACCCCAAGGGGAACAATTAACCCAAAAGGCTCTCTTATAAGAGCTTGCAAGAATAAAAAGTTGGTTTTTCGTTTTGTTTTGATGTGCCGACCCTTGCGTAATGCATGGGTCGGCTTTTTTTCAGAATAAATCCTCACTCTCGCTATTTTTGCCCCTCACTTGCCGCGCCAATGTGCCCTTACTGTGTATCTCAATATTTTGCACATTGTCACTTTTCAAAATTAAGAAGTTTATGAACAGAACTCTGCTCTTAGTAGTGCTATTCCTCTTGTTAGGCGGCACCGCCTGGTATGCTCTTTCACACAGAAAAGATCAGCATTCCAAGGTCGCCTGGGACATGGCTTTCGCGGTGAAAAACGCGGATGAAATAGGCAAGATCTTTATTGCCGATCGACAAGGCTCTACTGCTACGTTTGAACAAAAATCTGGTCAGTGGTTTTACAACGGAAAATACCCTGCCAGCCCCTCCACGATGGAAACACTATTAGAAACCATCACCAAGGTAAATGTACTCAATATCCCACCCGATGGTGCCATACCATTGATGATCAAAGAATTGGCTGTTGATGGTATCAAAGTGGAAGTTTACGACCGCGAGGGCAAGAACCTGAAAACCTATTATGTGGGCGGGGTAACCAACGACGAGCGCGGAACTATCCTGATGATGGAGGGTTCAGAACAACCTTATGTAGTACACATTCCCGGGTTTGTCGGTCAAATTCGACTGCGTTTTCAATTGGACGAAGACGACTGGCGCGATAAGGCTATTTTCCGTGAGCAACCGGAAAAGATACAATCCGTAGCCGTAGAATACCCTCAACGCAGGAATGAGTCGTTCCGATTAGAAAAAACAGGCGAAGCGGCCTATGATATACAGCCTTTTTTTGGCACCACCACTAAAATAGGCAGCCCACGTCGCAAAGGGGTTGCAGAGGCCTATCTTATTCAATTTGAAAGCCTTGTGGCCGAAGCCTTTGAATCTAAGAATCCACTCCGGGATTCTGTAATGGCACTCGTCCCGTTTGCCATTGTAACCGTAAAAAAGACCGATGGGGTTGAAAGACAGGTGCGTTTTTGGCCTGTTGAAGTAGAGACGCGACGCGATGACGGCCGAGGTTTCGTATCCCGTTATTTTACCGATGTCAACAAAGAAGATTTTATGCTGACGCAAGACCGTGTGTTTGGAGGTGTTTTTCGGGGCTACAGTTTTTTCTTTGAAGGGATACCACCGCAAAAAAGACTTCGGAATTAAATAAAATGTGGTCAATTAGATGAATGTGGTCAATGTGGGCGAATCAACATATTGACCACATTTATCTAATTCTGCACTCACATTGAGCGTTTTGGATTATCCTTCAAAAAGCTTTTCCAGCCAGAATAAGATTTTTTACCTGCCAGTCCTGGACTGTTGGATTGATACCAGTGACAGAGGGCTGTAGCAAGTGCGTCAGTAGCGTCGAAGTACTTTTCTGAAAACTTCATGTGAAGGATGTTCTCCAGCATCCCGGCTACCTGTTCCTTGGAAGCATTACCATTGCCCGTCACGGCACTCTTAATTTTTTTGGGCATATACTCGGTAATGACCAAATTGTTAACCATACCCGCAGCAATAGCAACCCCCTGAGCTCTGCCTAATTTAAGCATGGATTGTACGTTTTTCCCAAAAAAGGGAGCCTCAATCGCCATCTCCTCCGGGCGGTGCAAACGAATGAGGTCTTGTACCTGTTCAAAGATGTACCGTAATTTTACCGTGTGGTCGTCGCTAATGTGTGCAAAGGTCACTACACCCATTTCAATCACCGTCACCGTTTTCTTGTCTGCATCAATAATGGCAAACCCCAACACGTTGGTGCCGGGGTCTATGCCGAGTATTCGTTTAGAAGATATCAAATTTATGAACTATGATGTATGAACTATGATGTATGATATGGCCTATACTCCTGTTTCTTGTAGCATTACCATCATACATAGATTACATGATTCGGGTACCTTCGGGTATTGTTGCGCCTTTTTTTACCACTACAACGCCATCGCGGATCACATACGCGTCTTCATCTGTATCGGGAAGGTGGTCGCCGCCTTTGATTACCACGTTGTTTCCAATGCGACAATCTTTATCCAGAATGGCGTGTTCTATGTGGCAATAGTGGCCCACGCCAAGTGGAACTTCTTCTTCCTGTGAAGCGATCTCCTGTAAGGTCTGGTAGATGTCATTGCCCATCACGATGGAGTCCTTGATGACTGTATTTTCGCCAATGCGGGAGCGTAGTCCAATGATGGAGCCCTCAATGACCCGGGCATGAATGATGGATCCTTCAGCGATAAGGGCGCGGTTGAGTTGGGTGCCGCCATAGAATTTGGCAGGAGGTAACATACGGCCCCGGGTATACACGACTTTTTTAGAATCAAACAGGTTGAATGGCGGAATGTGGTCTGTCAGCTCGATATTAGCCTCGAAAAAAGATCGGATGGTACCAATATCTGTCCAGTAGCCATCATATTGGTAGGCCGACACCTTACGACCCTCGCCGATAGCGGTCGGAATGATCTCTTTTCCAAAGTCAGTGGCATCCGGGTAATTATCGAATAATTCACTGAGCGCTTGGCGGTTGAAGATATAGATACCCATTGAAGCGAGATAATTCCGGCCACGCTTCTTATTAAGGGCTCCAACTTCGCTGCTCCACTCTGGCAATTGCTCAGCGCTCGGCTTTTCAATAAAGCGTGGGATATACCCTTCATCATTTACTTTCATGATACCAAATCCAGTGGCATCCCGTGCATCCACAGGCAGGCAAGCGATGGTTACATCAGCCTCCTGGGCAATATGATGTTTCACCATAGCCTCAAAGTCCATCTGATAAAGCTGGTCACCGGAGAGGATAAGGATATAGTCAAATTCGTGGCGCTCGTAGTGTTTGCGACTTTGACGAACCGCATCTGAGGTACCCTGGAACCACCCTGAATTTCCTGGTGTCTGCTCAGCGGCGAGAATGTCCACAAAGCCCTGCGTGAAATGATCGAAGTTATAGGCGTTCTTAATGTGGGCATTAAGCGAGGCAGAGTTGTACTGTGTGAGTACAAACATCCGCTTCACCCCCGAATTGATACAATTGGAAATAGGAATGTCAATCAAACGATATTTGCCGCCAATGGGCACGGCTGGCTTTGACCGTTTTTCAGTAAGTGGGTACAGACGGCTCCCGGCACCACCGCCGAGAATAAGGCAAATCATCTTTATCATGGCAGGTGTTGCTTTTTCTGTTTGTTTCAAAGCAAACGTACAGCACAGCGCTTGTTTGCCAAATTATTTTTTCTATTCTTCCTCGTTTAAATCTGCTTGTAAAAATTGCTTAGCACTTATTTGGAATTTTGATTCGAGGCGAAATCTAGAAATTTTGATTTCAATCGAGGCAAAGTTTGCGGCCCTGGCCGGATGCCTAAGGCGGCAATATGAACTGGCTGCGATAAAAATTCTGCAAATTTAGCTGCCTTAATTGCCTATTTGGCTGTTTTAGCATTCTTGTAGGTACCTAAGGTGCATACTACTGGACATTTTCTAAAATCGAGACCTATAAGGTTTACAAAAACCTTATAGGTCTGGGGGTAAAACAAAAATGTCCAGTAGTATGCCTAAGGTGTTTTCCACCTGCTTTGTGATTAGTTAAAGCTACATCTGTATTTCATGCTTGTAAATCAGGTTTTGCCGCTTAATTCTTTAACGGGCACTACCCTACTCCCGATGCGACGATAAACACTAAAATACCTGTCAACTGTATTCTCCCAGGAAGAATCAACGGCCATAATACGCTGGCGCAACGTAGCGACAATACCTGGCTCATTGTGCCACATAGACGCGGCCCTGTGGATTGCATAACCAATATCATGGAGGGAAGCCTGGTCAAAACGGAGACCACGTCCAATGCCATCTGGCTCTGCAATATCCGGAACAGTATCTTTTAAGCCACCAATAGAACGCACGATCGGAATGGTACCGTAACGCATGGCGTAAAACTGGTTGAGCCCGCAGGGTTCTACCCGCGAAGGCATGATCAGAAAGTCCGACCCCGCATAAATCTGGTGTGCAAGAGACTCATTATAGTCGATCACTGCGTTCACGCGACCCGGGTATTGGTGTGACATGCTGCGAAACTCGTTTTGTGTCCAGGGCTCGCCGGTACCCAATACCAGGAAAGAGGCTGATCCACCTGCATGAATATAATTCCGGTAAGCATCCGGCAAAAGGTCTGAGCCTTTTTCATTCACCATTCGACCAATAAAACTAATGAGCGGCAAATGTTCAGGCAAGCCAAACCATTCGCAAAGCACCCGCTTATTTTTTTGCTTAAAGATTTGGATATCATTGTCTTGTAAACGAAATTGCAAAGCTGTGTCCGTGGCCGGATCCCATACTTGCGAATCAATACCATTAATAATACCCCATTGTTTGTGCCATTCCAACCGGAAAAGCGGTTCCAACCCAAGGCTGCTTTCATGCAGTTCAAAGAGGTAACTCTCTGAAACCGTAGTGACAGCCCAGGCACATTTTATGGCCGAAGCCATGGGATTAATAGCCCCCTTCCAGTCGAGGTAGTTCCGTGCCCAAGCGTTGTAATAGGGTAAAAGATTGTGATTCTTCCAGCTAAAAGCACCTTGGTATTGTCCGTTGTGGATGGTAAAAACCGTAGGCATTTCTGCTAATGGACGGAAATCTGGCGAGTATTTCGCCATAAAAGGAATAAGCCCCGTATGATGATCGTGGCAGTGTAATACGCGTGGTCGCTCGTACTCCTGGAAGGAAATTACCCATTGAAGTACGGCTTGTTGAAATACAAGATAGCGCTCGATCTCATCCGAGTAAGCCCAGCCACCCGAATCGTTGTAGATGCCTGAACGGTCGTACAATCCTGGGATGTCTACTACAAAGAACGGGAACCCCAACGCATTGCTTTTTTCCTGTTGGACAGAAAAATGAATCGTGCGCCAATCGGATCGAATCGCTCCGCTGTACACATTAACCCAGTCCCGCCCTTGGATCCACTTGAGCGAATACTTAGGAATAACGGCTGCTGAAAGTACTCCAGCCTGGGTCATATACTTTGGCAAGGAGCCAACCACATCGCCCAGGCCACCTGTTTTGGCAGCTGGATAACACTCGGCGGAAATGTGCAGGACTTGTATCATTACGGTGGACGGTGGACGGTACACGGTTAACGGTGGACGGTTTACGGTGTACGGTACCCGGTGGACGGAGAACCCGTGTACCGTTACCCTAATTGCTTATCTCCGAAGATAGACTCAACGAAGGCGCGTTTATTGAAAATTTGAAGCTTATCTATGCTTTCACCTACACCGATGTATCGGATGGGGATCTTAAACTGGTCGCTGATACTGATGGCGACGCCC
>CANJPT010000117.1 GCA_947476195.1 Lewinellaceae bacterium | reverse complement strand
GCCCAGGGACTGGATGCAAAGTTTTCCCGCGCGAGCGCAGCGGAACCTGGATGTAGCTCCACCCCTACCCCTGCCCAAGGGTCCGTGGTATTGCTGCGACTAAAGTCGCCGCTACTTTCGAGGCGCTGTGCCAGCATCAAAGCGATCACACCGGTGCCCGTTCCAATGTCCAGAAAACTGGTTGTTCCCTGCACATCAACCCAGGCGCCCAGCAAAACCGCATCGGTCCCGACCGGATGCGCCGCGCCATCCTGCTCTACTTTAAATTTTTTGAAACGAAACGCTGGCAATGGCATGAGCACTGATGAAAGTGACAAAATATTGGCCCGGATTCAAGCCCGAGACATTTAATCGGGATTGATTTCCAAACACCTCGTTTTTAGAAAGCAATACCTGGCCGAGGGTATTTTTGACCTGAATTGTGCCAGACGTTTTGGGCAATCCGCGTAGCTCAAGCCAGCCCGTAGTCGGATTTGGGAAGACCTCAAACGTTTGGTCTTGAATGGTTTGAACACTGGTTGGGAATTCTTCCCAGCGCCGTTCAAACTCCGCTTTGTACAAGGTAGCCAATACCGGGTCATGCAAAATGAGTGTATTTTCGTCATTGTTGGTTTCTGCTGCGGTCGACCAGTTGTGCGAACCCGTCACCACGGTCGGATCAGATGTCCAGTCAATGGCATCTACGACGCCATATTTGTGGTGAAAATCGCCGGACTGGTAATGATGCCGGACGTTCACGCCATTATCGAGTAGTTGCTGGTACTCCGCGCCGCTATCATTGATATTTTCTATGATGCCCCGCATCGGAACGCCGAAATTATGCACATCAACCAGGGCATCCCCCAATTCATTTTTAGTAAAAGAAAAGGCCCCAAAAAGCAGCTCACTCTGGGCGCTTCGGAGTACGGTCTCAATATGACTGGTCGTGTGGTCTGAAGGAGAAAAGTAGGATTCTACCAAATTACCGCCCACGTTGAATTGGTGGGGGGTATTGTCCTGCTTGGCAGGCCCAAAACGACTTTTAGTGGTATCTGGCAGGAGATTCCCACTACCCCACATTTCCTCGAATTCAAGCGTATAGGCCCGTGCAAGCGATTGATCCTGAATGAATAAAGTGTTATTAAAATCGGTATTGATATTCTGACTAGTCCAGTTCATCGACCCGCCCATGACCCAGGATTTGTCCGGAAGATCCACATCGACCACCATGAATTTGTTGTGCATAATGGTCACCGTATTGCCATACAAAACCGGAAAAGCAGGCGCCGGATTAAGGGCTGTATTGCTGGCAGAAAGCGAAGCAACATAGCGCACCCTTACACCCCTGGCATGTGCGGCTTTCAACGCATTTGTGATATCACTTCGGTTGTTGTTATAGACCGCCACATCAATCGTTTGCTTCGCGGAATCGATCCGTTCAATGGTCTCAAACAAAACGGCTTCTTTCGTTTCCCCGGCCACTACAAAGCCATTGAGAAAGGCAGGGTCAATGCCCTGATTAAAAAAAGCCCTGGTCTCCCCGGAGGAGTTGGATCGGGTAACAAGGGGAATCGGTTCTGAAAAGATACTTCCTCCATTGTGCTCGGCTTCTACCTGTACCCAATAGATTGTGCCTGGTGAAAGGTTGGCAAAGAGGTAGGTATGGTCGCCGGAATAACCTGTAACAGACATTAGCGTGTTGGGGTTAGGGTTCGTCCCCAGATGTAAGGTACAATTCGTAGGCAGGCTGGTTTCCCAATGTAGCTTGAAGCCGGACGTTGCAATATCCGTCTGCATGGGTTTTTGTAAAAAATACAAACAGGTCTCGGTGGCCAAGTCATCTGTGCTGGAAGGTAACAATAAGAAACCATCGAACGTAGAGAGAATGGCAGTAATCCGGATCGGTCCGACCGGGATACTACTGCCCAGCATAGGATGTCCACTGCGCAGAGAGACCTTGGCCGATACGCCTTCTGAATCCGAAATGCTAAAAGTTCCACCACTGCTAAAGATTCCGCCGGCATTTGCGAAGCTGATACATTCAAATTCAAGCAATTGACTCTGATAAGCATCTGAAATTTCTACCAGTGAAATAGCTTTGGGCTTAGGCAATGGATGGCCTGAAGAAATAACGCTGAATGCTGTAATCGGGCTGATCTCCAGCAATTGGTGGTAGGAAACCAGGGTTCCAGTCACCTCAATGCTGTCGCCCGGGAAAACCGAGGTGTCAAAGCCCGTTACCGAGCCAGTACCCGGGAAGGCCGCAATACCTGCCGTACCATCCTGAAGATACCGGATCGTGCCTAATTCGACTCCATTGGTCACAAGACCACGCACGGTAATGGTACTGCCCAGGGGTTGAGCACGTGCCACTGCGATGGATTGGGCAGATAAGGTATTCTGAAAAAAGGCAAAAAGCGTGACTAAGTAAAACAGCCTGTTAAAAATCATTGTTTTTGATTGAACAGGTCTTTTGGGGGTTGATTCTTGACGCAAGGTTAAAAACCAAGCGCGAAGTTCCGCATTTTTGCGCCATGGAAAAGAATAGCATGGAAAACCTGGGCAGAATGTCTGTTTCTGACTTTAAAAGTCAGCCAAAACTCCCGCTTATACTCGTGTTGGACAGTGTACGTTCCGGACTAAACGTTGGCTCCATCTTCCGGACGGCCGATGCTTTTGCACTGGAAAAGATCCTGCTTTGCGGTATTACGGCCCAACCACCCCACCGGGAGATCCTGAAAACAGCACTTGGCAGCACAGATTCAGTAGATTGGGCGTACTTCGCAACTTCAGTAGAAGCAGTTCAGGCTTTAAAAACTGCTGGCTATAAAGTTTTAGCCGTTGAGCAGACCACAAAAAAAATATGGCTGCAAGATTTTTTAGCGGAGAAAGATGCTTCATACGCATTTGTTTTAGGAAATGAAGTAGAAGGCGTTGACAATGAAACCCTTGCTATTTGCGATGGGGTGATAGAAATACCGCAGTTTGGCACTAAACATTCTTTGAATGTGGCCGTGGCAGCGGGTATAGTGGTTTGGGAATTTGTGCGGAAGGCAAAATAAATTTTAAGCCCCGGGCAACCCAATACCAACAATCTCCATCAAACTCTTTGTTAGAACCAATATGCATCAATACAGCGACCAGGAATTAGTAAGCGGAATACTCGGGGGAAGCCCGGCGCACCAAACGGCGCTTTACAGACAGTTTAGTCTGCCCATGTTTCGGGTTTTATTGCGCTATGCCAAAGACAAGGCGGAGGCAGAGGATATGCTTCAGGACGGTTTTGTGCGGGTCTATCGTGACATGATACAGTTTAGAGGTGATGGTGCTTTGGGTGGCTGGATTCGGCGGATTATGGTAAACACAGCGCTTAGTCACTTGCGTAAACAACGTGATTTTGTGAAGGATGTGCCTGACTTCAACGTTTTTGAAAGCAAATTTCATACAGAAGAGAATTTCGCTTCCGATCTTGATGCACAAACCTTATTGACCTATCTCCAAAGGCTGCCGACAGGATATCGTACGGTTTTCAATTTTTATGCGATAGAAGGTTTTAGCCATGAAGAAATAGCTGAAAAACTGGGCATTAGCATTGGCACCAGTAAAAGCCAATTATTCAAAGCCCGTGAATTTCTCAAAAAAATACTCGATAAATCATTTATTTCTTGACAATAAATCCCCAATCTGCCCACACTCCCACCCATGACTGATCAACAAGCAAATTCACCTATCGACGATCTTTTTCGCAACACGCTGGAAAACCTCCCTGATACGCCCGCAAAATCGGGCTGGGATACTCCTTCTGACCGTGTCTGGAACCACGTACAAGCGAACATCGCACAGCCGCATGGTGGCTGGGGTGCAAAATCAATCGCTTTGCTCACTGCGATACTCCTTACGATCACTGGAGGTCTCTATTGGATGTTTTCAGGTCCTTATAAAATCCCAGCCGTATCTCCAGGGGTAACTCCCACCGAACAGCCAGCGCTGACGCCCTCCGCTCCGACAGGAAACAAGGACAGTCAGCATATTGAGGCGCCAAAGCCTTCCTCAGCTGACAATGCCGCAAAAGAAACAAGTTACAAGCCTAAGCCCCATAACAGCACGGAGGAAAACCAAGCTAAACCTGGCATCAATGGCGCCCAACCACTTCCCGGCAGCAAGCAAACTTTGCCGCCTAATAGCACCGTAGCACAAAAGAAAATTGGAGAAAGCAATTGAACGACATCATTTTAGCAGTAATAAGGAAGCCCGGCAGATGCAGTTCTGTCGGGCTATTTTATTGATCGCGAATCACTTCATCTCCCGAATCCATGCTTTAATAAGCGCAACCCCTTCCTCGTGTTTCAACTGTCGACCCAATTCCGGCATTCGAATCCCTGGATCATCGCTTTCCATGCGGAATACCATAATACTTTCGTTGGGTTTGCCAGGCACAACGCCAAAACGACGATTGCCACTGCCCCGGCCGGCAGCAACCGGTGGTTTGCCCACGCCGAGGTGCTCCAGGTCTGTTTGGTTGTATTCCAGAAACAATCCGCTGGTGCTTGCCGGCCCATGTGGATTGTGACAATGGGCACAATTGCCATCCAGATATGCGCGGGCCGCAGCACTATGATTTGTCGTGGATTCATTACCTGAAGCGGCCAAATTTCTATAATCAGTAAGTCGGGGAGCCCCTTCAAGTTTATATCCTTCCGGCAATACGAGGCGACCTGATTTCTGCCAGGCCAGCAGTTGGTTCTCTGCGTTTATATCACGATTGAGTTGCCGGGCCGTAATGCCGATGGGTACAAACGCTCCGTCATTGGAGTGGCAACCCTTGCACTGATTGAGATTGGGTGCGTTATATTGGATCTCCTGCTTTTTCCCCTTTGCATCTATCCAACTATGGGGAAAGCTGGCGCCTGCTACTTCCAAAAATGCGTCGTCCTGAGATTCGTTCCAGATATATTCAAGCGCATTCCAGCCTTTTTCTTCCTTTACAAACAACCTGGTCTCCAATATTTTTCGACCTTTTTCAGGGAATCGTGTATCGTTCCAGTAATAGAAGTTTTTGATAATGACCGCTCCGGTCGGACATTCAAAAGCCTGTTCAGCACGGTATTCCATGGACTGACCGGGCGGAAGATAGATAAAACGTGCTTTTTCAGCATAATCACTGAAGAGCGGTGCGTTTACCTCATAAGAAAATACGTTGGCTGCGGGGGAAAGGGCTGATATGTTGCCTTCGAAAAAAGCATACTCCGATAGCCTGGTTTTGACTCCATGGACCTTAGAAGGCAGCCAGAATTCAGGCCTGCCCAAGATCGAAATTACCACCACAAGTAAGGCGTTCATTTTAAAATTCGCAGTCATAAGGCGTTGTTCTTTTACTGATTTTGCCTTTGAATAGCCCCAGTTTGTCGGCGCGGATGTTGGCAAAAGTACCGTTCTCATTGTTGCGGATACAGATCTCATATCCTGATTTAAGCTCCCCTTTTTCGTTTACCCATGCTGGATTTTGAATACCGTCATACAGGATATGCGGTACTTTTTGGCCAAATTTCCACCAAAAAATGAATCCAAGCTTGTTCTTCCAGGTTGGCATTCGTTTGCCCATGGAATAGATATTGTCGTGGATGAAGATCCTGGAAGGGTACGGATTATAGTCCTTGTCTTTGATCGGTGTTTCAGCAATGAAATAACTCACAATGGCGGTGGAGGCCGTTTTGTTGTCCCAAATCTTATTGTTGAATACCTCCACGTCGTTGGTTGCAAGAATCATTATGCCCGTGCCTGTCGGGACTTTCCCAACGATATTTCCCTTGGGTGCAAAATTCCGTAAATTATTGCGTGTCACCAGGTTATCATAGACTTTGACATGCCCCCCTCGTTTTTTAGGCAGATCTGGCAAATCAAAAATCAGGATGCCTCCGGTATTATCAAAAGCTTTGTTTTTCCAGACCCATGCATGGGTGGTATTTTCGATCTCGATGCCAGCAACGTTCGATTTTGCGGTGCAACCTGACACCCAAACAGAATCTGACTGGCCTACATAAATGCCCGCATCAGAGGCTCCGATGGCGGTGCAGCGTTCGATGTGTACGTTTTTGCATTGTACCGGATAAAGCGCGTAGGAACCGTTGCTGGCTTTGGGCTCGCCAGTCCATTGGGCCGTGATATCCCGAAAGATAAGGCCCTGTACCTGCTGGGTTTTGATGAGATCACCTTTGGAATCTTCTATCGTAAAGTGTTCCAGCACAATATTTTGGGCATTGGTGACTTTAATTCCTTCCGCGCCTTGTTTTTGATTTTTAAAGGACAATACGGTCTTGCCTTGTCCGGCGCCGCGGATGGTGACGTTCTTTTTTGCATCCAGCCAGAGCGTGTTGGAAAGGGTGAATGTGCCCTCAGGAAACTCGACTGTGGAACCATCTTCTGCCATGATAAGCAGGGTTTGGAGATGTTTTTCTAGCTCAGGTTGAGCGGGAAGTGGGCTATTAAAAGCCAGGATAGCTAAGGCGGAATACAAGGTATTTCTGAAAATCATTGTTGGCTGAATAGTTTTGCCCAAAAATAAGGCAGCCAATTGTCATGAAGCCTTGTAAAACCTGTACCCGGAAATTATTAGACAAAAAAAGTCCCGAATATGGCCGAAAAGCACAAAAAAAACTCCGACGGTTGCCCGTCGGAGTTTTTTGAATCGTATCGTCAAGATACTTAAACCGCTTATGCGAGTTGTACATTGACCGCGTTCAAGCCTTTTTTGCCTTGTTGAGTCTCAAAGGTAACTGAGTCACCTTCGCGTACTTTGTCAACCAAACCGCTGACGTGAACGAAAATTTCTTCGCCCGAGTTTGAATCGACTACGAAACCGAAACCTTTGGTTTCGTTGAAGAACTTGATAGTTCCAGATTGCATACTAAAAAAATTGAAAAAATGAAAAGTAATTGTTCCGAAGAACGACACAAAGGTAAGCAAATTTATTGAATATCAATGTGTTTGATAAAATTCTTACGCAAAGTATTGTTAATATCTTCCTTGCCTACTTTTCACCCGTTCATTAGAGGTGCGAAACCTGGAATCACTGTCCACAGGTTGCTCTCTGGGAGTTTACTCAGTCAAGTTTAATTTATTCCGTAATTTTATCGCTGAAATTAAAATTCAGAATAAAAATTTCATAATCCATAAAAAATGTAAATTAAATTCCTTGAAAATTGGAATTTAATACAATTAAAGCATTTTGATACTGCCGCAGGATTTTACCAGTAAATCATTTTCACCCCTGGAAAGCGAAATGGCGCCAAACGCAATCTATCCGCTGATAAGCTTGCCGTGAATATCACTCCAATGAAAAAGCTTGCTCCAACCATTTCGTGTTGCGATAAAAAAACAATTAAACATGAAAATTTCTACGCTAATCCTTTTTTGTTCCTTCCTAATTTCCAGCACCTCGCTTCTGGCAAGGCCAATTGGATCTATCTTTTCAGTGACAGAAGACTCCTTATTTGCTGAAGTGCAAGGAAGCTCAGCCGATTATGCCAAGAGCCCCAAAGTAGACTTTCCTGGAGTGCCCCATTGCGAAACAGCGTCACTCGCCCCAACGGTGGTAGTCACCGGTGATTTCTGCGGCCAGGGCTCCGGGTCCATTGATATTACACCTGACCCCAATACGCCCGGACCTTGGACCTATAGCTGGTCAAACGGCGCCACAACCGAAGACCTAAGTGGTCTCATGGCAGGAACCTACCTGGTCAATATTACAGATGCCAATGGCGATGTACAAATTGCCCAGGCGGTTGTAACAGATTTGCCGCCCGTTTCTCCGGCGGCGGCTAATAGTCTTGCTAATGGTAATACCAATTGCTTCGCCCCATACAATGGATCTCTTGATCTAACTGTAATACCAATCTCACCCATATGGACCTACCTGTGGTCAACAGGCGCCACCACTCAGGATATAAGTGGCCTAAACAGCGGGGTTTACACCGTATCCATCACCGTTGGTGTCACTTGTGTCACACCATTCCAATTTACGGTTCCGGATAATGCCGGTAGCCCTGTCATTTCTTTACCCCCCCCTACTGGTGGTATTACAGACACACACTGTGAAATGGCTGATGGCGCCTCAGGGGTGGTGGTGACCGGAGGTGCCACGCCTTACACTTATATTTGGTCGAATGGAGGCACCAATGTTTATATCAATAATGTGTTAGCAGGTACATACACCATCACCGTTACTGGTTCTAATGGCTGCTCCGATGTCCAAACCGTTACTATCAATAATGTTAACTGGCCTATCACCATTGATTATACAGCAATAACTATCGTGCCCAATACAACCTGTATTGGTGGCAATGGAAGTATCAATATTCCGACGGTCTTCCCGCTAATTCAGGGGCCATTCAGCTACTTATGGTCAACCGGCGCCACCACAGAAACCTTGCCTAATCTGACCTCCGGGGTATATAATGTCACCATTTCGCTAAATGCTGCTTGTTTCGTAGCAGACGGCTTTTATGTACCTGATGCACCTGTCGTTCCGACCCTGTCTACTTATACCACCCCTACAACTTGCGGATTCAGTAATGGGTTTGTTAATTTGACCCCTGTGTTTGGGGGAGTCCCACCGTTCACCTATGAATGGTCAAACGGTGAAACAACGCAGGATCTGTTCAACGTACCTGCAGGTTCTTATGATGTGACGGTAACGGGACTAAATGGATGTACCGTAGAAACCTATGCAGACGTAACCGACAACCCAATCCTTTTTAATTATAGTGGATTTGTAACCGATAACAGCGCTTGCGATACCACCAACGGTCAAATAAACCTCTCTTTATTCCCGAGCACGCTTGCATACCAATGGTCCAATGGGGCCACAACCAAGATTTTGAAAAACCTTGCCCCGGGGTCGTATACCGTAACCATTAGTGCCGGAGGTACCTGCACTGCCGTAGCAACCTATGAGGTAGGCGATATCAGAGAATACCCCAATATCCCGGCCGTTCCAACACCCAGTACCTGCGGCCTTTCTAATGGCTCAATCGATCTGCTTGTCCTTGGACTGGCAACTACTCCAATTTCTTACAATTGGTCAAACGGAGCAACCACCCAGGACCTTGCTGGCATCAAAGCAGATACCTTTTCCGTCACCGTTACCTCTGCCGTCGGCTGTTCCAACCAGAACACGATCATCGTTCCAAATGTCAATGACACCATCCGGGTCCAGGAGCATTTGGCGGACGACATTTCCTGCGCATCCAACACCGGGTATATCGCCTTGGGTATCACTCCACTGGACACTTCCTACACCTTCCTGTGGTCCAACGGCATGACCACCGACAGCCTCTTTAACCTCTCCGCCGGAGACTACCTTGTTACGGTCACCTTAGGACTCAGTTGTATTGCCCTGGATACCTTTACGGTCGCAAACACAGCCCTTCCACCCAATCTGGCTACTTTCGGATCACCCACCAATTGTGATTTCAGCAACGGAGCTGTGGACCTAAGCGTAATCGGCGGGACCGGCCCTTTCAACTACCTTTGGTCCAGTGCTGCTACGACCGAGGACCTTGACAACCTGCCGCCCGGAGCCTATTCCGTCACTGTAACAGGAGCAAATAGTTGCTCCGCCGTGAGCGCGGCAACGGTCTTGAACAACAACGTGCCGCTCAGCGTCAGTGGAACGCCTGTAGACAACAGTTCCTGTGCAGCACCCAACGGTGCGCTCAACATCAGTGTCATACCTGCCGGAACCTACAACTACCTCTGGTCGAATGCCGCAACAAGCCAGGATTTGAACAACCTCTTTCCAGGTACATACACCGTAACCGTCTCTTTAGGCACCTGCTTGTCCTCCAGCGTTTTCACGGTCTTGGACATTGCCCTGCCGCCCAATCTCTCCGCTTCCGGAATCCCCGCCACTTGCGATTTCAGCAACGGAGCAGCAAACCTCAGCGTGAGCGGTGGAACCGGGCCTTTCAGCTTCCTATGGTCCAACGCAACCACTACCGAAGACCTCACGGCCCTTGCCCCAGGCAATTATTCTGTTACGACCACAGGCGCGAACAGCTGTACGGCCGTTAGTTCCGTGACCATTTTGAGCAATAACATCGCCCTTAATCTGAACGGAACAACCCAAAGCAATAGCTCCTGCACCGCCTCCAACGGCAGCCTTGACCTTACCGTGACCCCCGCAGGCGCCTACAATTATCAATGGTCGAATACTTCCAATACCCAGGATTTAATTAACCTCAGTTCGGGCAATTACACGGTTACAGTTTCACTGGGTAGCTGTCAATCTTCCAGCACTTTCATGGTTGCGGACATCACCTCAACCCCAATACTGAGCAATTCAATCACCGCTTCGATCTGTGGCGCAAACAATGGCGGCATAGACCTGAGTGTGAGCGGACCGGCAGGGCCGTATAGCTATTTCTGGTCTAACGCTGCCACAACGCAAGACCTCAGCAACCTTTTGCCCGGAAACTATACCGTAACCGTCACCGCAGCAAACGGATGCACCCAATCGGCCACCCTCAACGTGCCGAACAACGCCTCTAACTTTAGCCTGGCAGCAGCACCTGTACCGCTGACCGATTGCGCTACTAACAATGGCGCCATTGACCTGAATATCACACCAGCAGGGGCCTACGTGTACCTTTGGTCCAATACTGCCACTACTCAGGACCTCAATGGCTTGCCCCCTGGAACCTATACTGTTTCAGTGACCGAATCGGGCAGTTGTACTGCCACGGCCTCTTATTTTGTTATAGACCAACGAAGCAGCCCGATCAGTTCTCAGGCCATTGTTCCGGAATTATGCGGTTTGAGCAACGGCAGCATTGACCTGAATGTCAGCGGAGGGAACGGCCCCTACCTATATCAGTGGGCAAGCGGGCAGGCCAGCCAGGACCTGAGCAACATTCCTGCGGGCAATTATACCGTGACGGTCACAGATTTCAATCACTGTACAGTGACCGCCAATGCCATTGTACCAGGCAATTCCATCGCTTTTGCTTTGGCGGGAGTTCCCGGGTCCAACAGTTCCTGTCTCCAAAACAATGGAAGCATTGACCTGTCCGTGAATCCGCCAGGAGGTGTCACCTACCTCTGGTCTAACCTGTTTACTGCCCAAGACCTGAACGGATTGAACGCCGGCACGTATACCGTGACCGTTAGTGCGGGTGGAAACTGCATCCATACTGCCGCCTTCACCATTATCAACGACCTGCCAAGTCCATTGGTATCTCAAAATATTACGGCCGCAACATGCGGTCAAGCCGGTGGAGCCATTGATATGAGCGTATCTGGCAGCCCCACACCGTATCAATTCAATTGGTCCAACGCGGTCGTTACAGAAGACCTGAGTGGAATCATTTCCGGGAATTACACCGTTACGGTGACTGCAGCCAACGGTTGTACTTCAGTCGGAAATTTTGTGGTGCCGGAGAATTCTTTTGTCCCAAACATCGGCAGTGTGTCCACACAGTCTACTTCCTGCCTCGTTAACAACGGAGCCATAGACCTGAGTATCAACCCTCCATTCGTACCAGGCTACACCTTTCTATGGTCGAATGCGGCCACAACCGAAGATCTGGCGAATATTGCAGCAGGGACCTATACTGTCACCGTAAATGGCGGTGGAGCCTGTACGAATACAGCTGTTATATCCGTAGGGAGTAGTATACCGCTGCCGATCCTTTCCAACAACATCGCGGCAGCTACCTGCGGACAAGCCAGTGGCAGTATTGACCTGAGTGTTGCAGGAAGTGTTGGGCCTTACCAATTTTTATGGTCGAACACTGCCACTACCGAAGATCTGTTGAACTCCCTTGCGGGAACCTTCACCGTAACAGTCACCGCTGCCAATAGCTGCACGACCGTGGGTAATTTTACTATTCCGGAAAATGTGGTGCTCCCCGTAATCCTTGGAATACCAATGCCCGACAATTCTTGTATCCTGAACAACGGGGCGGTCAACCTGAGCGTTGGCCCGGCGACCAGCTATTCCTTTTTATGGTCGAACGCGGCAACGACCGAAGACCTTGCGAACCTACCCGCAGGGACCTATACCGTTTTTGTAAACGGTGGCGGGGCCTGTACGGGCATGGCCAGTTTCACGGTCACAGATCAGAGCACCCAGCCACAGGCCAGCATCACCTCGTCCGCAACCGCACTGGATTGCAGCACAACTGCGACCACCCTCAACGGGAACTTGACCGGCACGCCCAACCCGACCAGTTTTCAGTGGACCGGCAATGGCATACCGCTCGGCAGCAACACCAGTCTTCCGGCGACTGCCCCCGGCCTGTACGATCTGGTAGTGACAGACAACGTAACAGCCTGCACGGCCTCGGCCAGCATCACCGTAACTCAAAATCTCAATCCGCCCCCGCTCTCAGTGGCAAATCCAGGTATTTTGACCTGCAATGCACCGATGCAAACCCTCAGCGGCAGTTCGACCCTTGGAGGGGTACAGTTTGCCTGGGCGACCATCCTCGGGACGGACACCACCCTTTTGGGCAATGGAGCAACGCTTTTAGTTTCAGCGCCGGGCACCTACTTCCTGATCGGGCTCAATCCAGCCAACCAGTGCTTCAACACGACTTCGGTGTCGGTACCTTCAGACCAAGTCCCGCCAATAGCCAATGCAGGCACATCCTTTACCCTCGACTGTGCCGGTGAAACGGCTCCCTTGAGCGGTAGTGGATCCGGCGGACCAAACCTGAGCTACCAATGGACCAGCCCAAATGGACATTTTGTGGCCGGCGCAGGTTCAGCCTCCCCACTTATTGACAAAGCCGGAACCTACGTGCTGGAGGTGAGCAACCTGGTCAACGGGTGTACCGATACCGACGCAGTGACGATCCTTCCCGAGATCCCGGTAGCCTATGCTTCCGTCATTCAGCCCATTTGTCAGGACGAACAGGGCACTGTAAGGATTGATACGGTGACTGGTCTCTCAGCCCCTTTTTTATTCAGCCTGAACAATAGTATACCTGGGATACAACAGCAGTTTGAGCACCTCATGCCAGGCAGCTACACGATTCAGGTATCCGGCGGAAATGGCTGCAGCGCTTTGGCTACAGTTACGGTGGACGCGCCAACCCCACTTGCGATAAGCCTCTCACCAATCGCCACCATAACCCAGGGCTATAGCTACCTCACCGACGCAGCGGTAAACATCCCCTCAGCCGACATAGCCTCCGTCTCCTGGACCCCTTCCACCGGATTGGACTGTGATACCTGCCTGATTACCACGGCCACGCCATTGACTACGACCAGCTACCAGGTTTTACTTCGGTCGAAAGCCGGTTGCGAGGTTCGCGGCAGTTTGCGGCTTATCGTAGATAGATCCCGAAAGATCTACGCACCCAACATCTTCTCCCCAAACGAAGATGGCAAAAATGACATATTCACGATTTTTGCGGACCCATTAACTGTGGTAAAGATCAAGACCTTGCAGGTTTACTCCCGCTGGGGCGAACAGGTTTTTGAGGTGACCGATTTTGCTGCCGGCGATCTAAATATGGGCTGGGATGGTACGTTCAAGGGCGAGAAACTGAATCCATCGGTATTTGTCTGGCAGGCGGTCATACTATTTGTTGACGGGAAAGAGGAGGTGTTTACGGGGGATGTGACACTACTTCGATAAAACATCGGCATTACCGTTGGTTAGTCCTACGGACCGTTTGTTACGCCAATGGACCGTTTGTTACTTTTCTAATTTTCCATTGACTTAAACTTGTAGGTTTGAGGGTGGATTAAATGCTAACAGCCGAAATAATTATGGGGAAAACCAGACTACTGGACATTTTCTAAAATCGAAACCTATAAGGTTTTCAAAACCCTTATAGGTCTGGGGGTAAAACAAAAATGTCCTGTAGTATACAGTTGCAGTTGTTGTAACAGAGTTCGAGAATGGACTAAATTTTTGGGTTATTACTTTTGGAATAATTGCAATTATATTCAATCCAATTATACCAATTTATCTCAATGACAAATCAGCTTGGATGCATATTGCCATTATTAGCGGAATTATTTTTAAAATAAAATCATT
>CANJPT010000116.1 GCA_947476195.1 Lewinellaceae bacterium | reverse complement strand
GAATCCATGCGGGATTTGTCTGTTTAGAGTCTCCGCAAAATCCCCGAAATTCTACCTTTGGTCATCCTCTTTTTGCACCGGTAGCTCAGCTGGATAGAGCGCTGCCCTCCGAAGGCAGAGGTCGTGAGTTCGAATCTCGCCCGGTGCACCACTCATCTTTATTGCCTGTTTTAGGGTCGCCTGATTCAACAGAAACTTTTATTTGGCTATTTGTAAGAGCAAACAAATCAAACGGTTGCCGAAATTTTGGAACCAGTTGAGCATTAAGCCAAATCGAGTTCGAAAGTACAAGCTGGAGGATACGACGTTTTTCGGTACTGTCGAACTTACGGTAAATTTCAACAGCATTTTGCGCCAATTCCAAAAGCTGCACGCCCTCATCCATGTAGGCAAGGTGGGCGTTCCCGTGCTTTTCCAACTTGAGATTGATTAACTGAAGTTGTTCATGCCATTTTTTGCTTTTCTGCTCATAGTCATCTTTCGAAATATTGCCGTCCAGTTTATCGATGTAAAGAGCCTCAAGTCGATTCTCAAGCTTTTTCTTTTCACCCGCTAAAATGGTTACAGCTTCTTGATGAATTCTCTTTTCATCTGTACGGCTTTCTTTCAAAGCCTTTACCACTAGGTTAATCACATCCGAATCTAAACGAATGGATTCAAGTGCGGTCTCAAAATTCAAATTTAGGGTTTCTTCACGGACGTATTTTTCGGGACATTTACCTTTATAACCTGTACACCGATAATAGACGTACTTTCCTTTTTTTATTTCAGCAACCATTGCACAACCACAATGGCCACAAGAAACAAGTCCGTGGAAAAGCCAATGATGTTTTCGAATCCCTGTTCGTGTGCTGCCTTTGAAATTCAAAACGTTCTGGACCTTTTCATAAATCTCTTTGGAAATAAGAGGTTCATAGTTACCCTTGTAAGACAGTTTATTCCAAATGAATTCGCCGTGATAAACAGGGTTATTCAATATTTTTGCGATAGCTGATCTGGAAACAGTAAGACCGCCCCGCCTCGACTCTAATCCAGATTCGCGAATCTTTGAATTGATTTCGTTAAGCGAGAAATTTCCAGACGAATACCATAGAAAAAGATTTTTAACCAAAGGTGCAACTTCGGGATCGGGAGTGATGGATTTTATTCCGCCTATAGAAGTGTTAAGATATCCTAATGGCGCGTAGGAAGGGTATAGACCCTGTTCGGCTTTCTCAAGCATCCCTTTTTTTATTTCCTCGCTCAGATTGTCGATGTAACTTTTAGACATCACAACTTTTATGCTGTGGATAAACTTTTGCTGAGAACGAGATTTCTTGGAAAGTATTTCATTTTCCTTCACAAGATGAATTTCTAAATCGATATCCTCGAGGGTTACGTAATCTTTAAAATTCCTGTATAGCCGATCTGTTTTTTCAACAAGTAAGGTTCTGCAACCTGCCCCGCCCTTTTTCCGAGACTCAATGTGAAAAAATTTGATCATCTCACTAAACTTTGTTCGTCCTGCTCGCTTTGCCGTTTCTGCTTCGACGAACTCAGATACGACCATGAAACCTTTTCGTTCAGCATACTCTCTTAAAAGTTTTTGTTGGGAGGGAATGGAAAAACCTTCGCGCTCTTGTTCTTTAGAAGAGACGCGGGCATAAATTACTGCTGGAATGTTTTGGGGTTTGTTCATTTTTCTTCTCCTAAAAAGGACGTATCAAGGTTCGAGACAAGATCATCGGCCCTCTTTAACGAGTTGGTCTGGCTCAAGATTTCAAAATATTCAATCAAATCAGTTAAAATGATGTCAGCATCAAGATCGGATATTTTATGCCCTGTTCGCCCTTCATACACGGAGGCGACCTCATTTATCAAGGGTTTAGAAAACTTGGTTGACCCATCAGAGGTGTAGGAATAAAACGATAATGTAAGGAATTCGGTGTTGATAAGGGTCCATCGAATCAGAAATAATGGGTTGAACCCCAATGCATTATTTGAAAACCATTCAAAAAAACCGTCTTGAAATCGATAGAGGATAGACGTTCTAGCATTCCTAATATCCCGTAATATCTTTATGGTCCGTAAAATATCTTCTTGGTTAGGTCTAATATCCTGATTCATGAATCTCCTTTGCGAATGGTTATCTAAAGACATTTGATTGATATATAATAAAGCATCTATACTATAACGTAAGGTACATATAGTTCTTTGGATTGTCAAGGGTCAAACCGATCCTTTCTGGGAATTGTGGCTCATAGTTGGGATTCGAATAACGAAAACAGGAAAGAAATGAATTCATTTTTTGTTTCGCCGATTCCGAATGAAAAACCTGATCCCTCACCTTTGAGATTCAGAAGCGTCAAATCAATCTCGATAACAGAACCTCACAATAATCCTGATTTGAATTTTATCGATGGGTGGTGATCGCCGAGAGTAGCGTAAGAGTACTGGATAATATCCTGAGTGCCTATTATTTGGGGAAGGGAGCAAATAACATCCGACTTAAAATATTATCCTAAACCACTTTACCATGAAAATCTGTTTCGGTTACCCCATTCCTTTTCCATTCTTAGTACTTATAAAGCCCTAGAATCAATTTTCTTTTAATCCGAATGGTTTTCATCCAACCGGAATTATTGAATTCGAAATTTTCAATATTTCTTTATCGACCAGAAACGACATCCATAGAAGATATTCAACGAATATTATTTTCGGTTCTTGACTGGCTTGGTACAAAATTCTCCGACATAAGTGTGTATCCATCTCTATTCCTCTTTATTAGAATATTATCTGTAATTAATAAGAAAATAATGAAAATGAAAAAATCCTAAAATTAGATAAGCCCGTATTGATTTAAAACTTTATCCCAAATGGATCTCACAATTAATTCCTTACTCTTAGGAAATATTATGGAATCATGGACTGTGAAGAAACAAAAGGTTTCACCAAATAATTTAGGACAGATCTCTTCAAATATTATTTTGGCTTCTAAGGATTGAAGTAAAGCTGGAAGAGTCTTTTTTCCTTTGGTTTTGAATTCCTCTATAAGTTTCAAAATATTTGGGAAATGGTCTTTGAATACTTTCGAGATGGTTTTGTTCATTTCCTTTGGCTCAGAAAATAACCAGCACATGAATATCTTCTTGAAGCCCTTACGGTTTAGATCCCTGTTGAATTTTATCTTCTTCTGGTTCTCCGTTAATTTCTTCTGGTACTCTTCCAAAATAAAGTTGTAGAAGTCTGCTCCGGGTGCAAATAGTTTTTCAAATTCAGGGAGTTCAGACTGGATGTCATACGAGAAGATACCGTTTGGTTGATTTCCGGAAACAGACTTGAAATTCTTGGGATCTGTTAGCCAACCGTTTTTGAGCATGAATAACATCAGGCGGGGCTGGCAACATTGGATATCCAGTTCAGCCGGATCTTCTCCATCAATGGTCAAATACTGTTCTCGCAGTTCCTTTTTCAAATTTGTTAAAGGTGAAAAGACTCTATTGCTGTTTTTGCCCTGTGTTAACCAATACCCATCTTCAAGAGACATCGAATCAATTACGTCCAGTTTGATCATTTCAGAATGCAAGCAACCATGGTTCAGAGATTTTGCGAATTCTCTTGCTCCCGGCTTTAGTTTCACACCATTCATTTTCTCAAACAGCTTACCCAATAGAGGGTCATTCTTGATTTTGTTTGCGCGCTTGGACCTTAGCCGGTAGATTTTTCTGATGAGATGGGGAGTGGAAATCCGGTATCCCATGAATTTGAATTTCTTTGCCAACCGATATCGTTTACACGAATGACCAGCCGAATATCCCGTAGATATGATAAAGCCGTTGATCTCAAGCCATTTAAAAAACCGCTCCCCACGGAAATCATATTCTTTGATAGTTCTGTTGTTGATCTTTATTTGCTCGGCTTCTTCGAATTTGTACTCAATCGTTCCCATGTAGACGATGTGGAGGAACCAGAGCAGATATTCCTTCTGTACACCGAGATCCTTTATATTTGGATGGTTTACGGGGTGGGTTTTAAGTAATTCTTCGATCTGTTCCGGCACACCTATTGGAACTTGGATTAGATCTGGATGGGCTATGGTGTTTGTCCTTTTCATATTATTCCTTTATTAATTGTTGTATATGTGATAATGTGTATTTATATTATGAATGGGAAATAGATGGCCGCAATTTAATACGGCCATCCAAATTAAGCGTAAACCTGCTATTCTAAATGGTCAATATCTGGGCAACCCCTATTTATCCACTCGAATAAAAACACCTTGACTAGCTCGAAATGCTGTGAATCATCCAGCTCAAATAAAAGCTCATCGACTTGTATTATCTGATTCGACCAACGTATAACCAACACCTCACGTTCGCTGTCCGACCCAAATTCCGGATCACCAATAAGTAGGCCGTTATTTAATTGTTTATCATTGAAAACAGTTCCGATAAACCGCTTGTCCTCAATCCTCAACTTATTAATGGTTTCGCCAAACACTGTATCTGATAACTGTTTCATTTTATTCCTTTTGTAAATTGTTTGTTCTATGTGATAATTATATATAACGTTACATAGATTAAAATACTAACCAATTTTCAAAAAGTCAAGAGATATGCTCAACAATCTTTATTTTTTTGTTTCCAATTTCAGAAAATGGGAATTTGAAAAATGGATAAGAAAATATTTGCGTTTAAATTTCATCGTATCCCTGTACGCTGAACGGCCTTGATTTGTTTTAGATAACCGAAATAATGCCTACGATGAAACCACAAGAAGTCCATTCCATGACGTTGTGTAGTTGGCCGTCCTATTTTCAAACTTCGGCTGCCATCCATCCCGAATTCTACCCGCAGAAAATCCGAGTGTTTCCCGGCCATGCTTTTTATTGATTCCGTCCATCGCTGTCATGAGTCGGTTGGCTTGGTCTCGATTCACGTTGTCAAATAATTCTGCTTGCGCTTGATCTTCGGGTACAAGTTCCAGAAGTAAAATTCCGGCTTTCTTGTATTTATAGCCGGGTCTAAATATCAAATCAAAAGCGGCCAAAGCGTATTTCAAAATCTCAGGTGTAATATTGGTCGGTACTGGGAATTCAACTGTCTTGGAAGGCCGATACTGTGGATCTTGGGTGCGGAATGGATTCGTTTCCAGAAAGACACACACGCTTTGTGCCACCAAACATTCGCCACGGAGTTTTGCAGCGGCCAGTTCCGTATAAAGGGCCAGTGATTCTCTCACTTCGTCTTTAGATTCCAGCAAACGTCCAAAGGATCTAGCATGACATAACGTTTTTTTATTGGGTGGATTTAGCTCCATCGTTATACACTCTATCCCGCGCAATTCCAAAAGGGTTCTATGGCCCACCACTGTCATTTTCTGTCTTATGAATTGTTCATCTGCATTCCTAAAATCAATTGCTGTGTGAATTCCGTGATTGTTAAGCCATCGGGCATATTGGCGACCGATTCCCCACACATCTTCGACCTTGAGACTTTCCAAATGTGAGGCGTTTTCTTTGTCGGGGGCCAGAACCATAACTCCCGATTCGGATTTCTTTGCCAGCTTACTTCCGGCCTTTGCCAGTGTCTTAGTAATTCCCATACCAACAGATACTGGAATTCCTGTCCATTGAAGCACCGTTGATCTGATCTCTTTGGCGATCTGTTCTAACCCCGATTCAGAACGTTTTCCATTAAACCTCAAGAATGCTTCATCGATGCTATACACTTCAACATCAGGTGTCCATCTTTCAAACAAGGACATGATCCGTCGTGATATATCTCCGTAAAGTGCGTAGTTACTTGAAAGGCATACCACCCCATGCTTTTTCACAATGTCCTTGAATTTGAATATCGGCGCGGCCATTTCGATCCCCAAGGCTTTTGCTTCATTGGATCTGGACACGGCGCAACCATCATTATTGGAAAGAACCACAACAGGACGGCCCTTCAACTTTGGATTGAATCGCCTTTCACATGAGACGTAAAAATTGTTGCAATCTACAAGTGCGAACATGACTGGTGAAGAATAAAGGTGACCACTCCAAAAATGTCGAAGTCAATCCCGGTTGTCAGATCAATCGGTGCATAGTCAGGGTTAGAAGGGATCAGGGAAGTTACGCCACCACGGTTAAAGAACCTTTTCACAACCATGTCACCATTCAGGGCGGCAATCACAATGTCATCATGTCGGGCCTTTATTGAACAGTCCACCACCAATAGATCCCCGCTTTCGATAAGAGGAGACATTGAGTTTCCTTTAGCCTTAACGAGATAGGTGGCTGCTGGACGGCGGATCAGGAATTTCTGTAGGTCGAGTTCGGTTTCGATGTGATCTGTGGCAGGAGAGGCAAATCCGGCCTCCACACGGGAAGCAAAGAGGGGGAGAAGTATTGTTTCGCTGAAGGTTGGTAGAAGGGTTTCCATGTGGCGAAATATACTGCTCTAATTTGCAGTATCTAAAACCCTTAAATTTCAATATTTAGGCCATTATTTGTGAGATAGCCTTAAAACGTCAAGCCAAAGGAACTGAACCGCGCCCTAAATAATTCTGGATATGTTTTTGCAAGCCTTTTAAAGAAAGTCGGTTCCAAATGCACTTTAATCTTTACAAAGACGAAGGCGATAAATTTAGGTGGAACTTCTGTGTAGTCGGAGAAAAGACCATCGCGGTTAGTGCAATCTCTTATGATGATCGGATGGAAGCAATTGCGAGTATTGGGCTTTTGAAAGGAATGGTAGTTGCGGCAAAGGTTTTCGATAAGACGGAAAATAGATGGCTGGGTGAAGATTGATCGGGGTACAGAGGCGCAAAAAAATTCCCAAAAAATTTTTTCAAAATTCAGGATTTGAGGTCGCTATAAAAAGAAGGGGTGTACCCGGTTTATTTTGAAAGAGTGTTTAACACACGGGCGAAATTACATAGCGCGCTTTACCTTTTTGATTGGTACCAGATATTTCACAGAAAAAGGGTGGGGGCATGAATTAATTCCCTGCCTCCCTCAAACCCGTAGACCTCAACCAACTGCTTAAATCAAGTCCAGCCTTTTTTGATGCCGCCTGAAGAATGGCCTTCTGTTCTGCTGAAACTCGAATCAGGATCGCTGACTCTTTCCTTTCCTTCTGTGGTTTTCGGCGTTCTATTGATTTTTTCATAATCCTGCTTTCTTTCCAGTTCTCCTCTAGCGTATATCCAATATAAATACGAAATAATCCTTGACATTCACCCATAATGTATATACATTAGAAATACACTCAAACCGTGAACTAAAGGAAACCAAATGAGGATCTATACCATTGACGGAATCGAATACCCTTCAGTTACGACAATCCTTTCAACTCTGGATAAAGGCGAACACCTTATGACATGGTGTGCCGAAATGGCTTGTAAATATGTTGGGGAAAACCTGAATTCAGGGATGGATCTGGAAACCCTGTTTGACAACGCCCGGAATAACTATAAACTAGTGCGTGATCAGGCCGGTGATATAGGGAGTTGTGTCCATTCATTGATCGAAAAGAATATCAAGGGAGAATGGGTAGATTGCAAAAATCTTCTACCTGAAGTGAAGAAGTGCTTTTTTTCCTTTTTAGCGTGGAAGAAAAAATATAATGTGAAATTCCTGCTTACTGAAAAAACCGTTCATTCAAAGATCCACGGATTTGCCGGAACATTTGACGCGCTGATCGAACGAGAAGGCAAGCGATATATCGTTGATTGGAAAACAAGCGGAGCGATCCACGATACATTCGGCCCACAGGTATCGGCCTACATTTGCGCGGCTAGGGAGTTAGGGATAGAAGTACACGGTGGGCTTGTCGTTAGATTCTGCAAACTGACTGGAAAATTCGAGATAAAGGATTATTCGCAAAATCAAGAGAGGCACATGAATTCCTTTTTGCATTTGCTCTCTTTTTTTTACAGCTTCAAATCTCGGCGAATCAACAATCCTAGGACTGTTGAAGGTTCCAGAATTGCGGTGGCTGCCTAATGAATTCCACGTTGACGAATACACAGGAAAGCCACAGAAACGATCTTCAACACTTCATCGGTAAAAATCAGATGTCGGCGATCACTGAGGCAATGAAAGGCGAGGAGAGAGATTTCTTTACCGACAAAATTCTTGACATCTACGACCTTATCAAAAATATGCCAAAAACCTACGAACAGGACGGAATTTTAGATCCGCTCGTGTCCCTGCATTATTTACTTGGAGACATGGATTTTTACATCACTGAGAAAGACATAGACAGCGACGGAGAAGGACAGATCCAAGCATTCGGATATTCAGATATAGGTTACGGCCCGGAAATTGGATATATCAGTATTAAGGAAATCATCGAAAATGGTGTTGAACTGGATCTTTACTTCACCCCTTGTAAGGTTTCCGGGATACCCAAGCTGGCGGAATTATCCAACAAGGTTTAGATGCCATCTTATTTGGCTACATTGAATTATTCATCCCGTAGGAGATAGGCTTGTGTGGTGTAGATTGATTGACGCCCTCTCTTTCATTGATGTTCACAATGGATTCTTCATCGCGTTTTTCACCTTTGTCATCGCGATATTTACAATAAACCTGTGGCGTGGCGCAGAGAAATCCAGCAAAAGAGAACTGCGTGCTTATGTGCATATTGAGCCGATTCAACCAGTTGACGTAATTTGGCCATCAACGTTATCTGGGATTGATTACGGAATAAGAATGATAAATTTTGGGAAAACTCCAGCCCGCGATGTTATTCTGTCGATTGGCATTTGGCCGGAAAAATATCCCGTCGATCTTAAAATGCTACCACCACCTATGGAACACAATATTGATTCTATTGGGCCGGGACAATCTATTGGTTGGAGCATAAACAGTGTTAGCCAAATAGGTGAAAGCGAAAGAGAAGCGGTACATGCTAAATGGGATGCCGCTATCCAACCATTTAGTTTTGCAGGGAATCTTGAACACAAAAAGGATTTTGCTGTTTTTGTTTATGGAAAATGCGTTTACAGAGATATCTTTGGGTTGAAGTGTGAAACAGGTTTTCGATTTAGACACAGATACGATGGGAACTCGGTGGGGATGATGATGAGATATATCGAAACAGATTTTACCAATCCCGGAAACTACGCTACCTAATCCTCACAATCAGTCTCTGGGGCCATTTTCACATTCTTCAACCATGTCTTTGCTGATTTTGTACCTAAAACCTTCCTGATCTCTACAACCTCATCAGAATCAACTGTCAGCCCCCAACGCGCCTTTACATCTACCCAATCTCGTACGTATTGCTTGTGGTATGCCTCATTAGACGGCAACCATTCCCCCGGATCTTGATCACCTTTGGATCGATTCTCCTTGTAATAAACGGCTATCAAATGATTCTTACGTTCAAGGAAATTGGCGTATTTTACCCGTCGTTCCTGAGTCCAATTCCAAGCCCCGGATTCATATACCTCCTTTAAGGGAACTAAGTGATCGATATCCAGGGATTCAGGCGCGGTATAATTCTTGTTTGAATAAGGACAATGCCATTTACCAGAGAGGATTTTGGTTTCATTGGCATCCTTGAATTTGACAGGGGCTAGGCTTTCCTCGATTAAGACTTCGGTGCGTGTATTCTGTCCGTCAAGATCTAGATCTTTCCACCCACCAAATTGTTTCACTCTGTTGTATTTGGGGCATGAATTCCCAAAACCAAAGGCAAAAAGGAGGAAGAAAAGGAAAAGTCTCATTTTTTCTCACCGGGTAAGTCTTGTCATAATCCAAGAATAGTTACCATTTTTAAGACCTGATACCAGAGAAAATGACGATATATTCAGAAACTCGAAAGGAAGAACGGTAAGATTGTTCAAATGGCCTTCCTTGGATTGTCGGCTTTGCTCAATACGTGAACGGGAATGTTTATACGAACACGATTGAGGGGTTCTGATACAATATCATGCGTAACAATGACATTTTCGGAGTAGTGGTGAGAACGTGTTGATAAACAAAAATTTGAAAAATATTCTTGCATTATGGGTTTCCGTTATTGTTGTGGGATTCCTTGCGTTCTCTATTATTGGAAGTCCTTTTATCTCTGGTTGCTATGAAGCAAACAATGCCGACAAATATTATCAGTATTACAGCAATTACCCTTGGGTCTTCTTTATCCTTGGTTTAGGAGGAATCCGATGTTCCGTCCACTTCATCCATACTTATGAAAGTTTCTTTGTCGTAATGGCAACGATCGCTATTGCTGTCTATACATGGAGATTGTGGGTATCCACTAATAGGCTTTGGAAAGCATCCGAACAACAGTCTAAAGATATGGATAGAGCTATTAAAGCTTCCGAGCGTTCCGCTCAAGCTGCTGAAATTTCTGCTGGTCAGATGGGCTTGGCTGAACAAAGGGAAATCAGGGCTTATTTGCATGTCCTTATTGGAGAAGGAGGCCTGTATCAAGAGCGTGATAAAGGGTTTAAATTCGTCGCTAGACCTATTTTGGTCAACTATGGGAAAACCCCTGCTTATGGGGTTGGATATGTTGCTGATGGGCATATTCTTAACATTCCATTTGCGCCCGGTTACAAATTTCCAAAGCCGCAAATCTCCCCAGAAGAAGGCAGTACGATGGGGCCAACCCAAAATTTCACCCTCTTTGCAGGAATGCAAGATTTTGTAGATGATTCTTTGGTTGAGAATATTAAAAGTGGAATCGACATTGGATTTTTCATTTCTGGAACAATATTTTATCGAGATATTTTTGGAAAGCCTCATTATACCCATTTCGGGCAAAAAATATCTTGGACTCCTGATGGAAAAATTAGCGGCCTATATATTCAAGGAGAAAATGATGCAGATTAAGACGAAAAATAGTCCAGATTTCCCCGTGTCAAGTAAGGCATAATGGCCTTTAAATACTAAATCGAAAGAAGGAAACTGTGGGAATCATTTTTGCATTACGTGGACGTGCCAATTCTGGAAAAACTACCACGATAAGTTTATTGTATGAATTGACTATAGGAGCTGGTTTTCAGATTGTGCGAACAAATTTTGGAATTTATATGGATTTTAGTTCGGTCTTTCTATACAAGGGAAAACGAATAGGAATAACCAGCTCTGGTGATAACCATGATTTAGTTCACGCAAGGTTGCAGGAGTTTGCTCAAGAAGGATGTGAAATCTGTATTTGTGCCTGTCGCACTTATGGAGGGACAAATTCAGCAATAGAGAATATACCCGGATATAGGCATGACTACCTTGAAAAATCAATTGGAGAAAATGTTGAGACACAGAGAGTTGCTAATCAAGGAGATGCTCAACGGCTCCTAACTTGTATTACGAATTCCATATGAAGACCAACTTGTTACAAAATAGGCCAAGTAATAGGCTCCGGTGCAAAAATGGTGGACAAGAAATCACGCCGCCCCCAACGTCTGATTTGGGAAGTGTATTGCCCTCACAAGTTAACGAAAAGCCGGGAAAGGTCAGAGTCCCTATAGACCACTTGGGTGACCTCTAAACCGGGGGAAGTTCATTGTTTTAATGAGAAGTGCTTATATGTACCCATAGGTAAATTTTATTCAATAGATATTTATGGACGTTTTTGGTTCGTGATAGCCTAATTCCGTAGCTAATTTAACCCTTCCAACCCAACAGGAAACAAAATGGCGAATAGCAATCTTTCTACCGCAAAAAAGGCAAAGAATGACGAGTTTTATACCCAGTATGCTGATATTCAGAATGAGATTGAAGCGTACCTTGAATACAATTCCAACGTTTTCCGTAACAAGGTGGTGTACTGCAATTGCGACGATCCGTTTGAGAGCAATTTCTTTCGATATTTCGTGCTCAATTTTATGAAACTCGGTTTGAAACGACTCATCACCACCAGCTACAAACCCTCGCCTATAGCAAATACACAGTTGGAATTATTTGGCGACGACCAATCTCTTATAAAATCAAAAGGTCGTTCCAAGATAAATGCCAACAAATTTATCATAAATGAAGTGCATAAAATTGCGAGTGACGGCGAGTTCAATTTGAAGGCTGTGGCCAATAAGTTAAAGGCAAACAAAAACAACGAATGGACGCCGCTGGTAGGGGATGGCGACTTCAGCAGCGACGAATGTGTAAACCTACTGAAACAATCCGACATCGTAGTCACAAACCCGCCGTTTAGCTTGTTCCGTAAGTATGTGAAGCAACTTTTTGATTACAACAAAACATTTGTGATTATTAGTAACAAGAATTCCATCACTTACAAGGAAATATTTCCGGTAATAAAATCGAATAGGATGTGGGTGGGCACCACCAGTTTCAATAAGGATATGTTATTCATTTCGCCAGAAAAAGTCGACCCCACGAATAAGCCGAAGACCGCAACAAGAACCGTGGACGGTGTCGTATATTTGCGCTCACCATCAATTTGGCTTACCAACCTCGATCACGGCCGCCGCCACCAACCGTTACCGCTCATGACAATGGAAGAAAATTTGAAATTCAGCAAACACAAGGAAATCAAAGGCAAGAAGAAATATGACAAATACGACAATTACGATGCCATTGAGGTTCCCTTTACAGACGCCATTCCAAGTGATTATAACGGAGTTATGGGTGTGCCGATTAGTTTTTTGGATAAATATAATCCTGACCAATTTGAGATTGTTGGGAGCGACGCCTATGATGAATCAGCCCCAACAAAGAAATATTCTAAAAAAGAAAAAGTTGTAGACGGAAAAAGAATGAAATCAAATACAGGTACAATGGGTTGTGTTATTAGAGAAAAGCGCTTTGGCTCCGGAACATATTTTGATGTCGGATATCCCGTTAGAGCAGTTTACAAACGGATCTTTATCAAGCATAAGGGGAAAGCAAAATGAAAACAACCTTAAATACCGACATCACCGTCAACGATATTTGCGATGGGTTTGTCTATAACGAACTAGAGGGCAAGGGACTCTTCGGTTTGTCTGGAAAACTCACGATTCAGCCGGAGTATCAGCGTAATTATATCTATGCTCACGAGGGGAAAGAAGCCGCTGTCATCGAATCTGTCCTCAAAGACTATCCGATAGGATTGATTTATTTCAATAAAACAAGCGACGGCAAATTTGAAGTTTTAGACGGACAACAGCGCATCACCAGTCTTGGACGGTTTATTACCGAAAAATTTGCCATCCAAGATGAAGATGGGTTGCAGCAAAATTTTAGCGGCATGGCGAAAGACAAGAAAAAGAGGATTTTAGAAGCAAAGCTCACAATTTATGAATGCGAAGGCGAGGAAACAGAAATCAAAGCGTGGTTCAAAACAATCAACATCGCCGGTGTCCCGCTCAATAATCAGGAATTGCTCAACGCCATTTATTCCGGCCCATTTGTAACACTTGGCAAAGAGGAATTCAGCAATAGTCAAAACGCCAACATTCAGAAGTGGAGCGTATATGTCAAGGGCAGCGCCAACCGACAAGAATTTTTGGAACGCGCGCTGGATTGGGTCAGCAAAGGCGATATTGACGGTTACATGACCAGCCATCGCAAAGAAAAGAATATCAACGAACTAAAAAAATATTTCAATAGCGTGATTGACTGGATTTCAAGTGTATTTACTGATGTTGAAAGCGAGATGCGCGGACTTGAGTGGGGACGTCTGTACGAAGAATATCACAAGAAGGCGTACAATCCCACGAAGGTGTCTGCCAAAGTGCAAGAACTCTACGGTGATCCTTATGTCAAAAACCGAAAAGGCATTTATGAGTTCATACTTGGTGGTTCAACAGAAACGAAATTACTGGATGTCCGAGTTTTTGATGATGCAATAAAGAAATCTGTTTATGCATCACAGACTAAAGTGGCGGAAGCGAAAGGCAAATCGAACTGTCCCCTCTGTGCCATTGGACATAATGCCAACAAAAGCACGATCTGGAAACTTGCGGACATGGACGCTGACCACGTAGCTGCTTGGAGTAAGGGGGGTGGGACAAACATCAAGAATTGCCAGATATTGTGCAAGTCTCACAATCGCGCAAAAGGCAATCGGTGAAAGAAATCGGGTTTTAAACCCTGATTCCCAAAAGGGCAATATCTGGCACATGGACGGGTTTGAAACCTGTCCTTGACCTGATTCTCCGTTACCAAAGACCCAACAACAAGTCACTCGGTTTACGGCTGTCTGGGGGTGTCCGGTTCAGTGTACGGTTTGACAGAGGAAGTGAGGGCAATTGCGGGGTTGATCGGACTCCTCAATCATCGCACCCTTTTTGAATTCCTTGAAATGGCCAAAACCGGAGAATTCTCACAGGTTTCGTTGAAATACGCCTTCCAATATTCTCCAAATTCATTCAGGTAAGTTCTAAAAGAGTCCATGATGCTGCACTTTTCAAAAAAGCTAAGCGCGTGAAATCGTGAAAATCCTGACGGCATCCTTTGCAGACCGGACAGGCGGAAGCTGCAGCATCGTTGCAAACCGGGTCACACCCATTTCGCATTCGTAACTCCATGCGTAGCACTTTTTGGCTTC
>CANJPT010000115.1 GCA_947476195.1 Lewinellaceae bacterium | reverse complement strand
GCTTTTCTAATTCGAACCATAGCAAACTCCTCATTCGATTTTCGGGGCAAAAATATGGAAAAGGACGAGGTACTCCGTTCTCTTTTGTTCTTTTGCACCGATTTGGTCATTGAAGTCATTTGGTCATTGTGTCATTGAAGTCATTGGGTCATTAAAGTCATTGGGTCATTAAAGTCATTGGGTCATTGAAGTCATTGGGTCATTGAAGTCATTTGGTCATTGAAGTCATTTGGTCATTAAAGTCATTGGGTCATTAAAGTCATTGGGTCATTAAATTCATTGGGTCATTAAAGTCATTGGGTCATTGAAGTCATTGGGTCATTAAATTCATTGGGTCATTAAAGTCATTGGGTCATTAAATTCATTGGGTCATTAAATTCATTGGGTCATTAAAGTCATTGGGTCATTAAATTCATTGGGTCATTGAAGTCATTGGGTCATTAAATTCATTGGGTCATTGACCCAATGACTTCAATGACCTAATGACTCTAATGACTTCAATGACCTAATGACTCTAATGACTTCAATGACTCTAATGACTTCAATGACCTAATGACTCTAATGACTTCAATGACCTAATGACTCTAATGACTTCAATGACCTAATGACTTCAATGACCTAATGACTTCAATGACCTAATGACTCCAATGACTTCAATGACCTAATGACTCTAATGACTTCAATGACTTCAATGACCTAATGACTTCAATGACTCTAATGACCAAATAACCGTATTCCATAAAATGTCAACACCTGACGCCTACGCGGCCCTCCGTATTCCTGATTACCGGCGCTTCCTCTCCATGCGCATGATGACGACCCTGACGGTTCAGATCATGTCTGTGTCAGTGGGCTATTACGTATATGAGCTAACCAATGATCCGCTTATGCTGGGTTTTATTGGATTGGCCGAAGCATTACCAGCAATCATCATCAGCCTTTGGGCCGGGCATCTGGCTGATAAATACAACCGCCGAAACTTGCTAATCGGATGTATTGCAGTTTTGTTGTTATGCTCAATTGCGTTGCTGATTGTTGCAATGCAGCAATCTCTACTTACCACACCAGCTTTGCTGGCTTTTATTTATGGGATCATGTTTTGTACGGGGCTTGCACGAGGCTTTTTTAGTCCTGCAAATTTTGCGTTTTTACCTCAGATCGTGGATAGAGATCGCCTACAGAATGCCATCAGTTGGAATAGCAGTACCTGGGAAGTGGCAAGTATTACCGGACTTGGAGTAGGTGGGCTGATTTACGGTTTTGGGGGCGTCTTGGCCGCATTTGGCACTATGAGTACGCTTTGTGTCGTGGCTTTGATTATAATGTTACAAATTTCATCCCGTCCTGTACCATACTTTGATCGCTCCGAATCTGCCTTGGTCCGGATCAGTGCAGGGCTGGATTTTGTCTTTAGCAAACAAGTCATCATTGCTTCCATTGCGATGGACCTATTTGCTGTGTTCTTCGGTGGGGCTGTGGCATTGATACCAATATTTGCCAAAGACATTTTGAAAGTCGGTCCGGAGGGTGCCGGGATACTCCGTGCAGCCATGGCCGTTGGGGCAATCACCATGGCGATCTTTCTGGCACACCGACCGTTGGGCAAAGGCGCTGGCAAAATCATGTTAGGCTGCGTAGCGGGCTTTGGACTGTGCATTATCACCTTTGGACTGAGTACCAACTTTTATTTATCATTTGGAGTGATGGTACTGGCGGGCATGTTTGATGAAGTGAGTGTATTTATCCGCTCAGCTTTGGTACATTTTCAAACACCCGAACACATGAAGGGGAGGGTTTCCTCTGTAAGTTCGATCTTCATTACCTCTTCTAATGAGTTGGGCGCTTTCGAGAGCGGAGTTGCCGCACGAGTGTTTGGAACGGTGCCTGCTGTTGTATTTGGCGGACTAATGACCTTAGCGGTGGTCGGTATTACCTGGTGGCGTGCACCGAAATTGCGCAATTATGATTTTCAAGGGGCGAAAGGGAGTGCCGCTGATTATGAAGCCGATAAAAAGCAACCGGTGTCTTAGCGCATGTTCGTTGGATTTAATATCGCACTTTGCGCGCTCCTGAGGCCTAAATGAAAGAACAATCAATCTCACAAATTCAAGTGGTAAGCTTTGGACGCGCCACTAATTTTTCAACATAAAAAAAGCACGAAGCCCCATTCAGGATTCCGTGCCTTTTTGCATTAATTCGGATTGAATTTAATGGCTCACATGCGCTTTATAGGCATCCGCATCCATTAACCCAGCAAGGTCTGCCGGGTTGGCAATTTCAATCTTCACAATCCAGCCATCGCCATAAGCGTCGCTGTTTACGAGTGACGGATCACCTGAATCGCTTACTTTTGCGTTGAATTCCAACACTTTAGCCGTTAACGGCATAAAAAGGTCAGAGGTAGTTTTTACCGCTTCTACGGTGCCGAAGATAGCTCCGGCTTCTACCGTTTGGCCAACGGTCTCTACTTCGATATACACGAGTTCGCCAAGTTCACCTTGAGCGTAATCTGTGATACCGACGTATGCGATGTTACCGTTTTCAACGCGGACCCACTCGTGGTCTTCCGTGTATTTGCAGTTGGCAGGAAAGGACATTTCGTAAATGTTAAGTGATGAATGGTAAGTGACAGGTGATTTAGGAGTGGCAAAAGTAGCATTTCAGAAAATTGGCAGGGAAAAAATTTGCACTAAAAACAGCTCATAGACGAACATATTCGTTTTACCGTGGAATGGCTTGTCCGAGTATGCAAAAGTGTCCGTTCTTTGGCCCATAAATTTGAAAAACGCTCACACTTCGACCACAACATGAAATATACTGCACTCTCCCCCGAACTTTTCAAAACCAACCGAAAACGCTTTACTGCTGCCATGAAACCCGGTACGGTTGCGATCTTCAACTCAAACGATCAATTTCCGCGTTCCGGCGATCAATACCACAATTTCCGACAAAACGCCGGCTTGTTCTGGCTAACCGGCATTGACCAGGAAGAAACCATGGTCGTACTGTTCCCTGGCTGCCCGCGTGAACAACATGAGGAAGTCCTCATTATCCGCCGGACGAACGAGCATCTGGCCGTTTGGGAAGGTCACAAATACACGAAAGAAGAAGCCCGTGCAGCTTCTGGAATTGAAAAGGTCTATTTCCTGGACGAGGCAGAAAAGGAGATTAACGAACTAATTTTGCTTTCTGAAGGCATCTATTTGAATCTCAATGAGAACGATCGCTTTATTTCTCCTGTAGAATATCGTGACCTGCGTTATGCAAGAGACATTAAGGCCCGTTACCCTGCGCATACTATCCACCGTGCACAACCGATTTTGAAGCAATTGATGACGGTGAAATTGCAGTGGGAAGTGGATGCCACCCAAGCGGCTATTGACATCACAGAAAAAGCCTACAAAAGGGTGTTGAAGTTTGTAAAGCCCGGTGTTTGGGAACATGAAATTGAGGCTGAGATCATCCACGAATTTATCCGGAACCGCGCTACCGGACATGGTTACACCCCCATCATTGGCTCAGGGAAAAACGCCTGCGTCCTTCATTATATCGAAAACAATCAGCAGTGCCAGGACGGCGATGTACTGCTCATGGATTTTGGTTGTGAATACGCCAACTACAACGCAGATCTCACCCGTTCTATCCCCGTGAATGGTCGATACACCAATCGCCAACGGGCTGTATATGATTCGGTGCTTAAGGTTTTGAAAGGCGCCCGAGAAATGTTGGTGCCTGGCACCAAATTCACTGAATACCACAAAGAAGTGGGCAAGATCATGGAAGGCGAATTGCTTGACCTTGGACTGATCTCAAAGGACGACATTGCCAAGCAGGACAAAGAATGGCCTGCTTATAAAAAGTATTTCATGCACGGTACCAGTCACCACCTGGGCTTAGATGTACATGACCTGTTTTTCCGTTACGATACCTTCCGGGCGGGCAATATCTTTACCGTAGAGCCTGGTATTTATATTCCGGAAGAAAATCTGGGAATCCGGATCGAAAACGACATCCTTATCACAGAAAACGGAAACATCGATATGTTTAAAAACATCCCGATGGAGGCAGAAGAGATTGAGGATTGGATGAACTAGGGAATGTCCAATGTCCAACAAGGAATGTCCAATGTCCAGGTAGCGAGCGCTGAGCTAAAAATCCTACTTGAAATTGGGGTTTGAAGACAACAAATTCCAAGCCCAGCGCCCAACTTGGACATTGGAGATTTCTTGTTGGATATTGGACATTTTCAATACCCTTGCATGATGCCTTTTTCCATCGGTGGCACGCCACGTTTCATCCAACCCGGCTCCGGTGCAGCCATCAGGTAATAGTCAAAAAACTGCTGCATACGTTTCTGAAAATCAATTCGATTTTGGATTTTCACTGGCCAGTGTGGCTCGTCGTTGTAATTCAGAAGCCAGGCAGGTTTGTCCAACCGACGAAGGCCTGAGAATAATTCGATACCTTGATACCAGGGTACTGCACCATCCTTGTCATTAGAAAGAATTAGCAAGGGCGTTTCCACCTTATCGAGCGCAAACAAGGGCGAGTTTTCAATGTACTGTTTAGGTTTCTCCCAAAGAGTACCTCCGATACGGCTTTGCTGATGTTCATATTGAAAAGCCCGATTTAGTCCCGATTCCCAACGGATGCCACCATAAGCTGAAGTCATATTGGCCACCGGAGCACCTGCCTCAGCGCAAGCGAACAAATTGGTGCGCGTCACAAGATAAGCTGATTGATATCCACCCCAGGAGTGTCCCTGCAAGGCGATCCGCTTCGGATCCACAAACCCTTTAGCAATCATAGCTGTAACGCCACTCAAAATAGCATCGTAAGCTGATTCACCCGGATAACCAATTCGGTATGGAATATCAGGAGCGAAAACGAGATACCCCCGGCTGGCATAAAAAGTGAAGTTGATCTGCGAACGGCCAAAGTCCGGTGCGCGGTGTCGGTTCAGGTCGTCAGAAAGTTTTTCATAGAAATTAATGATCATTGGGTATTGCTTCCCGGGTTCGAAGCCCTCTGGCTTCACCAGCAATCCTTTGATCTTTTCGCCTGACAGGGAGGTCCATTCCACCATTTCTATACTTCCCCAATTATATTCCGATTGCTGTGGATTGGCGTTGGAAATGGCCTTTTCTCCTTGGGAGGCAGAAGCAAAGATCAGGTTGGGAAATGTTTGGTAATTCTCCCTGGAATACAGAAAAGCATCTTCGTACCGGGCTTTTATTAGGTTTCGGGTATAGGAATATCCTACCTCCCAATTCTGCTTGATAAATGGAACATAAGTGCCTCGTTTCGCCGTAATATCTGAAGGCAGATTCAGCCATACATAGCTTTCTGACTTAGTGCGGTTGTTGAACTTATGCATAAACATAGGTACATCTGGCTTTATACTTCGCTCTTCCGGATCAAGCTTGATATATCGGAATGTTGTTTGAGATTCACGGCCATTGGTCAAGCATTGTGGTTTCTTTTTGCCGTCCGGATCAATTTTCCACAGATCGTACTTATCGTACACCAGCATGGCCTGGTCTTCTTCCAACCAACCGGCTAAGCCGTGCTCATTGGGAAAATCAGGCACATCCGTTTCTTCGTTAAAAAATGGAACAGTAAGGTTGTCCGTCAGCCGGGAAATGACATTAGTACTGGCATTCCAGGCAAACCAGGCCGTATCTGAATCACTCCACCAGGCAATGTATCGTGCCGCAGGGGAAAGCCGCGGATTGCATCTCAAGTCTTTTACGATTCTCTTTTTATCACCTGTTTCGAGATTCACAGCAAAAAGATCTTTGTGCGGGGTGCCCTCGGAGGTAAGATATTCGGTGTAGGGTTCTTCATTGATCCCAAGTGCGATTGTGGCATTGCGCTGCTCCTGAAAACGAAGTTCGGGCAGATCTGGAGACCCCAGCGGCACGAAGTAGTTTTTCTTCGTGTGAAACACCACTGGATAGGAGCGTTTTTTCTCGTTTTCAAGGCGAATTTCCTCCTGCGTATAGAGCCGTTTATCATTCCAGGCCCAAACCTCTACTTCTACGATTTCCTCTTTCAAAAGCGTCGTATCGTTCAATACAGGGGGGGGAGCCACTCCAAAGAAAAGCTTTAAACCATCGTCAGAAAACACCGGGCGAGCGTTTTCGCTGACCCCCCAGCCGGCACTTACCTGATTGCTGACCGGTTGATTCGTAAAGGGTATTTGGTACTTTATGAGGAAATCACTTTGAGGATTGGTGATCATTTTGGCAGAGTCGAGTTCGCTTTTCCAATAGGCTAATTGCCAGGGACGAATGCGGGCTTTCGAGGTGTCCAGATCTGCCACAAACGCAGCCTGACGGCCAAAATCATCTAAGGACAGTTGTTGAAACTTTCCTTTGTTTTGCAGGAGCGGCCGGAGGCTATACTGCTCTAAATCAATTAGATAGATACCATTTTGCAGTGCTTTTGGATTGGCAGAAAAGGGCAGTGTGTCGCCTTTCCCGGTGGCGTACAGGAGCAGTCTTGGCCCACGTTTAGCCAGCATAAATTCTTTGACATAGGCAACGGTGTCCTGAAATCCGTTCGACAAACTGCGGATAATCAGTCGATAACCATTTTCTTTATCTTCTTTTTTGGGAGACTTTTTCTTGGCCTTACTACCCTCTTTAGGTGGTGTTGGTGGCGACACAATAACCGTTTTCAGGGTATCTGACTTTGCCGTTGCTGTATCTTTCTTGGCAGGGGCGGGCTTCTCCATTTCAACCTGAAAAGCCAGCCATCCGCTCCATTTTTCAGGAAGCACATAATTTTTGAGCCGTGGGATCTTTTCAAGTTTATGATTGATCAGATCATAAACCCCCAGGGTGTCTTTGGGAAGATCATCCTCCTTTACTTTTTTGCGCCGAAGTGCTTTAAGGGTATCTATGGCCGGCTTTATTTTAAAAATGAGCCATTTGGAGTCGTCGCTGAATTGAGCTTCCGTGCTACGCGGGAAAACCATCGTCGTGCCAGACGCTGCATTCCATAGGTGAAGTGTTACATCTCCCTCACTCACAGGGGTTTGTATCCAGGCCGCCCAAGCACCATTATTAGATAGTTTTTGCTGCTCTATTTTTCGCCAACGATGTACGTCAGCATGGTCGAGCGGCTTTTTATTCTGAGAAAAAAGGAGGCTCGCATAAAAGGAGAAAAGACAGGTTAGCAGAAGGTATTTCATGTCCTGAAAAAATGATTGATAATAGGTCCCGGTTCAGGTAAGCACTGCTCCTGGACATTATGTTCTTTTTAAGCCGATTCAAGTGGGGTTTTTAACTTAACGCGCTCCTTAGACCTTGGAAATTTCTGGTTGGACTTTGGACATTTTCCATCGTTTATGACTCCAAAGCCACTGCTCCGGCTGTGCCCGTATATCGGCCTCTAAATGGCGGGAATAGGATCGCGTGATATCCATTTCAGTCGCTGTCAACGGATCAGAGCAGAGTTCTGTGAATTCAATTTCGTAGAAGCCCCGCCGCTCGGTGCGCAGCATACGATAGTACAACACAGGCAAGCCAAATTTCCGACCCAATACATCTGCGCCAGGCAGCGAGGCTGTTTCCTGGCCAAAAAAATTCACCCAGTGTGCGCTTTTGCGGCTACTCGGCGATTGATCCGACAACAGGAGAAATACCTTAGGCCCGCTGGAATGGTTGCGAAATGCATTAAACATTTCATCCATGGGCACCATTTCCATCCCTGTACGCGAGCGGGACTGATTAATATACGCATTCATCCCTTTGTTTTTCACCGGTTTGTAAGCCGCTACCGTCGCGCCATGGAATTGAGGTGGCATGGCAAGGCCCGAGTATTCCCAATTGCCCAGATGGCTACCCATAAGGATGACACTTTGCCCTTTGTCCAGATATTGATTTACGATTGATTCATGGAGGCATAAGGCGCGACGTTCAATTTCTGTAAAAGGTATTGTGAAAGACTTCAAGGTTTCCAGAGTCACGTCAGAGAGATTGCAGTAAGTAGCGCGGACTATTTTCAGGATCTCTGTCTTGTTTTTTTCAGGAAATGCACGTTGCAGATTTTCATAGATCACCTTCCGTCGATAGCCAATTATTTTATGCAGTAAAAATGCCAATGCGTCTGAAAGGACATAGAGTGCAGAGAACGGGATGAGGCGAAATATTTGAAGAAAAACTCTAAGCATTTTTGAGCTCGGGCAAGATTGGTTTACGTCAAAACAATACGGGTCAACGTTTGGGCAGCATTACCCAAAGCCGCCCAAAACTATTGCTTTTGTGCGCTTCCTGCAGACCTTTTTGGCCGATTCCACAATAAAGGTCCATGCGTTTGGTGGATAAGATTGCGCCACCCCGGTCTTGTGCAAACAGAATTCGATAGGTATAGCCTTTTAAATGGCCTGATGCATCCAGGTCTGGAAGCTCTGCTAAAAGCGTAGCACCAAGCGGAATGTATTTTAAATCTACCGCAACAGAATAACGCGGCGTGAGCGGGAAAGTACCCGCACCCAGAACCTGTTCGTTAACAGGTTTGAAAAAAACATAGGCACCACCTTTACCCCGAACCGACTTTCCGAAACCAAAGTGCTGACGCTTGCCATCCGGAAATTCTACCAGACAATTGCCTTGCAACTGTGCATTCCGAAGTTCTTTTCGGGAGCGCAGCCAGGCCAGTTCAAGCCCTCGTCCGTCCATAGCCCCGGCCTCAATGGCCGCCGGACTGGGGATACCAGAATCTGGCACTTTTAACATGGCCACCTGAAATTCGGGGGTTTGCACCCGACTAGCATATACAATCGGGGTGTAATATCCCGTCATCCGAACGCGGTCGTTCTTCAAATCTGTTCTCACTTTGTAGAAGTCGAACGTAGTAAGCAGCACACTTGGGTCTAAAAGGTTGATACCCTGTAGGAGTTCAAGTGTACGCTGCATTTCAGCTTTTTGTATGCCCGAAGCGCCATGATTTTTTACGTCTTTACGGCGCAGATAGTTGACTTGCTCGTACATCGCTTGTAACAGATCCGGCTCAAAAGTAAGGTATGGAGTGGTGTCTGGAATCTCTTTGATAAGCACTTTAGAGGACACTTCGCGGGGGCCAAGCAGGGCGCTGGGCATCTCTGCAATCATTGCAGTATCACCCTTAGCGGGCATTTCGGGGACGGTAACTAAGGCTCTTGCTACCCCAGGTTTTGGCATGATACTCATTACCCAAATCGCTGCAAGGCAAACGATGAGCACGAGTAAATCGGTAATGACGATGCGCCTGGTTGTGAGCATACTCAGGAGGGAGGGAACTTGATAGGTAGAACTAAGCTTCTCAATTTGCCAGGCTTTGTATTGAATGCGAATATAAATTTTGAGTCATACAAATACCTTTAGGGTTTCTAAACCTTTAAAGGTTTGAATTACTGTTATTAAAAATATTATTTCTTACTAATATTTACAAATCCTCTATTGAGATATCCCATTCTCCCGCCCCGTTTATCCGACAGATCTTTCCTGACGGCCGAGACGTGGCTTGTGGAAGCGAAGTTGGGTAAACGTTTGGACAAATGTAGGTAGAAGGGTGGATTTGGAGGTAGTGTTTAGCGGGTAAGTTTTGTATCGTTTGGATTTGTCACCTCCAAACGATACATGATGAGGAGCGACTCCGGGTCCAATTAAAGCATTAACAATGCCCAATGATCTCCAAACTACGCTTTCTCCGCAAGCCAGCTCCGAAACACCTGTTCAACCGCTACCCCATTCCACTCCGCTTCCACATGCTCCAGATTCAAAATCTCCCGGAAAAGTTCGTTTTGTGCATTATCTTCCAGAAGTGCAACGTGATAAGGTGTATTGCTGAAGGTTACCATAGAATATACAGGCAAGAAATCCTTCGGGAATTTAGCATAGAGATCCGCCGCAATTTTCTTGCGCAACAAGAATTTTGGATCAGATACAAGATCCCGCATTTCAATAAAATTACGTTGGGCAAGTTCAGCAATTGCATTGCCGTCTTTTACTCTGTCTGCTGCAAACGCCGGGATAGTTTTGGACCAGTTGCCATCCATTTCATCGAGCATGGCATCGAGGATGGTACAATCTTCAAAACCTGCGTTCATACCTTGCCCATAAAAAGGCACAATCGCATGGGCTGCATCTCCAAGTAGTAAGATACGCCCCTGCCATTGCCAGGGCGAGCAATTCACGGTAACCAGCGAGGACGTAGGATTGGCCCAAAAATCATGCAATAAGGTGGGCATTAACGGCAAAGCATCCGGGAAAAACTCCTGAAAAAAGTCAAGTACCGCTGCATCGGTTTTCAATTTTTCAAAGGAAACCTCCCCATCAAAAGGCAGAAACAGCGTGCAGGTAAAACTCCCGTCGGCATTTGGGAGTGCAATGACCATGTGGTTGCCCCTCGGCCAAATGTGCAAAGCACTTGGATCCATTCGGTGCTTGCCGTTTTCGTGTGGCGGAATAGTTAGTTCTTTATACCCGTGTTCGAGGTAAAACTGACGGTAGTTGAAGCGATCCGTGCGCTGAAGTACATTGCGCACGGCGCTGAAGGCCCCATCAGTAGCGAAGATGAGTGGCGCATCAATGGTTTTAATCTCCTGGGTTTTCAAATCCTCGAAGGTGATCCTGGGGTTATTCAGGTCCACATCCGTACATCGGTGATCAAAGAAAAACTCCACATTGGGAAAACTAGCCGCTATGTTCAGCAATTCAAGATTTAGTCCGCCGCGAGAGACGGAATAAATGGCTTCCCCCTCTTTGCCATAGGCTTGAAAGGTCAGTTCACCTGATGGGCTGTGCATCATTCGGCCTGGCATTGGGATGGCCACTTTTTCTATCTTTTCGCGGATTCCAGCCTGTTCAATGGCTTTCCAGCCGCGTTCACTCATGGCCAGGTTGATGCTTTTACCGCCAGCATAGCCAGCAGCGCGCATATCACTACGACGTTCAAAAACCTTTACAGTGTACCCGCGGCGTGCCAGGAAAACGGCCCATAAAGCACCAACTAATCCAGCACCAACTACAATTGCAGTTTCATTTTTCATAGTGCGAAGTTACCTGTTGGGCGGTAATCTCTGTACAAAAAGATACAAACATTATCCCCAGGCAAATGAAGTACCTTAAACAATTACATTATTTGAATAAATTCCAAATCAAAATCCATTCTCGTCATACATAAATACTTTGCCAGCAGTTGAGAACGGCCAATGATCGGTTCGGAAAGGCAAAGCAGGTAGCCCTTCAACATTATACAAATCCAAGTGCCCGGGGTTGTCCGCCCAGGCATAGCGCACTGCCACTGGCTGGGTTACATCCGGAGAATAAACCACGACCGAATTACCTTCAATAAAGGCTCTTGCCCAGTGGAATTTTTTATCCGAACCCGCAATGGCAAAACCCCGGAGATAACCATATTTGTCTTTGGAAGATAACCCGCTGCCGGTCGAAGAAAAGGAAATTATGATTTTATCCCCTTCTAATTGCATCGATTGGAAGATGGGTCCTGAATAAACCAAGTCTTCACCGTACGCAATTTTTCGGGCTGCCAACCCGAGTCGTATGCCTACGTCTAACTTGTTTTTAGGGTGGATATTATCGGCTTCACCAAGATCGACGGCCGTTGCGATGGCGGTATTAGATAAACTCAAGGCACTCATTTGCGACGAACGGAGTTCCGCCCATTCACTCTCGTTTGGTTCTGCTTGTTCAGGGTAGTAATTGGCCAATTGCACAACAAGAAAAGGAAAATCTCCCTGACCCCATTGTTGCCGCCAGTCCTTTATCATTGCAGGCAAAAGCGTAGCATATTCGTCTGAATGCGCGACATTCGACTCGCCCTGGTACCAGATCGCTCCCCGTATGGCAAACGGTTGAAGCGGGGCGATGCTACCATTATAGAGTAATGCCGGATGGGTAAAAAAACTTCCGTTTGCAATCACTGGCGTTGGGAACGTTGCAGGGTCGATCTGAACGCCAGGTTTGTATTTCCATTTACCCACCAGGATGGGATTGCCCCAAAATGCATTCGTATACATCCCTCCTTTCCTACCGACGTCAAAAACACGAACGACCAGTACATTGCCCTTGGGTTTTAAGATATTGGCTTTGAAAAAGTAATTTCGCCAGTTGCGACACCCAAAACTCTCTCCAATCTTCACACCATTGACCCAGGCGATATCATAGTCGTCAATTTGATTAAGGGCAATGTTAAAATCTTCCCCTTTGAATCCTGCCGGCAAATCAAACTCCCTCCTTAACCACACCGAGCCATCATAGTTTACCAGACCTGCATCCTCCCAAAGGTTCGGAATTTCAATCTCTTTCCAATCAGAGACATCCGTGCTCGTGTCTTGCCAGTTTTGGGCGATGCCAGGATCGTTTTTGAAATAATAAGCACTGTCCCAGGTTTGCCTGAACTTCACCAGATCAGCATTTAACTGTTCAAAATTTTTACCTGAGGATTCTATCTGACTGACCACTTCATGGAATTGAGGAAATTGCTTCAGGGCGCCGGCACTCATCCATGTTTCAATCGATGTTGCGCCCAGATTGCTGCTAATCAATCCTATCGGAACTTTTAACTGCTCGTGGAGATATCTGCCAAAAAGGTACGCGGTTGCAGAAAATCCGCCTACAGACGCGCTGGACGCTACCTGCCACCAGCCATTTTTAACCTCTTTTTTGGGCAAATAATCGAGGTCAAAATACACACCAAAAAGCCGCACATCGGGCAAATTATCCCGCAAAGAATCGGCCTTGATGCCAAAATCCTGCAATGTCCATTGCATGTTTGATTGCCCGGCGCACAACCAGACTTCACCAATAAGAACATCGTGCAGGATGACCGTATCTTTTCCAATCACGGTCAATTCAAAAGGACCGCCGGCAGCTTGAGGAGCAAGACGCAATTTCCAATTTCCGTTCGCATCGGCTTTCGTTTTAACCGATTGTCCGCCAATCCGAACGGTCACTTTTTCCCCTGGAGTTGCCCAACCCCAGACCGGCACTTCTACCTCCCGTTGAAGCACGACATGATCGCTGAAAAGCTTAGGCAAGGTGACATTTGCCTTTGTTTCTACACCTATTGTAAGAAAAAGGCTCAAAAAAAGAATAGCTCTGTACTTAATTCCAGTATGAATCGACATGAGAAAAGGGGTGAAAGTATTGATTGGAAAATTTAGTATGTGCAAACATACTAACGATTCAGATGCATGCTATACTTTTACACGAAAGAAATAATGCTGATTTTTTCATGAAATACAAGATCTCCAAATTTTTGCCCTTAAAAGGCTTCTGCCTCCTTTCATTATGGCTACTTTCTGCTTGCAGCCATCAAACGGGCTTAAGTCTAACAAGCTCAAAATCTAACTCCGGGCAAATTGAAAAATCAACTGCCGCAACAGATTGGGACAATTTGTTCATCCGAAATGCCGGATGGTTCGGGGGTGACGGCCTCTTTGCAATCCCAATGGATGGTGCAGAATTTCGTCCGGCTACCGCTAAAACAAAAACCTTATTCGTTTTTAGTGACTCTGTAGTGGCTGATTCCATTGGCGAAACCATCCAACGGAAAGATTTCACCATGGTGCACAACTGTGTCGCCTATCTTGACGGCAGCGAACCAGACAGTTCCAAATTCAAATTTTTTATCAACAAAGACGCAAAAGGCAATCCGACCTCTCTTTTTGTTCCTACAACGCCCCACGCCAAGCCCAATGAATACTATTGGCTTGGGGACGGATTTGTCAATGTGGAGATGGATAGTACCCTGTATATTTTTGCATATCCGGTAAAAGACACCATTATTCCTGGATCTTTCTTTGAATTTGACCAGCTGGGCGTCAACCTGATTGCTATTCCTAAGGGCAGCAAACCGCCCTATAATGACCAGCGGCAATTGGAAACACCATTCTTTTTCCCCCTGGAAAAATGGAACAAGGTTACCATGGGCAGCGGTATTTTAGTCAATACTACCTGGGCCGGCGCCCCCAATCCAGACGGTTATCTTTATATTTTTGGCGTGGGTGGCACAAACAACGGACTGGTTGTAGCCCGGGTAAAGCCCAAAGAATTTGAGCAATTTGACCATTGGGAGTTCGCCAATGGCAGCGAATGGACCAAGGATTACCTGCAAGCTAAACCCGTTACACGCCTCGCTTCCAATGAATTGAGTATGAGCCCGATGGCCGATGGACGTTTTGTGCTGGCACATCAAGTTTCCGGAATAGAGAATGATGTTGCTTTGCAGATTTCAAAAAGTCCCGCAGGACCTTTTTTTCCGCTTCATAAGGTATGGCAGTGCAAGGAATGGGAATCAGATTTGGACTATTTTTCCTACAATGCAAAGGGCTTTCCACACCTGTCCAAACCGGGTGAACTGCTCATTGCCTATAATGTCAATTCTTTTGATTTTTGGAAAGACATCCTAAAAGAGCCGAGGCTTTGCCGTTCGCGTTTTTTTCGGGTGAAACTTTAGAAAAAGAAAACCCTTTGCCCTGGTGCCGCGCCCGGCCATTAAGGTATGAATTGGGGAGGCAAATTTTTTCTTTATCAAGGCGTGAGAAGGGCGCAATGCGGGACATTTTAACCGACGAACAACGCAGAGAAAGGAAAAATCAGACCGCCATATTCATACCTTAATGGCCGGGC
>CANJPT010000114.1 GCA_947476195.1 Lewinellaceae bacterium | reverse complement strand
TGGAAGTGCTCAAACGCCTCCGGGTGACCAATTATCGCTACATAGATGCTGTTCAGTATGGAAGTGCGTATAAAAAAGGGTTCATCGCGCAGGAGGTAGAATCGGTATTTCCGGAGGCTGTCTCCATCACGCGTGATTTTGTACCGGATGTATATGAAAATGCAACTCAAATCAACCTTACTGGAGATAAACTTACCCTCGAGCTTTCCCACCAGCACTGCCTAAAGGAGGGAGATTTGGTGCGTCTTTTTTTAGACGATAGCCAGGAAGAAAAGACGGTCGTAACGGTGACGGATGCTAATACTTTTACCGTGGCCGATTGGCATGGTAAAAAGCCGGAAGTCGTATTTGTATATGGCAAACAAGTGGATGATTTTCACCAAGTGGACTACGATCGCATTCACACCCTCAACGTGTCGGTAACCCAGGAACTGGCCCGTTCCCTCGATGCCCAAGGAGTGGACAATGCAGTACTAAAAAATGACAGCAATACCTTAAAACGCAAGTTGGATGCGCTTGATGCACGGGTACGCACCCTGGAAGCTACCATCGCCCATTGAGCGTAACGCATGATGAAAGGTTTACGGTCTGTTTCGGGCCAATACAACCAGATTTGCTATTGTTCATGATATCCTTCAGATAAAAAAATATGTATATGAATCGCTCTTTTGTTTTTTCATTGAGACTAGCAGCAACATTTTTGACAATGTTCTCCTTGCAAGTCATGAGTGCCCAAACTGCTAAACTTGGCATTCAGGGTATCATCAAAAAATCGGATGGCAATGCGGTAGAAGATGGTAACTATGCTTTTACCTTCAAACTGTACAACAGTGCGACCGGTGGTACAGCGTTGTGGACAGAAATGCAACCTGAATTGGAAATTGCCAACGGTATTTATACTACGATTCTGGGAATGGTAACTTCTCTTAATTTGCCTTTTAATACCGATTACTATTTGGGGGTTAGTGTTGGCACTGCTGCCGAGATTACGCCCAGACAGCAACTGACTATAGCACCGTATGCCCTGTCATTGTTGGGAACAACTAATTTGTTTCCAAGTTCAGGGGCTATTGGTGCTGGTACAAGTACACCATCTTCATCTTCCCAAATACATCTAAAAAACGCTTCTGGTGTTGGCAAACTGTTGCTTGAGGGTACGACAGGGGCTGTAATTGATTTCAAAAAAGCTTCGGTCACGGCCACGCTTGGACTTAGTAGTGCTGACAATATACTCAGACTTAATACAGGCGCTAACAACATGGTCGTCCAGTACAATGCTTCTGAAAAATTGCAAGTCAACACCAATGGGATCAATGTGACAGGCACCAGTACTTTTTCCAACGGGTTAAGCGTGACTTCGGGCGATGTTTCGTTGTCGAATTTCACCATAGCTGGTTCCGTCATCAACAATGCTAACAATACGAATTTTAATTTTAACAACACTACAAAACTTACGCTTACTACAGAGGGCCTTTCTATTCCTTCGCATTTGAGTGTGACGGGCACCAAGAATTACACCGGTAATTACTCCTGGATGGGATCAGGTGGTAATAATGGCTGTAACGATAATAATACCACAAATCCGTATGCTATCAATTGTAGCAATCGTGTTCGGGCATCTGAATTTGATGCATTTTCAGACAAACGCATCAAAACGGACCTGGTATTGTCGGATGGCGCCACCGATTTGGAGATACTCAAAAATCTTTGTGTCACCGATTACCACCACATAGATACCATTGAAAAGGGTGCAGCCTATAAAAAAGGGTTTATCGCTCAGGAAGTAGAGGCGGTATTTCCGGAAGCGGTAACAAAGACCTCCGATTTTATCCCCAATATATATGAAAATGCCCGGGAGAATTTGCTTTCAGAAGGTAAATTAACCATTGTGCTCAACAAGAACCACGATGTAATGGAAGGGGATGTTGTGCGATTAATGTTGCCCAATGCGCCAAAAGAAGTGACGGTATCAAGTGTTCCATCGGCCAATACATTTACCATATCCGATTGGACAGGTGAAAAGCCGGAATGGGTGTTTGTATATGGTAAACAGGTGCGTGATTTTCGTCAGGTTGATTACGACCGCATTCACACGCTGAACATATCTGCTACCCAGGAATTGATCCGCAGAAAAGAGCTGTTGGAAAAACAAAAAATGCAGTTAAGAATTGAAAACAACGAATTGAAGGCTTCCTTAGAAAGGCTGGATAACCGTATTCGCAGCGTGGAGGCATCTGTTGCCAATTGAGCACAGCATTCCATGAAATGCTTTTTTTAAAACTATAAATTAATTTCCTATGAAAGCCTCTATTGCTGTTTCATTGAAATTTATCGCAATAACACTTTTCTTATTATCCACCGCGAACGTGCATGCGCAGGGTGTAAAGCTCAGCATTCAGGGTATCCTCAAAAAAGCCAATGGCAACGCAGTATCGGATGGCACCTATGCCTTGACGTTTAAGTTGTACAACGTGCTGGAAGCTGGATCGGCTTTATGGACGGAAGTACAACCCAACGTACCGATTTCAAGCGGACTTTACAGTGCTGTTCTTGGTTCCGTCACCAGCCTTAATCTTCCTTTCAACGAGGATTATTATTTGGGAATCACCATCGCCAATACGCCGGAGATGAGCCCCCGTCAGCAGATTACGACTGCACCGTACACCTTATCCTTGAAGGGCGGCAGCAATGTGCTACCCAGTGCCGGCGCCATCGGTGCAGGGACCAGCACACCCACGGCCGGGTATCAACTGCACGTAAAAAATAGCGCAGGCATCGGCAAACAATTGGTCGAGGGCAGTACGGGTTCCAACATACAATTCATGAAAGGTACTACATCAGCCACCTTGGGGTTTGGTACTTCAGACAATGTGTTCAGGCTCAATCCGGGCTCAAACAATACGGTGTTTCAGTACAACGCATCAAACAAACTGGAGGTCAATACCAATGGCATCAATGTTACTGGTTCCGGGACATTTTCCAATGGCCTTACACAGCCATCCGGCAGTGCGACCTTGGGCAACATTTCTATCAGTGGATCTACCATCAATAATGTAAATGAAACCCTATTACAGTTTGGTGGTAGTAGCAAACTAAAAATAACGTCTGAAGGGGTTGTGATTCCTGCACACCTGAGCATTTCAGGGTCAAAAAATATCTATAATTCTGGCAGAACGGCTCGTTATATCAAGCAAGGTTTGTCCTGTTGTTGTTATTCCGAAGATTGCGCCAGTGATTTTTCTGAAAACTATTCTATAAACTCCAATAATCGTATCAAAGCATCTGAGTTCAATGCTTTTTCCGACAACAGAATCAAGCGCGACCTGGTTTTGTCTGATAACCGGAAGGATCTTGATCTGATCCGTCAACTCCGGGTGACCGACTACCGCCACATAGACGAAGTAGCCAATGGGACGGCGTATAAAAAAGGGTTTATTGCCCAGGAAGTGGCCGCTGTATTTCCGGAGGCTGTATCGATCACCCGTGATTTTGTACCTGATATATACGAAAAGGTGCGTGATTTTAGCGTTTCCGCAGGCGTGTTGTCGATGGTATTGGCTCAGGAGCACCATTTAGGTGTTGGCGATATTGTTCGGTTGATGCTACCTGACGGGCAGCGGGATCTGGTGGTAGGAACTGTTAGAGATGCGCATACATTTACCATTGCTAACTGGAGCGAAAAAACACCGGAATGGGTATTTGTGTATGGCAAGCAGGTAGACGATTTTCAACAGGTTGATTACGACCGTATTCATACGTTGAATGTTTCAGCAACCCAGGCGTTGATTCGTCAAATGGAAGCCTTGGAAAATGAAATTGCCGTTTTGAAGGATCAAAATGACCGTATGAAGGCCATTAAAGAGCGCTTGGATACAAGGGTTCTAACCATAGAGGCATCCATCACTAATTAGATTACACCAGACGTTTATCGCCCTGTTCACAAGCCTTTTTTCTACGAATAAATTGAATTATATGAAAAAAATAATACTTTCACTCTCGGTATTCGGGTGGATTTGTTGCTGTGCGCCATCACTTTGGTCGCAGGTCAATTGCACGGATGGATCAGTATCTGGTTCGGAGTCGTTTTCGGGTCAGGTTTTCTTTAATTTCGGCAGCGTAAACAATTCTTATAGTACAAAAAACCGCACCACCCTGACCTTGGGGGAGCCTCTGACGGGGGTTTATGCTGGTCAGCAGTACAATGGTATGCTTGGGTTTTACAGCCGGTTTTTGTTACCGCCCCTGGCGCCTATCGTTGTGGCATCTCAGGGTGAGCTTATGGATCGCATCCAGGTTAATTGGGTAATAGACCCCTTGAGTCCGGATCCAACGTTGGGTTTGAACATCTACCGCGATGGCATATTTTTGGGTAATGTGGGCAAAGGCGTACGGAGTTACAATGATTTCAATGTGATTGCCGGTCGTCCCTATGTATATACGATTAGCGGGATCAATGAATTTGGAGAAGGCGTTGCGGGCGAAGCTGTTGGGTTTCAAACGCCCAATGGGGTTATTACAGGTCGGGTACAAACAACCAACAACCGACCGGTGGAAGATGTTATGGTGACGCTTACGCCCTTGCAGGGGTTTTCTGCTGGATTTGAGTATACAGACGGTGCATTTTTTATATCCGATTCCACCAAAGCACCCATACTGCCGGAAGCTGGAGGCTCATGGACCATTACCTTTTGGATACAAACCGATTCTGCAGCCAGCAATGGCGCCGTATTACAGTTGGGAGGAGCCAATAATTTGTTTTTTCGTGCTTTCAACAGTGCATCCGGTGCAAATGGCATAGCCATCAGTGCTACGGAGAATGGTGCAGCCTTACTGGAGGCTCCTTTTCCGGATAGCTCAAAAAATGGATGGCACCATATTGCCCTTTCGTACAACAGCAGCGGTGGACAGGGTAGGTTGTATCTGGATGGTTCTTTGGTCCAAATACAAGCGATAAGCAATGTTGTAGATGCTGATAAACTATATTTTGGTGGACAAAATGGTTTTGGGACTTGGGCCGGGAGTTTTGACGAGTTTCGCATCTACCAAACCATATTGGAAGAAATTGACCTAAGCTCCGTTATTGTGGGGACGGCATCTTCCTTAACACCTGGATTAGCGCATTATTGGAAGTTTGATGAGCAGCAGGGGTCTGGTTCTTTTGATATCATGAGCCAGCAGAAAATATATTTCTGCGGGGCAGCATTTGATGTCGACAGGCCCAATGTACGTACCTCTGCCAAAACCAATGATGCGGGATATTACCGGATTGAGTCAGTTAGTTATGGAACTGGTACGACCTTTTTGGCTACACCGTCCAAAGATTTTTACATGTATCGTGCGCTGCGCTTTAACAAGCCGCAATCAGATTATGTCACGTTGCCTGATTTCTCTTTGACGCCTAAATCCACCTTAGAACTTTGGCTGAACAGCTTTGGTCCTGATGGGCAGCAATGCGTGCTTTCAAAAAAATGGGGATCCAATGAATTCAGAGTATACCTTACTCCCAACGGAAACTCCAACGATCTGGGATGTTATTTCAACGGAGACTCTTATATCTTTGGGGCATTGGGCCTAGGATATCAACATTTGGCCATTTCCATCGATAGCAGTGGTGGGTCCCGCAACGTTGAAGTCTTTATCAATGGTGTTTCTATGGGAGGGCACACGTTTACCGGAGTATCCGGGAATGGCTCTGACACATCGCAAACATGGTTGGTTGGTGCTCGAATGAATGGGAGCAGCCGGACCGACTATTTTGGGGGATTGGTCGATGAAATCGCTTTGTATGATACACTACTGACCCAATCTGTCATTCAAGAGCACTATACAACAGCTCGCGATGCGCAGGAGAAGGGATTGCGGATATATTTTCCGTTCAACGAGGGGAATGGTAACCGCTTGAATAACAACGGATCAGTGTTATTGAATTACGGCACTAGTTATGGAGCTGAATGGACCACTTTTGCCAGTCGTCAGGAAACAATGCCCCATATTTTTTCACCAATAACCCGACAAGCAACCCTCAATCCCAGTGTGACTTCGGTAGATTTGGTGGATTTTGCTGATCGGTCTACGATACCCGTCAGTGGATACGTACGGTACATGAATACCGATTGTTTCGCACCGCAGGTAGAAATATTGGTCAATGGCGCGTCCTATAGTCCAAAGATATACACCGATTCAACGGGAAGATTTGTGGTGGATCTGAACCCTGGAGACAATGTTGTTCTGTCCCCTGTATTTGAAGATCACCAATATCTTCCAGCATCATGGACTGTCACCAACGTGCTCAATCCTTTGTCAGGGATACTGTTCAACGATGTTACAACCCGTAAGGTAACCGGACAAGTTGCGGGTGGTCACTGTAAAAAATCCATTATCAAAGCACCCCCGGGCACGGGCCAGGGCACCGTTTGTACCGTTAAAATTCGTTCTGCGGACGGGTGTCTGGAGCGACAAATAACCATAGACAATCAGGAGGGTGATTTTGAATTTTTAGAAGTACCCCCGCTGAAGGGCGTGATTGTTTCTGTTGTAGAGCATTCAGACCCCAATGTAAAAGCGGCTTTTCAAACGGCCGGTGGTCAAACCGTAGATTTGACGAAGCGAGATACAGCCGTGGATTTCATTTATTACGCCCCTCCTCAAATAGTGATTACAGGCTTTGATCCGGTTCCGGGATGTATTCCCGAGACGGTTGTGCTCGATAAAGGCCAACCGGTAACCTTGGAAGTCAGGGTGAAAGAACAATATGAAACGACTGTTTCAGATGATGGGGTGTGTTATTTGGATACGGCAGCGCTCAGATTCATCAATGGTATTTCGTATCAGTTGCTGGATACAGCCATGACTGGTGGTCTCTTGCGCTATAATTTTAAAACAGGAGAACCCAATCCATCCCCCCCATATTTAAAAAATCTTCAAGTTTTTGCCACCACCATCTTGGGGAGAGAGACCAGTACCAATCAATCTGTAGTGGTTACGGGTATTCGCAACAAAGAAAGCACGTTTACCACCTTATTGCCGTTAATGCCGAGTATTATTCTTCGGGATCCACCGGGTGACGGCAGTTTTTCTTATATCGAAAAGGGTACCAGCGTTTGTAAGACCTATACGACCTCCTTGAGTTATGAGGTGGGCGGCGGCGGCAGCTTAGAGCTGCATTTAGGAGGGGATTTAAGTGGCTCGGTTGGTATTGGCGTCGAAGTGGATGTAAATCTTTCAACCACCTTTGACATTGGGGCAGAATTTCAGGTGACGTATGAAAAATTAACCGATTCAACATTCCAAACCTGTACAGAGGCTACCGAGCGTATTTCTACCAGTGAAGATGAAATGATTGTAGGAGGTTCTCAAGGAGGTGATGTATTTATGGGAGAGGCCATCAACATTGTTTTCGGTTTGGCTGACCTGGTCTCCTACAATGATACCATTTGTGAGCCTGAAATAAAAACAGTCGTCAATGTCGAGCCGGGTAGTTTTCCAACAGTATTTGTATATTCAGAAGACAATATTAAAAATAACGTGATGCGCTATGTGGATATTTTGGGCTCTTCGGATCCTGATTTATCGCCCCAGGACAGTGCACGATATGCGGAGACAAATGCTCGATGGCAGGATATATTAGATCGAAACGATTCATTAAAAGAAAAAGCAAAACTCATTAGAAACCTTAGTTTTGACGCTTCTGCCTCCTATGAGTATGCTGAAACCAGCGACACGACGTCATCTGTGGCTATTGAACAGTCTTGGAAGACAGAATCAACGCTGAGTACTACCTTTGGTTTTGAAGCGTTGGGATTAGGTTTTGACGCTTCTATTAATTTTAAGGCAGCTACAAGCAATGGCAAATCCAGCGAAGACGAAACAGGTGTGGGTGTTACAACCGGTTATGTGCTCGCTGACAATGATCCGGGCGATGCTTTTACCCTGGATGTAGCCATGGACTCTGTGTATAAGACACCGGTTTTCAGGCTGAAAGCAGGACAGACCCAATGCCCTTGGGAGCCCGGGACTGCCCACCGGGAAGGTACCACCCTTGAATTCAGGGATGGAAGTGGCGCCATCGTTACCAATGTACCAGCCAATGAACCTGCGGTTTATAAATTTTACCTGGGGAATAATAGTCAGACGAATGAAACGCGCACGTATGCCTTTACATCAGATCCGGCGAGTAATCCTCATGGTGCTGTTATTCGGTTGAATGGCGCCTACCTGGATCACCCTGTGGGATATGCCATTCCTTTTGGAGAATCGGTGCCGATCACGGTTACTGTTGAGCGAGGGCCAGAGAAGTACGATTATGACAGTTTGCAAGTAGCATTTTATTCAGAATGCGAAGACGATCGGGCCAACGCACTTGGTTTAGCGTCGGAAGACGATAAGATTGTTTATTCTGCGCAATTTTTCAGTGCTCATTTCATCCGTCCTTGTAGTGAAGTGAACATCAATGTGCCGGAACAGAACTGGGTATTGTTCCCCAATCCCAATACTCCGGGTTCAGACGACCTGATGCGGGTGACCGTTTCGGGTTATGATACCTCGGCGACTGATTTCAAGTTGGTGCGCTTACAATACCGACGATCAGACGGCGATGGAGCCTGGATTAATGTGGCGAATATTTCGGATGTGTACAACCCCCACTGGTCGGGTTTTGCCGCCTTGCCGAATCCAAAACCGCCTATTTTACAACCCGGGTTTACCCAGTTTTTCTGGGAAACGACGGGCTTGTCTGATGGCCCTTATGAACTGCGGGCTGTAACGGTTTGCACCGGGGCATCCTCCGACATGCCCGGTTTTTCTGAGGTCATGAAAGGCCGTATTGAGCGAGAGCCACCCAGTCTCATAGGTACCCCGCAACCGTCCGATGGTGTGCTGCAAATCGGGGATGAACTGTCCTTTTCTTTCAATAAATTGATCAATTGTGACCATTTAATACCTGCTGATATCACGCACCCCAACAATGTTGCCTTGTATGATACCGAAACGGGTGATTTGATTGATATAGACATTACTTGTTTTGAGAATAAGATCATCATCGTACCCAACATCGACAACCGTTTTATTGAAAACCACTTGTTGCGTGCTGAATTACACGATATTGAGGATAAAACGGGAAATAAGGGTGCGTATTATTCCTGGGAATTTCGGGTAGACCGCAACGAACTTGCCTGGCTGACTGACAGTGTTGGCCTGACCAAGTTTGAAAATGAGACAAAATCCATGACCGCTAATATTTTCAACAGGAGTGGTTCCAATGTTCCTTTTAAAATTATCAATTCCGTAAATTGGGTACACGTGGTGCCGGACACAGGCGTTTTGGTGCCTAACGAAGTACGCGCTATTCGATTTGAAGTTGATTCTTCGCTTGCCATAGGTTCTTGGAGTGGCGTGGATTCGATGAAAACCATCCTTTCTTCCTCGTATATTCGAGGCGGTAGTGAGGCGCTGAAAATTGGGGCCAGGGTATTGTGTGAAAGCCCTGACTGGCATTTTAACAACGGCACGTATGAGAATACGATGAATCTGGTGTTGAAACTCAATATTGAGGGTCAAAACTCCACGGATATTGAGGATATGGTTTCTGCTTTTATTGGGGGGGAGTTGCGTGGAAGGTCTAATGTTCAATATGTTCCGGAGTTGAATACGTATTTGGTATATCTCACCGTATATGGGAACAGCGACGATTTGTTGAAGCCTATTGAGTTGTTGGTTTGGAACGCGAAGGAATGTTTGGTGTATGCCACTGTTCAGGAAACTTTCAATTTTGTTATCGATCAGATTATCGGTAATCCTACCAGTCCTCAGGTAATACACACCAACAGTTACATCTTGCGTGATATTCGACTTGGCATTGGTTGGAACTGGGTGTCATTTAATTTGGTGTTTCCCAATGACAGTATTCAGAACGCGTTGGCTACGCTGCATCATCCGGAGAATGCCGTTCTGAAAAGTCAGTCTGCCTTTTCCACCTACCTGCCCGGTAATGGTTGGGTTGGCTCCTTGTCGAGGCTCAACAACATTAGTATGTACAACTATCAGTCACTCGTGGCAGATACCTTGAAAATGATAGGTGATTTGATTGATCCACAGAGCGTTTCCATTCCTGTGGTGACGGGTTGGAACTGGTTAGGATACATTCCGAATTACGCATTGCCCATCAACGATGCGCTGAGCTCATTGCCCTCCCAGGTAGGAGATATCATCAAAAGTCAGGAAGCATTTGCCCAGTATATTGGTGTGCCGTACGGATGGATTGGCAATTTGAAATACCTGCGCGCGCCGAAGGGCTATCTATTGAAGGTTCAAAACCCTGGAAATTTGGTGTATCCGGTTAATCCTAATTTTTCAGAGATATCAGGGTCGAAGCCCGATGTTGGTTCTCCAATATCCAATTATTGGAATATAGTGCCATCGGCATTTGAGTTCAGTTCAACTTTTATTGGGATGCTTTCCGTGGACGGTCTCAACGCAACCACAGCAGAACTTGAATTGGGTGCATTTTATGGGGATGAGATCAGGGGTACCGCCCAGGCTGTTTATATTCCGTCTTTGTCTGCTTATTTGTTTTTCATGACTACCTACTCGAATGTCAATGGTCAGCCATTGCATTTCAAACTATATGATGCTAGCACCGGACTAGTTAGGCCTGTGCAAGAACAGATGCTTTTTTTATCGGACCTGCACCAGGGCAGTGTTGCAATGCCTGTTCCTTTCACGTATTCGTTGACAGGTACTACAGAAGTAGCCTCTGAAAAGGTTTCTTTGGAGGTGATACCCAATCCTTTTGGTGCACAAACCACCTTTAGATTTACGATGGCCCAATCGGAGGAGGTTGATATTGTAGTAACGGATGTGTGTGGTCGCAGGGTAGCTGACTTTAAAGTAGAAGCCATAGCTGGGGTGAATATTGTACCATGGAGCACCAATTCAACAGATTCAGGAAACAGTTTGGGGGTTGGGGTGTATGTCGTGCATCTGACCACATCGGCTGGTGTTGTGAGTAGGAAAGTACTTGTTCAACGCTAGTGTTGACGTAAAGTGCCGCGTTCAGTGAATAAGCCATGCGTTGGCGAAGAGCATTATTGCTTTATCAAGGTTTGAAGCGGGTAAAATGCTGGACATTTTATCTGAGTAAAACAATTTTGATAATGGAAAAATTCGCTTCGCCAACGCACAGTTCTTTCATTGGTCGCGGCACCGTTTTTTAGTTGATTTCTTGTTTTACAAAAAAATACACAATAAGCAAATTTAATATGATCGTTTTTTTTGGTGTAAGACACAAGATTTTCCTGGTGATTTGTTTGCTTTTTTGGGCAATTAGAGTTTCGGCTTTACCATTGAACGGCACACCCAACTGGATGGTTACACCAGCCAATTATCAGTTCAGCATGCAGATGATTGTTCGCTTGCAATATCAGGGTGTTTTTTCTAATACTCCAGGTTCCATCATCGGTGTTTTTTCAGGAAATGAGTTGCGTGGAACTGCCACAGCGATTAATATCAGCGGTTCACTGTATTATTTTGTAACAGTTTATTCAAATACGGCGTTTGGAGAAGTACTGCGCGTTAAGGCTTATTACAGTCCGAACGACCAAGTGTATGCGACGACTTTGACGCCGACGTTTTTGGCAGGCGTAACTTTGGGGTCAATATCTACGCCTTTGTTGGCGAACATTGATCCCGGGCTAGATTTCCCTCCTGAACTGCTACCTATTCCAGCGGATACAACGCTTCAGAATATTCCATTTGGAACCATTGATTTGCCCAGTTATTTGGTCAATTGTGACGGGGATACAGTGGTTTGGACGGTTTCATCCACTGTGAACCTTACTAGTTCGGTAGTTGGTAATATTTTGACTGTGACCCCTGTTTCCAATACCTGGGTAGGCACAGACAGTTTGCTGGTAACGGTAACGGATCAGACGTCGAATCAATATTCCGCAAGCAGGTATGTAACATTCACGGTATTATTGGATTATGGCCCACCGGTCTTGTCGGTGGTGCCGGATCAGACCATACTATCGGGTGCGACTTTTTCGGATGTATTGTTGGACAACTATCTCACCTACACCGGACCATGCCGGGATTATGATCTTGAATTTTTTCCCTATCAGGGGGCTGACGTTGATCCGATGTGGCCACCGGTGGCCACCGTTTCGCCGTTTATGAAGATGGTGGTCCGGCCGGTTTTTGCGGAACCTGCATTGACAGGTTCTGGCTCAAAACTGGCAGCTTATGTGAATAATATCTTGGTTGGAACGGCAACACAAAGTGGGGTAGCGCCGTATGTTTGGTATGCTATAAACCTTCAAAACCTGGCAGCCGGCCCCATTACCTTTAAGTTTTTTCACGACATAAATCAGTATATCTACGAAATACCCACCACGACTAACTTTGTTCCGGGCGGCACACTGGGTTCTATTGCATCGCCATATTTGCTTCAGTGTTCGCCGTTGTTACCAGTCTTAGTGACTGGCAACACGCTGCACACCACGGTAAAAAACATAGCTTGGGTGGGCTCTTTCCCGATGAATATCATGGTTTATGACTGTGATTATTCCGACGAGCGGCGAGACACGGTTCGTGTATTTTACAATGTGGTGCCGAATAACAAGCCACTTTTTGTAACAGATTCTACCACGAATTTTCAGGAAAACAGCTGTAGTGCTGTGTACGATGCGCTTGCGATTGATTTGGCGGATGCAGAGGGCAATGGCCTTATCTATTCCATTCAGGGTGGTGCGGATGCTTCAAAATTTTCTGTCAATCCTGCTACAGGCGTGGTATCGTGGTCAGGTTTTTTGCCGGATTACGAACAACCACTGGACGCAAACTTAGACAATCACTATGAAGTTGTGATCCGAGCAACCAATCAGTTGAATTTGTTCACAGATATGACGGTTTCCGTTGAAATTTTAGATCAGACGGGGGAGCCAGATACAACACTTATATTGGGTGACCGGTCATTTTGTCCATTCGGGAGCGTGTCGCTTTCGGCTCAGGGCGGCACGATGTACCAATGGAATACGGGTTCAACCGCTGTTGCCATCACGGTGAGTACTGTTGGCGTTTACTTTGTAACGGTCACGATGGCTGGCGGTTGCGTGATAGCATCCGCCACGATTACGCAAAACGCCTCCCCCATACCCTCCATCGCGATTGTTGACACTTCTGGTTCTGCGAACAATGATGGTAGCCTTTGTATTGGATCATATGCTACCTTGACGGCATCGGGCGGCATTTCTTTCGCATGGAGTACTGGTGAAACGATGGCGGCGCTATCGGTTTTACCATTGACAACAACAGCGTACACCGTGACAGTTACAGATGCAAATAGCTGTACAGCTACAACATCCACGTCGATCACGGTCAATAATTTTCCAACGCCCGCCATCGGTATTTCAGAGAATTCTGGCATCGCGAACAACGATGGCTATCTGTGTTATGGCGATAGTGCCCTTCTGACTGCCTCTGGTGGAATTACGTATGTGTGGAATACTGCTGAATCCACGGCCGCAATTTCAGTTGTTCTACTAGCTACAACAACCTACACGGTTACGGTTTCAAATACAAGTGGATGCATGTCCACGGCAACCAGTACGATTTCGCTAGAAGGTCCAGTGGCTAGGTGTGTAACAGGCCCTATCTATGTCTCTATGGATTCGATTACGGGTGTTGCAGCAGTTCCGGTTGGTTTGGTGGACAATGGTTCTACCGATTATTGTGCTACACCCACCATAACAGTGAGCCCAGCCAGCTTGGGGTGTTCCAATATTGCCACCAACAATACAGCGGCCAATAATGTAACGCTTTCAATATCAGACTATTCGCCCAATATTTCCACCTGCACAACCAATGTGATTGTCAGTGACAATACCGCACCGGTGTTGGTTTGCCCTGTGGATCTTACGGTGAATGCCGTCGCAATCTGTTCAGCTACGGTGCCGTCGCTAACCTTCACCAGTTCGGCTACTTCCAGTCCCGTTGCGTTGGAGTACTTTGACAATGCTGCAACTTGTGGTCTTGGGTTCTCCTATAAAATTAACAGTGGAGGGTATGTGAACTATTCCGATTCGATTACCAATCAAGCGGTAAACCTCACAACAGTTGCTTTCGGTCCTGGCGTCAATACCCTCACGGTTCGCGCTACCGACGGTTCTGCCAATTCGGGCACTTGTTCGGTACAGATTACAGTGATGAGTCTGGAAACTCAAGCGCCTGTGGCTAACTGTGTTACCGGTTCTATTATCATACCTTTGGACCCATTGGGATACGCCAATATTTCAGCGGACTCAGTGAATAATGGCTCTACGGATAACTGTCAAATAGCAAGTATAATAGTTTCCCCGACCTATTTAGAATGTGCAGCCATTGCAACCAACGGCACCCCTTCCAATAATGTGACCTTGACGGTAACGGATGCTGCGGGCAATGTATCCACTTGTGTTGCTACGGTAACGGTGGAAGACAACCTTGCACCGACGTTCACATGTCCTGCGAATATCACTTTGACAAGCTGTAATGACGCAGTGCCGGATGTATTGACGGGTATTACCAGCGAAGCAGACAACTGCGGTGTTCCGGTAATGACTCAGAGCCCAGCGGCCGGAGTAGCCTTCAATGTTCAGACGACGATCACGGTAACGGCTACGGATGCAAGTGGCAATACCACGACCTGTAATG
>CANJPT010000113.1 GCA_947476195.1 Lewinellaceae bacterium | reverse complement strand
CTAAATAAGCCGCAAAACGCCTATAGATTTCGACTTTAACATGAAAAGAAGAAACTTCCTTCGCCTGCTCCCTGCCGCCGGGATGACTTCCTTTGCCGTCAACGGCTTCGCGATGCGCCCTTTTGCCAACAGCCGTATGGCTGATATTCTCGGCTCTTGTGACGGGGTACAGGACCGCACCCTCGTGCTCATTCAGCTCAAAGGCGGCAACGACGGACTTAATATGATCATCCCTGCAGCCAATTACGATCGTTACGCCCAACTCCGGCCCACGACCAAATTAAATGATACTGGCGCCGGAGCCTTCATCCCGATCGACAATACCCTCCCGGCTGCAGATCAGGCAGGATTTCACCCGGCCATGACTGGCATGAAAGAACTCTACGATCGTGGCTGGCTATCTGTAGTACAGGCTGCCGGGTATCAAAGCATGAACCAAAGCCATTTTAAAGGCACTGATCTCTGGCTTTCTGGTGGTGGTGGCTCCAGTGATCTTGAAAATCTGACTTCCGGTTGGATGGGACGTGCATTGCAGGCACTTTACCCGCACATCGAAGGAGCACCTGTGGCCGATATGCTTGATCCACTGGGCATTCAGGTTGGAGATCCCTCTACTTCGCTTGGTTTTCACACGGATACGGAGCACCAAAACGTTATCAACCTGAGCGGACAAGATCCTTCGGGCTTCTATTCGCTGATCCAGACCATCGGTGGAGCGCCGATCATGAATATTCCGGACAGCGACCATGGGGATGAGTTAGAATACATTATGGGTGTTGAACGGAGCATCAACCTCTATGCGCAACGCATCACCGACGTATTTAACGCCGGTTCAAATTCAATCAACACCTATCCCACCGGGACGCTTGCAGCACAGCTTAAAACAGTGGCCCGGATGATCAAAGGCGGTTGCAAGACCAAAATTTTCCTTTGCCAGATCGGTGGTTTCGATACACACTCGGCACAGGTGGATTCCGGCGATACAAGTCTGGGTGCCCATGCTACCCTGCTTCAATCGCTTTCTGATTCTGTAAAAACATTCTTCGACGATCTCGAAGGAATGGGCCTGGCCGACCACGTCATGGGATGCACGTTTTCCGAGTTTGGCCGATGTGCTAAAGAAAATGGTTCCTTTGGAACCGACCACGGCACGCTGTCTCCCATGCTGGTTTTTGGCAAAGGCGTGAGACCAGGGGTACAAGGCACCATCCCGGACATAAATAATCTGACGAGCGATAATCAAATAAAGGTCCTGCAATTTGACTATCGACAGGTGTTCTCCACCTTGCTCCAGGATTGGCTGGGCGCCAATCCATACGTCATGGAACAAACAATGTTCGACGGCTACGATCAAATGAGATTGGTAGATCGCCACTATATCGTAGATCCAAATTGCCAGTGGGGCGGCGCAGATATCGTAGTGGATCAGTTCCGCCCGATGAGCCTGTATCCAAACCCGGCGAGTATCAGCACAGAAGTGGCCTATGAGAATAGAGGAGAAGCTTTCGACGCCTATCTTACCTTGCATGGCTTAGGCGGCACGCTCATTGCTGCCCGCAACGAAATAGTACACCCCGGCTTTAATGCCTTTTATTTCGACGTCAGCGGACTTTCTGAAGGCATTTATTTCGTGCGTTTTCAGGACAAACGCAGCGGTAAAGCGGAGGTGTCTAAGTTGAGTGTGGTGCGTGGTAATGGTATGCGTTCGAGGAATTGATACTCCGTACAAAAACAAACATGAGTCATGCGAATCAGGGATTAAACGTGGTTTTAATTGGTTGTTTAGAGCCACTATACCGCCGAGCGTTGGCTTTGCATAACATCTATCATCTTGTAACCCCTTGTTTCAACAAGGGGAATCCAGTCCATCTCACCAAACACATCTATCATCTTTACAGAACATCCGCATCTGCCTGGTTATGCGGATGTTCTGTAAAGATGATAGATGTGTTTGGTGGGGCTTCTCAAATCCCGCCGTTGAAACGGCGGGTTACAAGATGATAGATGTTATGCCCAGCGGAGGCTCGGCGGTATCGTGGCTTTTGATACATTACGCCAGTTTAACCCCTGATTCGCATGAGTCATCCCGAATTTGGGGGTTAGCCCCAGAGGGACGAACGCAACCCAAAATTCGGGGTGACTCATGTTTTGCTTTTCCCGCTGTCACTTGGCGGAAAGAAAACAATTACATCGCCGAAGCCGACTTAAAGATCCGGTCCCAATTAATCCCATCGCGCATATTGCCGTTTTTGGTAGAGAACCAGATAAATAACGGCTTACCAACGATGTGGTCTTCAGGAACATAGCCCCAGAAACGAGAGTCTTCGGAATTGTGACGATTGTCGCCCTGCATCCAGAAATAATCCTGTTTGAAGGTGTAGGAAGTGACCTCCTGGTCGTTGACATAAATTTTACCCTCACGGACTTCCAGTTTATTGTGTTCATACACCTGAATGGCACGACGATAGAAAGGCAGGCTGCTAAGTGTGAGCTCAACGGTTACACCTTTTTTAGGGATCCAGATAGGACCGTAATCGTCCACGGTCCATGTCGCAAACCGCTTGGCATCATTCGGAAAGAGATTGCCGGCGTCGGCCCCACGTTTTACCCGCTCTACTTTCAAGCCAATTGTGCGTACTTTTTCAACCTGAGACTGGTCTAAAAATGCACAAACCCGGCCTTTTTCATCTTTGAACATCTCGTTCAGGTTAACACCAAAATCCCCCAGTTTTTTGCTGTTAAAGGAGTTGCCCGTCGTTTCAAGACTGTAAGCAAACTGCATGTGCGTAGGGTTTTGGGCTGCCTGACCATTCACAAAAACTTGTCCGTCTCGTATTTGAAGGCTATCGCCTGCAATGGCGAGACAGCGTTTGATGTAGTGGTCTTTTTTATCAATCGGGCGGGATACGAAAGGTAATTTCAACCCTCTGTATCGGTTTGCGACATTGTTTCGGTTCCACTGCCCAATATCCCAACTTCTGTCAGGAGCGATGTATACACTATCGCCGGCTGGCCAGTTGAATACCACTGGTTCGTTACGGTCTACGGTTTCAATGGCTGGAAGGCGGAAGTAGGGAAGCGACGGGCTTTCCAGATAGGATTCACAACCTACAATCGGCATCACGTTATGCATCAAAGGAAACTGAATAACAGTCATCGGCGTACGAATCCCGTAGTGTGCTTTGCTCACAAACAGATAATCACCGACTTTGAGCGAGCCTTCCATCGAAGAGCTGGGAATAACATAGGCTTCGATCAGAAACATTCGAATGAATGCTGCCGCAAAAACGGCGAAAACGATGGCCTCGGTCCACTCCCGGCTGGCTGATTTTTTAAACTGCGGATATTGACCTTCCAGCTTTTTCAAACCCAGAACGTCCTTTTTTTCTAAGGCCTCATGGTGAAGACGGTGAAATTCACGCTCTTTTTCCAGAATGGGCCCTTCATATTTATCGCTGTCATCTCGCCCAACCAGGAAAAAAGACACCGGGGCATACACGACTGCCAACACAGAATCCCAAAATCCATGCCTACCAAAGGAGCGGATCATATCGATCACCAAGCCCGCATAGATGAATATATTGACCACCGGAAACAGAAACCAAAATGCATACTGTGGCTTTCGGCCTACCAATTTGCACCATTCTATGGCAGCAAGGCCAGGTACAAGTGCTTTCCAACCTGTAATACCTGCTTTTTCAAATAATTTCATCATGCTTAAACCAAGCAGGATGTAAAGGACGATGATGAAAATTAGAACTGACATTTTATTTGAATGTGGTCAATTTGTGAATGTGGTCAATGTGTCAATGCGCGGTCATTGGGGCATTGGAGTCATGGAGGTCAATGGGGTCATTGGAGGTCATTGGAGGTCATTGGAGTCATTGGGGTCATTGGAGGTCATTGGAGTCATTGGAGTCATTGGGGTCATTGGGGTCATTGGGGTCATTGGGGTCATTGGAGTCATTGGAGTCATTGGGGTCATTGGAGTCATGGAGGTCATTGGGGTCATTGGAGGTCATTGGGGTCATTGGAGGTCATTGGAGGTCATTGGAGGTCATTGGAGGTCATTGGAGTCATGGAGGTCATTGGAGTCATTGGGGTACATCTTACCTAAAAGCTTGGGCGAAGGTATTTTAAGAAAAAACACCTTCGCCCATCATTAGATTTGCTGTCCAAAAATTTCGATGAACGGAATATGAATATGGCGTTCCAGGCTACTGTATATTTTGAAATTAGAGTTTAGACACGACTACGCAAGTACATGAATTTCAAGCTTTTACCGCATAAGTCCAATGTCTTAAGTCAAAATGTCCGTTGTCCTCATTTATTCGCCCTCTTCTTCCGATTTTTTGCGGCGTTTGCGGCGGGTTTTGAACAACTCTACCACTTCTTTATCTGTCAGGAAGTTAAATTCCACAAATTGGGTCGAAACAAAACGTTTGACGTCTTGATAGTCCTTTGCACGTTTATCAAGGAACAGGTTAAGCAGTTTGCCGATATACGTCAAGGAAAGCTTTTCAATGTCCTGATTGAACTGCTGGTTACCAAAAATTTTCATGTAAAGGCCAAAGATTTTGGTCAACTCGAAAAAGTCGAAATACTCACGCTCCTCAAGTCCTCTAACCAGACGAGTGAAGTAAGTAATCACTAATTGCCGTAAGCACTCAGTTTCGACGGCCAGTCCTTCGTGCCCGTTGTAAAAATCCTGCACCGCTTCGATTGAATCGGGGTGCACATAACCAAGGCTGTGGATTTTATCTGCAATACGGTAGTAATCTGAAATTCGGTCTTTCCAGGTCTTATCAATAGCCTGGTTCATCCGCTCATCATTCGTTGCGTCAATACCCGGCGATTTATAAAGTCCGACAAGGAAGCGCAGGTAACGGAGATCAAACTCCTGAAAAGAACGACGTTCCCGCTCGAAGTGTGTGGCAAAAGCCTTGCGTTCTGCTGGATCAAGGTCCACGAAATTACCACAAATGGCAAGCATTTCGAGGAACTCCTCAGTACCATGAAATTCCTTATTATTGAGGAAATCAAGGATCTGGGATTTAAGGCTGTCGTTGCCTGCGCCCGTTTCGAAGCGCTTGAGCAGGAATTGCCGCAGCGCCGAAAAATTAGGCTTCATTTCACCCAGCGTCTTTGGGAAATCAGCTGAGTGGTACTGTTCATTTTTGAACTGATTGGAATACCTGCGGTAGATATCCTCGCGATCTTTCAGATCACGGAAACGGTCTTGCTTTAATTGTTGGAGGAAATAGCGGATGCGCTTGTTTTCCACGAGACTCATCAGGTTGGTAATCCAGATATCGCTGCTCAACGCAAAACCCACTGTAATGCTTTGACCGATGCGTTTTTTGAGCTGTTCAAAATGTACGCTCTTACAAATTGCAATGAGTATCTCTTTAAAGTGGTCGTTGGGGCGAACATATTTAAACTGGTCCGAGATCTCGCCGCGCAGCACTGAAAAGCCGAGGATACGGGGCAAATAAAGTCCCTCAAAAGGTGGCTCTAATAAATATTTTTCAAAGGTTACCAACTGCAATGGAGCCTTGGAGGCCACTTGGTGGTGCAAGGCGGACAGCATTGGCTCGAATTCCGTGCGCAATTCGTTGTAAAGTTCGTCCTCTTCCTCTTCGAGGTATTGAGCGAGTTTTTCAGAATCCTGAATAGCGGCTGCTATTTCATTCAGGCGGTCATAATATTGGTCGTCTAAAGATTGCATGGCAAGTAATTTTTTTGATATAAAGTCAAACTCTATTTCGAAAAAGACCCGATGAAGCCATCAAGGGCTTCATCAGGTCTTTTTATCAAAACATGCTTCGATGGCAAATGTAAACAGTCGTACAGAAGTACACTTATTTATGCTTCTGTTTTTTCTTCTGCTGGTGCTTCTACTACCGCTTCAGGTACTTCAGCGGATGCTTCTACTGCTGGAGCGGCCTCTACTACTGCGAGCTCTTCTACTACCGGAGCGGCCTCTACAACAGGGGCTACTTCTGATACAGGAGCAGCCTCTATTACTGCAACCTCTTCTACTACCGGAGCAGCCTCCATTGCCACTTCTTCGGCAGGAGCTTCTTCCACTTCAACGGGAGGTGGAACTGGCTTAACCTTTACTTTGGCAACACCATCCACTTTAGCTACGAATTTTTTCTTAGCTTCTTTGGTCTCCTCACGGTGTTTTTCGGTGCGGTTTTCTTTCTGTTCGATCCAAGTAGACAATAATTCGTCTGCTTTTTCCTGGTTGAATGCACCTTTATTTACGCCTTTTTGAAGGTGTTTTTGGTACAATACGCCTTTATGACGAAGAATTGCGTTTACCGTATCTGTAGGTTGTGCTCCTACGCTGATCCAATGGTATGCACGCTCGCGGTTCAGCTCGATTGCAGCAGGAACGGTGAGTGGGTTGTAAGTGCCGATTTTCTCGATGAACTTACCGTCGCGGGGCGAACGGCTATCAGCGACTACGATGTGGTAAAATGGGGCGGCTTTGCGGCCTTTGCGTTGCAGGCGAAGTTTGACTGCCATGGTGTGTAATTGAAAATTTAAATGAGAGATTCTCGCCCGGCTACTTATTTGAAATAGCACCGGGCTTTTCGAGGGGCGCAAAGGTAGCAAACAAGCGCTTGAAAAACCAAATAATATTTGTTTTTCTTCAAAAGCAAATCAGAAAGAGGGTGTCTTGTAAGTACTTTTTCACCGCAGAGGCGCAAAGGCGCAGAGCCTTAACAACTTGATTGTCAAAAACGCTGCGTCTTTGCGACTCCGCAGTGAAAAGAAAAATAAAACTTATGAGGCACCCGCTACAGGATACGTCAGAATCATTCCTTTCTTAGCGCCAGGCACTCATGATACCACCCATTACGGTCAGCGTAACCAACCAATAACCCCAGTTGGTAAATACCCAGCTCCAGCCACGTCTTTCAAAAATAGACATGGTACCCAATATCGGCAGCACTACCAGCAGGCTGATGATGATCCCGTGTACCATACCATGCTGAAAAGTAACATAACTATGCCCATCAGGCGCAACGTCCTGGCCCGGGCCGGTTACATTGACACAGACAAACATAGCAAGCAGGAAAGAAAAGCCTAAGGCCGCGACATACAAAATTGGATTAGGACCTTTGCCAAGACTTTCAAGCGTAAACCCGTTTGCTTTCATCCAGGGCCCGCCGAGCACTGCAGGATGGTAATAAACGAAGCCGATGATCATCGGAACGAGTGACGCGACAGCGATAAAGTTGATTTCCATAAATAGTAACAAATTTTATTTTGAAAAGATAGGCAAACGTACAAATAGGTTTTAAAATAAACAACTTTTAAAACATTTTTTTTGACAGGACACAGATTTTGATTCCGCGAAGCAAAAACCTGTTTTAATCTGTTTGATCTGCTAAATCCGTATTCCATTTTGTACTACCGCTGGACGACCAATTTTTCCGACCAAACCCTCCCTTCCGAGAAAACCCTGACAAGGTATATACCACTTAAGAAGGCTAGATATATTCAGTATTTGTGCCCCCTCGCCCAGGCTACCAGAATGCATGACATTCCCGATTAAGTCAATTATTTCAAAGCGGCTATCACTTGGCTGCTTGCTAATAAGCACTTCGTTGCTAGCCGGATTCGGTGAGAGCAGAAAAGGAGCTGCATCTTTTTGATCCTGAACGGCAACCAAGTCTGCTTCTGTAATCCCGAAGATCATATTCCGTTGCATTTGGCCGAAGTAATAACCGCCGGAATTATACTCTGCCACACCAATACCTACCAAATACTTACCCGGATACAAAGGTTTGTCCCAAGTCAATAAACCCGTGGTAAAATTGAGCAATAAAGTATCGGAGGCCGCAGGCCAACTGTATGTATGATATCCAGGAATGTTGAGGTCGCGCAATCTATAAAACAGCGTATCGCCATCGGGATCTTCAGCGTTAGAGTTAAAGATCAATTTCCCACTTTCGAAGTAATAATCCGTAGGAGAATGAGAAAAAACAGGCGGGGAGTTGAGATCAAAAAATTGAGTGTAAGGAGGTGTCAGAATTGTATGTAGGATATAAAATGATTTGTTGGGACCATCAAGGTTGACCAGCTCGGGCAAAAAAATAGAATCAACTACGTAGATTACATACGTGTTGTTCTCGACTGGCAAAAAAAGGCATGTATGATAACGCAAGCGTTGTTCATCAGGGGAAACTGAGTCATTGGCCGCTAAATAAGCTGTGTCTCGAACGCCAGTACTAGCGTCCACTAAAATGAAATCCTTTATAGGATCTGGACTCCGATAATACAAGTCAATATCAACTTCGTATTGAGACTGGTTAATACGGATAAAATGGAATTCTCCGCCTCTATACTCTTGGGCGAAACAGGGGGAGAGATAAGCTAGCAAGACTATAATAAAGATTTTTTTCATGGTTTTTGGATGATTTACGGCGCTGAGTTGACACCTCCTCATGCTTCGGAGTGGTCAACTCAGCGCTGAATTTTGGAGATTGGGCAGCCATAAAATGACTCCGAAAAAGAGATAGTTTTTTTGCAGGGTTTATTGGTCTTGGTGAATGGATTCACAAATGTAATTTATCGCAATGGCACAAAATTGAAAACCTTGCGCTTTGTTCGATGCTTTACATTTTAGCTATTCCATTCCTTTTCTACCTTCACCCCCGAAAAACATTTTCCTTGCTATGACAAAATTGACCCGGCTCAGCTTTCTCCTCGCCTTATCGTTCATCGTTCATCGTTCATCGTTATTTGCCCAGCAAACCTTCCCTACTGCGGCGCCTTCTGACGAACGTACCGGATTACACGCCTTCACGAACGCGACCATATACACGGATTACAAAACCCGCATTGAAGGCGCTACCCTACTCATCCGCGATGGCAAGGTCGTTGCCACTGGTCTCAACGTGACTGTCCCGAAAGACGCGGCCATACACGATTGCACAGGCAAAACCATTTACCCCTCGTTCATTGACCTGTATGCGACCGACTATGGCCTTACCGTACCGCCCCGCAATGAAGGCGGTGGTTTCGGACGACCCGCGCAACCCCTTTCCAACAAAAAAGGCGCTTACAGCTGGAACCAGGCCATGCGCCCCGAATACAGCGCAGCCGCCGAGTTTTCCAACGACCCTAAAGCCGCCGAAGAATGGCGTAAACTTGGCTTTGGCGCTCTGCTCACCCACCGGGCCGATGGCATTTCCCGGGGCACAGGTGCACTGGTCATGCCGGGCAACCTGCGCGAGCATGAAATGATCTTGCTGGAAAAAGCCAGTAACCACCTGACCTTTAGTAAAGGTACCAGTACACAGGGCTATCCATCTTCGCTCATGGGCATCATCGCATTACTGCGCCAGACGTACCTCGATGCCCAGTGGTACAAAACAGAAGGATATAAAGAAGAAGAAAACCTTTCTATGGACGCCTGGATCGCTGAACAAGGGCTGCCACAGATCTTTGAAGCAGGCGAAAAACTGGACGTCCTCCGAATCGCTCACATAGGCCAGGAGTTTGGCACCAAATACATCGTCAAATCCGCTGGTGACGACTATCAGCGCCTGAGCGAGATTGTGTTAACGGGTTACCCTATGATTGTACCCCTTAATTTCCCGGAAGGGTATGATGTGCGCGACCCATACGATGCCCTCAACACGCCTCTTATGGACCTTAAACACTGGGAACTCGCCCCTGCCAATCCTGCACGCCTACAATCTGCAGGCGTGCCATTTTGCCTGACCACCTATGGCCTGAAGGAAAAATCCAAATTCTGGGAAAATCTCCGGAAAGCCATTGAATACGGCCTCGATGAAGAAACAGCCCTGAAAGCACTGACCTATAATCCGGCTACCTTTATAGGCGCTTACTCCCTCCCGGTTGGGGTGGATCGGGGTGGGGCCGTGGGTAGCCTGGAGCAAGGTAAAACCGCCAATTTTATCATTACCACCGGAAACATTTTCAAAGCTGAAACCAAAATTCAGCAGAACTGGGTAAAAGGTCGTGGATTCGACGTTTCAGTGGATAAATCGCTTCCGCAACGCAGTATGGGAAGTTACGAATTAAAGGTTGGAAAAGATACTTATACGCTGATTATCAAAGGAAAATCGGATGCTCCGGAAGCACAGGTTATGAAAATAGACAGCGCTAAGGTCAAAGCTACCTTCACCTACGCCCCAAGTGGCTTAGTGTCGCTCTCCTTCCAACCAGACACCTTAAAAAAAGGCTTTGTAGCGCTTTCCGGCACGATAGGAACAAGTAGTTGGGAGGGTAATGGCACCCTTCAGGACGGATCCTGGGTAGCTTGGTCTGCCAGCTTAAGTAAAGCCGCCGAACCAGACAAGCCCAAAAAGCAAGACCCAATCCCCGCACCACCCATACTGGGCGATGTCACCTACCCATTCACGGCTTTTGGCTGGAAAGATAAACCACGGGCACAAACGGTTTTAATTCAAAACACCACTGTCTGGACGGGCGAAAAAGAGGGTGTGTTGACGAATACAGACGTATTGATCTCCAATGGGAAAATTCAGAAAATTGGCCGGAAACTCCCTGTTCAAGACAACGCAATCGTCCTCAATGGAGAAGGCAAACACCTCACCGCGGGTATTATTGACGAACACTCGCACATTGCTGCAACCCGCAGCATCAACGAAGGCACCCAGGAATCCTCTGCTGAAGTGCGCATTGGCGATGTGATCGATTGCGAAGACATCGACATCTACCGCCAATTGGCTGGTGGGGTTACAAGCAGCCACATCCTGCATGGATCGTCCAACCCGATCGGTGGCCAGACCCAATTGATAAAGCTACGCTGGGGTTTTTCGCCGGAAGAAATGAAATTCCAAAACTGGCCGGGCTTTATCAAGTTTGCCCTCGGCGAAAACGTGAAACAAAGCAACTGGGGCAGAGAAGGCGGAAGCCGTTATCCACAAACCCGGATGGGCGTGGAGCAGGTTTATGTGGATTATTTTGCCCGTGCCCGGGAATATGCCCGACTCAAGGCTACAGGCAAACCATTCCGGAAAGACCTCGAACTCGAAACCCTGGCTGAGATCCTGGATTCCAAGCGATTCATCACTTGTCACTCCTATGTTCAATCAGAGATCACGATGTTGATGCGTGTGGCAGAACAATACAAGTTTAAAGTCAACACGTTCACGCACATTTTGGAAGGCTACAAAGTCGCTGATAAAATGGCCAAACACGGTGCCGGAGCCTCTACATTTTCCGACTGGTGGGCCTATAAATTCGAAGTATACGAGGCCATTCCTTACAATCCAAAAATGATGGCAGACCGGGGCGTGACCGTGGCGATCAACTCAGATGATGCCGAAATGGCGCGACGTCTGAATCAGGAGGCCGCCAAATCCGTGATGTACGCCGGCATGAAAGAACACGACGCCTGGAAAATGGTAACCATCAACCCCGCCAAACTCCTACATGTAGACGACCGGACCGGAAGCATCAGGACAGGTAAAGATGCTGACCTCGTCTTGTGGAGCGACAATCCACTTTCAATCTATGCCAAGGCAGAAAAAACCTGGGTAGATGGTATTCTTTTCTTTGACCGTCAGGAAGATCTGAAACTACAGGAAGCCGTTCAGAAAGAACGCGCCCGCATCATTCAGAAACTTCAAACTGAGAAAAAAGGGGGCGAAGGCGGTGAAAAGCCGAGCCGATCTAAGCAGCATTATCATTGCGATAGCGAAGAGGATGAAGGCCGGTGAATATCCAATATCCTACATGGAATGTCCAATGTCCACGGCAGGCGTCGGGATTAGCCACTCACAGTGCCCTCCCTGGGTTAAACTGCAACTAATTCTAAGCTCAGGGCCAATTTGGATATTGGACATTGTCGTTATACATTAAATTATTAAATAATGCAAAATTTTTTCTCTTCAAAATCAACCCGCCTCTGGACCATCATGGCCGGCTTTTTTATCGCCAATGCTTTGGTAGCCGAATTTATGGGCGTTAAATTGTTTTCTTTGGAGAAAACCCTGGGCTTTGAACCCTCCAATTGGACTTTGATGGGTCAACAAGGACTCTCCTTCACGCTCACTGCTGGCGTGTTGCTTTGGCCCATCGTATTTGTAATGACTGATTTGATGAATGAATATTTCGGCCCGCGTGGAATACGAATGATCTCGTACCTGACGGCCGGCCTGATTGCCTATGGCTTCCTGATGCTTTATTTCGCCATGGGATTGGAGCCTGCTGAATGGTGGCGCACGGCACATATAAAACCCAGCTTAAGCCCTGAAGCCGCCGCTGCATTGCGGGTTCAGGTGGGGGACTACAACACGGCTTACTCCGTTGTTTTTGGGCAAAGCCTCTGGATCATCATCGGTTCGTTGTTCGCCTTCCTGATCTCTCAGGTAGTAGATGTAGCCATTTTTCACCAGATCAAAGCACGCACAGGCGAAGGCAAACTTTGGCTACGCGCTACCGGCAGCACCCTGATATCGCAATTCCTTGACAGCTTTGTGGTGGTATTCATCGCGCTTTATATCGGACAACAACTGCCATTTGTGATGGTATTGGCTATTTCAATAATGAATTATATGTACAAGGGATTGGTCGCACTGGTCATGACCCCGGTTATTTATTGGGTACACCATGCCATAGACCGGTATTTGGGGCCTGAACTCGCGGAAGAGATGAAGCGGGTGGCGCAGGGAGAGCGGGGGTAAAACCGACCAAATACCTTTTCCTGCCCTCCAATGCCGTCCAGTAAATTGAACGGCTATCTACCTTCGCCGCTTAATTTTTGACACTATGAAACTCGCCCTTTTTGCTTGCTTTTTGCTGTTTACTGTTGACTCCCTCAATAGCCAGAACAATGCCGACCACTACCAGCTTCAGGCAAAAAAAACTACTGTAGCCATCAAAGTAGACGGAGCGCTCGATGAACCCGCCTGGCAAACCGGTGCGGAAAAAGCCGACCATTTCAAACTTAACTTTCCAAACGATACCGCCTACAGTCCCTGGGCAACAGAGGCACGCATGACCTTCGACGATCACTTTCTTTACATTGGGATCGTGTGTCACCAACTTCGAACAGACTATACCGTGCAGAGCCTGCGCCGCGATTTTGCAGGCGGCACTACAGATGCGGTGAACGTGATACTCGACCCCAGTAAGGACGGCCTAAATGGATTTATTTTCAGCGTAAGCCCACTCAATGTACAGCGTGAAGGCCTCATTTCTACCGGTGAAAGCATGGCTTTGGAGTGGGATAATAAATGGTATTCGGCCGTTCAGAACTTTGATGATTATTGGACCGTAGAAATGGCCATTCCATTCAAAACCCTACGCTACAACGTGTCAGCAGTTGAAAACTCCTGGGGGCTTCAGTTCATTCGCGCCAAAGTCAAAAACTTTGAAGCGAGTGCATGGGCGCCTGTGCCCTTTCAATTTTCGAATACAAATCTTTCATTTGTCGGGCGGCTCCATTGGGATACACCACCGCCCAAACCCGGCGCAAATGTTAGCCTTATCCCTTACGCCATCGGTGGGGCTTCCCTGGATTATGTACGCGATGACCATTCGTTGGAAATCAAAGAAACAAAACAGGACTGGACGGGCGGCCTCGGCGGAGACGCTAAAATCGGCCTTACCCCGAGCCTGAACCTGGACCTGACCCTCAACCCTGATTTCAGTCAGGTGGAAGTAGATCGTCAGGTAGCCAACCTGAGTCGCTTCGAACTTTTCTTCCCCGAAACCCGACAATTCTTTCTTGAAAACCGGGACCTCTTTGCCATGTACGGTTTCCCGGACACGCGCCCATTTTTCTCCCGTCGCATTGGATTAGCCTACAATCCTGTGACCGGTCAAAACGAAAAAGTACCCATCCTGGCTGGAGCGCGACTCAGTGGTAAACTTACCGATAACCTCCGCATAGGCTTGCTCAATATGCAGACCAAGCGCCGCGATTGGGATTCAACTACGGTATTGCCTGCAGCCAATTTCAGTGTTGCCACCTTGCAGCGGAAGGTATTTAGCCGCAGCATCATGAGCGGTTTTTTGGTAAACAAACAGAATTTTTTAGAAGACTTAGGAGATACGCAACGGGCTGGCTGGCAACCCTGGAATCGGGTGGCTGGCTTGGAATACAACCTTTATTCAAAAGACAATCGCTGGGAAGGTGAAACCTACTACCACCGTTCATTTTCCCCGGATAAAGCACAATGTGGCGCTACTGCAGCAGCATTTCTGGGCTATCGAGACCGGGTCTTTAATGCTAATTTTGGCTATTGGCGGGTTGATTCGACATATTCTGCGGAAGCTGGCTTCGTGCCTCGTAAAGGCGTACAGGGGCTCTATCCCGGGATTGGATTCAGGGTGTATCCCCAAAATGGCTGGGCCGCAAAGCATGTAACCACCTTTTCTTTTGCATTGTCTGGCTCGCTGACACTGGACCTAAATGGCACCAATACAGATCGGGATATTTCCATTTCTACCAAAATGGATTTAAGAGATCAATCCCAGGTAAACGTTGCCGTATTCAACAGCTACATTTACCTGTTTGAGCCCTTCGATCCAAGCAACACCGGGAAGTCTGAGCTTCCAATAGGTGGATATAACAACTATGGCGTGCTGGCAAAATACTTCACGGGAACCTCTAACGACTTGCAAGGGAGTGTAAGCGTGAATTACGCTGGTTTTTACAATGGCACTATTTTTAGTAGTGAGGGGCTTTTGGCTTATCGCTGGCAGCCTGTAGGTCGGTTTTCGCTGCAATACAGTTATAATCAGATCCGCTTGCCGGAGCCTTATGCTTCGACAAATTTTTGGCTGATAGGGCCAAGGGTAGAGTTTTCGTTCCGGCG
>CANJPT010000112.1 GCA_947476195.1 Lewinellaceae bacterium | reverse complement strand
GAGCGGGGAACGTTCGAGTTGCCGCAGCGTTTGGATCAAGGTGCTTCGATCGTGTTGGCTTGGGAGGAGTTGGTGTTGATCCTGGAGGGCGTATCCCTGGGCAGCATTCGGCGGCGAGTCCGTTATTCGCGCGCACAAGCGACGGCCTCAATAAACGCCCAACAGCCTGTAAATCCACCAACCAAAGTGAAAGAGGCTAATTTCCAATGTGATATCGTCCTAGAAATCTATGATGGCTGTTACGATTGGGTAGCTCCAAAATCCTATTCTGGCAGTGGAGTTGCGCTCGATGACGTCAAGAAACTCAATCCCGGTGCTGTCACGGTTGCCAATCTTAATGATACAAATGGGAATGGAATGGGAGGGAATGGCGGTATAGATAAGGACGAAAACAGCGTTCTTGCTACCAGCATTGGACGTAACGAAGTTGACCTAATGAAACTCGTTGTGAAAAAACGCAATGGCGTAACGGGCCTAACGGGCAACGTTGTTTTGGAAAAAGTAAGTGGGACTGTTAAACTCTGGACAGAACCCTTCAAAGGAACTCTGGTAAACATATCAAGTCCTATAAGCATTCCTGTTGCAGATTTACCCAAAACCTACTATATAGAAGCTACTGCTGTAAGTGCAAGTCTTCGTGACATTGAATTCAAGGTAACGTTTAACAGCACGGAAGACAGGGTGAAGGCAACAGCAGTTTGGGTAACAAAAACCAACCACTGGTCTAGCAATTCATCTACTCCCACAGTCGCCAGTTTAACAAACTTAGGTGCGTTCATAAAAATAGCAATTCCGCACGACGCTGCATCTAATGGGACGCTCTATGGACATGGAGATTTTTGGACTGCACCTATAGGAGATCCTTCTATAGGTTGGCAAGACAATAGCAACAATAACAAAAAATTTGGTGGCAGAATGTTAATAGAGTGGCAAGTATTCCCTATAGGTGCCGAACAGGTGGTTTCCTTTGATGTTACCCGTCAAAGAAAAACAAAAACATGGTACACCCCTCTTACACAATGGGCATTTACCGATTCAGACAGAAATATGACCTTCCCATTTGAAGCAGATACAGAACCTGCAGATGCTTTAGAAGAAGAAGATGTGGAAGAACCCAACGATGACGGTACCAGTTCCGAGGATAGAGATCCAAAGAACGGATTCCTTTATTCATGGGACGCACCTTCAGTAGCCAAGAAAAATCCCGCAGAGGAATCAAGGGTCTTTCATGCTTCTAAAAATTCCTTTAAAGAGTTTGTCAGGGTAAGGACTAAGAGCAATGGCTTTAAACCTATGGACGGCACCTTGCAAGGGAGTCGAGCTTCCAATAAGTTCGACTGGCACTGTGTATTTTATGCCAGACGTGACGAGGCTTACGAATTGTCAATAGATGCGCTCACGCAATCCCACAGCCATCCATCCTCTATTCAAGTAGATATGAATACTAGCTACATGACTACTATAAATGTAAGTGGAAACGTTACATACGAACTAGGGCCTTTTACCATCATTTATCATGGCATCAACAATGATGGAAACAAAGAACTGGAGATATTCCGCTTTGATGGAATAAACTTACCCGTTGAGCAGATATACACGATAGGACCGTCGGCAACTGTATGGAATCTAAGCATAGACGGGGTCAATATCACACTGCAGGAAATGACTACCATTCCTGCATGGACTTTCATTAACTTTAGTGTTTTTAAAACTGGCGCAAATGCAAAAGACAATATCATCGGGGCGAATGAATATACGAATTTTACTCGTTAATCCCTTCCTTTATACTTTATGCTTGGTCAGTTGCTGGGGGCTCAGTCTGTATGGCCAGCAGCAAAGCGACCCTGCATTGCATTTCATTGATTCGCTAAATCATATAATTACTTCACAACCCGTTGGTAGTAAAGCCCAAACAGCAGCATCGGAAGATTTGAGAGCAAGGCTGCTTGATAAAGTAAAGTATGGCTCAGCAGCACAAAAACACATTGCTGTGAGGCTGATACAGGAACTTGATTATAAGGTGGGGGCTTATAAGGCCCTACTTCCTCCAAAACCTCCCGATACCCTCGGCCATGAAGTATTGCGCTTAGAAGAACAACTGAAAAAATTACAGGACAGCATCATCCGTGTTCAACAGGCATTGGTGAAGATCATTGAAAATAAACATCAAACTGATTCAACAAAAGAGAGGGCCGTTTTCATATTGGCAAAAATCCATAATAAGGAAGCACTTGATTATCTTTTCGAAAATGAAGGGGAAATGTATTTTAGCGGGCCGCTACATCCTGAAGATAATGAATCTTGGGAACAACAACTAAACCGTACGGCTATGGTGGCCATTAGTAGCGAATATTTTTATAAAGAAAACACTGAGGTTGAAAAATGGCTACTTTTAAACTACCTCCTCTATGATATTAAGCAGGATGGATTTCAGGAATTTGTACTGATAAATAATTTATTGGCATTGCCAGAACGCTACAAATCTCCAGAACTATTGCTGGAGTTCATGTATAAAAACGCAAGCCCAGACAGCCAAAAAACAATAGATAAGGCATTGAAAATTTTTCTCCCCCCAAAAAACAATCAAAAAGATTAAAACATAAACAACCATGCAAAAAGTAATATGTCTCCTAATTGTCTTTATTGGCTCGTTTCAAAGACTTTCAGCTGCCGATGTGACTGTAACCGCTACCGCCGCTACCAACAACAATGCCAATGGAGAGCTGTTCATTCAAGTTGACAACAGCGTTACTGCGTTCCCCCTAAATCTGGTTGTCACGTATCCCAACGGATTTATCCAGACCGTCACACTTACAAATTACACCTACCAAATAACAGGATTGTCAGCGGGTATTTATACAGTTCAAGTAACCAATGCTAGTGGTTGTCTTCTTACTGTGGATATTGAAATCCTTAATTGTATATTATTAAGCGGAACGGTATCCTACCTATGCTCGTCACATCCGACAGTATGTTGTAAGGCCTTATTCCTGACAGGTGGTGAAGACGGCTTCAATAGTACCACAGTACCTAATAATATGACATTCAATGCGCATCATTCTCTGAGTGCCTACGAGTTCAATGCAATTGCTACCACTGTACATCAAACGGCTTTAGGAATTGCGTCAAACGTACTTACCAATGGCATCACCCCCTACGATATAATCGAACAAAATGAATTAGAAACCAATGCTCCGTTAGTAATGAAATTTGATGAAACTGGTTCATTGGTGTGGGTTTGGCATAACTACTCCACAAACAATGCTTCCGAATACAGAAGTGCGGTGGAATTTTTGCCAAATTCTGAAATTTCTTCAAATAGCGGTTTCCAAGTTTTCCCCAATCCTACCCAAGGAAACCTAAACTGTAGCATTGACGTACATAAAGAAGGGGTAATAAGATTTGAACTTATTACTCTTTTCGGTCAAAAATTGCTAAGCCAAAGCCAGTACGTAAATGTCGGTAGCACTACTTTCAAAATAAGAGAAACCGAAAATATACCCGCCGGGGTATATTTTTTAAAGCTGATAGATACAGAAAATGTAGCAAAGGTAGAGCGAGTTGTTTTTGGTAACTAAAAGACTATAGACTGACTAAAAGTGTACTCGGGTCAGTGTAGAAACGGGGCATTTTTGGGAAACCACTGAAGAACTTCCATAAGTTTTTCAGTCGGAGAAAACGGTGCAGATTATTCCGCTCTCCCCGCCGCGAGGCGGGCAAAATTTTCAAACAATTTTAACAAATATAAAACAAAATCCCCGCAAAGGCTTTATGCTTCTGCGGGGTAAGCATCCGAGCAACCCCGTCTTCCCTCTAGACCTCCATTGTGAGGTTGTTTTTTGTCCATTGACCGGGTAGCAGATCCTCGACATCATTTACATTTCGGGTTGGTAATTTTTGCAAAATATCAGCCAGGTATTCCAGCGGGTTGATATTGGCTGTTTTACAGGCTGCCAGGATGGTATATGCGACTGCTGCTCTTTGAGCGCTGTCGTGTGAGCCAGCGAAGAGATAGTTTTTTCGCCCCAAAGCAACAGGCCTGATAACGTTTTCTATGGGATTGTTATCTATTTCCAGTTGCCCGTTTTGGGTATAAAGGGTCAGTTTATCCCATCTTTTGAGGCTGTAAGCCGTTGCAACAGCCAGTGGATTTTTGGGTGTGAGCGTGAGGCTGAAGTGGTCGAGTACCGCTTTGATTTTTTCCAGTACTGGCACAGCTTGCTGCTGCCGCGCTGCAAGCCGCTGTTCATTTGACAGGCCTTGTTCCCGGCACTCACGCTCAATGGTATATAGTTTTTGGATAAGCGAGCGTATGGTTGCGGCATTTTCCCGATCGACTTGCAAAGCGTCTTCGAATTTCCTGCGCACATGCGCCCAACAGCCCACGAGCACGATGGTCGTGAGTTCCCGGGCCAGTTTTTCGTACGCTTCGTAGCCGTCTGTTTGCAAATAGCCGCTAAAAAACACCAGGTGTTCTTTCGGATACACTGCTGCCCTGCCTTGTTGATAAATAAACAATGGCAATTTGTCCGCCGGATCGTAGTACACCCAGTAGTAACCCAAATGTGTGCTCCCTTTTTTATCGCTTTGCAAAACCCTGATCGTCGTCTCATCTCCCATCAGGTAGCCGCTTCGAAGCACTTTTTCTCTGATTTTAGAGTAAATAATTTCCAAAAGCTGCACACTTTGCCGCAACCAGTCGCCCAAAGTGGCATCCGGGATGCGCATCCCTTCCCGCTCGTATCTTTTGGCCTGGCGGTACAAGGGAAGATGGTCTATGTATTTGTCACTCAGGATTTGTGCCAGTAAATGAGGGCCGGGGATGCCTTTGTCTATAGGCCGGGGTGGGAGCTTTGCCTGAACCACCCCCTCGCCACCCGGGCGGGCGTAACGTAAGCCTCCGTCCAACCCCATCTATTTTTAGATTTTTTTGTCATGGATATTTGCGCTCAAAACAAAGATATGGCAAAAAGGTATTCCAATTCAGAGAAGACGGCTTTGTTAGCTGCATATGCTTCTTCAGGCCAACGGTTGTCAGCATATGCACGCATATGCGGGGTATCGGTAATTACGCTTCGGAGTTGGCAACGTGCTGCGCAGGAGGTTGATATGGGAGGGTTTGCCGCAATAGAAAGGTCGGAACCTGAAGGATTGGGTGTTTTTCGATTGGTGATAGGTCATGCGACTGTAAGCTGGTCAGGTGCAGGCAATGGGCATTTACTGAATGTTATATTTAATGGTGCTGTTCGAATCAACAACCTATCCGCTGGAACTTATACCGTGACGGTAACCAATGTTTCCTGGTTTTTAGGAACCTGTAGTTTTTCTATTTCGAATGGAATTGCGCCAAACTGCGCTATTTTTAATGATCCAATTTGCAAGCAGGCAATTTTAAATTTACTTGAGGATGAAGCCTTTAATACCCCTCCGGAATGTAAGCAATGGGAAGGTGATCTCTGCTCCGATGCCGGAGAAATCTACAGAATAGGAAACGTTGGTATTGGAACAGGTGTAGGAAAATCTGGCTATAGTCTTGCCGTAAAAGGAGGAATTGTAACCGATAGATTTAGGGTAGAATTGTGCGAAAGTGGCCTTGGATGGTGCGATTTTGTTTTTGAGGATGGTTATCCTTTGCTTTCTTTGAAGGATGTGGAATCTTATATCAAAGCAAATAAGCATTTTCCGGGTTCTGTTACTCAAAATTATGAAATTATTTACTGATCTTCAAAAGCGCTCCATCCTTATGGCAATTTTGTTTGCAATGTCATGCTCTTTTGCAAACATATCCGCACAAGTAATTAGTACTGACCTAAAAGCGATTGTTTTTAATGGAAAAATTGCCATTCAAGTAATGGACGCGCTTTCAACGCTCTCTTATTTTTCATTAGGTGCAAATGGTCAGGTCGAAGTTTCTTTTTATTTTGGCATTGATGACCCTCGCAATGGAAATTATTGGTGCAAGATATCCACAATCCAATGGGAAAATTAATTTTAGCTTTGGAAGTATTCCTTATGAAGGCGGAGATACTTTAACTTTTAGTGTTTTGGCTTACCGTAAAAAATGGAATAATCACCAATAAAGTAAAGGTGACCAATACTGGCTGGGGAGACTTTGTGTTTAAAGATGGCTACGAGCGCTTAACCCTACCGGATTTAGAAGGTTGCCTAGCAAAATATCACCACCTTCCAAATACGCCCGGGACAGATAAAGTAGAAACCGCAGGTAGTTTTGAGCTGGGGGAGACAAGCATCAACCAACAAGTCAAAATAGAAGAGATTTTCCTCCATCTGATTGATTTAGAAGCAGAAACCAAGACGCTCGAAGCTGTCTTGTTTTTGAATGAAACTTTAGAAAGGAGGCGAATAAAATGATCTCGTCCGGCTCAGTTTTTATCCCTCTGCCAACCCCAGGTTCTCTTTTTCTTCCCCAAAATATCCTTTTCTTTTCCGGCTTCTAAAATCGGCTCAGGGAAGGGAACGTCCTTTTGTTTGTCATCAAAAACTTTATCCACGTATTTCCAGCGACCTTTTTCCAGCTTGTAAGCATCATAACTTCCATCCGGCACATAGGTCATGTCCCTCCCATAAGGACTTGCAATAGAGATGAGGTGATCAAAAATGATCATTTTGTACTGCTCGTCCCAGTTCATTTTCACCATAGCATCGGCGGAATATTGAATAAATACCCGGCTTTCAGCGGGGCTATCTTCTTTTTCAAATACTGCTGCGCCAAATACGGGCTTTCCTTCTTTGTCAAAACTCAACACATCCAGCAGTTTGCGTTTTTCAAAAAACTCAAAAGCATCGTAACCGAAAAGCAGGTATTTGTGTCCTTGTTTAGTGTCGAATTGACGTATGTTATAATACAATGACCCATACCAGCGATCTGGCGGAAGCGGTTCTTCTTTAGGGAAAGGGATCATTTCTTTACTGCGGTCCCTGAGTGGGTACATTTTCAACTGGCGCTCATTCATTTGAATAGTGCCGTAATATTGATAGGAGGAGTCGTTGACAAAAAGCTGCCAGGTGAAAATACGGAAACTGCTGTCGGGGGGCGTTAGGATAGAGACACTTTTCAGTCTTTCAAAAGGGTAATTGAATGAATTTTCAATTTTTAAGGTCCGCACCAGCGTAGTGATAAAGACCTTACAGGCAGCAAAGCGTTCGGCTTCAATGGAGTCGTTCACGATGGCATATCCCAATACCCCGAGTGTATCTTCAAGCCCGGCTAAAAGTTTGACAGCCTCCGTGGAAGGCTGAGAAGCAGGGATCGTTTTTGACTTTTTTTGTGCAAAGAGCGAAAGTGGAATAATAAGGAAAACAGCTGCGAGGTATTTGATCATCTTAATAATGTGGTCAATTTTTTTAATGTGGCCAATGGGTTTAATGTGGTCAATGTGAAGATTCGAGCTAATCGGTTGTTTGCGAAGCTCTAAAACGGAATCTGGTTTCAAAAATTGCCGTAACACGTTATCATCTTTTAAAAATCCCGAAGGGATTTTAAGATCGTGCTAGGCAGTTACAAATTGTTTAAAAATAGTCATTCTTTACATATCGATCACATTCAACCCATTGACCACATTAACCGCTACCACCATTCATTTTTCTTTAATTTATTCTCGTAGCCTCGGACGTTGTAGCTCAGACTGAGCATGAAGTACCTGGCCAAAGTAGGGGAGGTAGCGTTGATTACATAATTCTGAGAACCACTCTGCGTGATATTTACCCTTTGGTTTAGTAAGTCGAATGCAGCGAGGCGGATTTCTACGCGGTTGTTTTTTCCAATGATCCTGCGTACAGAAGCATTTAAGATAGCAGTGCTTTGGTCAAAGCCAAAGCGATTGTTTTTGAAAAGGTTGTAGTTGAAATTACTCTCCAAAAACATCTTGTTCAGGAATTGCCATTTGATAGAAGCGTCTGTTCCATAGCTCCGGATTTTCTGATTTTGCTGCGACTGTACGGAGTAATCAATGTTATTGATCCGGGCATTGCCACTTAAGCCTGCGATGAGTTTCGGTATTGGCGTGTAATTGAACCCAAGGCGCAGGTTGTAATTTTGATTAGTGGTCTCATTTTCGACACCATTGATATAGGATGGTGAACGGTTGAGGGAGATACTCGGGTTAAAATTGAAGGTCAGTTTGGTCTTGATGATTGGGATATTCGAATATGAATAAGTACTAAGACCCTGGCCTCCCGATACATTTTCGGGCCGTGTAATGGTCCGTGCTCCAATACTGTCAAGAAACTCAATGGTTTGGCTGTAAACGATTTGGCTGGTGTAACGCTCGTAATCGGCGCCTAAGCCAAAGTGTGCCATGGATCCAGAATTCCAGTAATTCAGATTGGCTCCAAAGCTATGGTAACGCTCTGGTTGTAGGTTCGGATTTCCTTCCTGCTGATACAGTGGATTGCTGATGATGGGCACTGGCTGAAGATCGTTGAATTGTGGCTCCGAGACGCTATAACTGTAACTGCCACTTAGCCAGAAATCCTTGGGGAATTGGTATTCTACCTCAACATTTGGAATCAGGTTAAAATATTTTTGAGTTAAAGGGGCATTCAGGGGCGGCAAACCTTTGTCGATGGAATACGTGCCTGCCAGATCTAAGCTTTGACCGGCAAGGCCTGCGGAGGCATTGAGTCCGTTGTTAGAATAGCGGATGCTGGAGCCAACACGGGCATACTGTACATGCTGGTTATAATAAATACTTAGGCTGTCAATGCGTTGATTGTTGTTCTCGGGGGCTAAGGTTGGGCGGTTTACTTCGTTATCGGTTTGGCTAAAATTGAGGAAGGATTCGGAGAACCATTTTTTGGAAAGTGGCTCCGTATAAAGTGCGCTCGATTTGAGTTGTTTCGTGTGATTTGCGTTGGTGTTCGACAAGCGAAGGTTAGTAATTGTTCCGGAAGCCTGAAATTGATTGTTCGCTGAATTGTTTTCTGAGCCGTCAGTCTGGCTATCGTTATAACCTCCACTAAGCGCTAAGGAGCGCCCTTTTTTCTTGAAACGGTGGCGGTAGATACCAGAACCCGAGAAGCGCCAGGCATCCAGTTTTTTGCCATTGTCAAGGGTCAGAATATTCGACTGAATGCGGGATCCGTCCGAAAAAACTTGAGTTTCGAGCGACTCCGAATGGGAATCGCTGATACGACTTTCCACTTTGAGTATGATCAGATCACTGGAATCAATTTCGTAGTTGAGGCGTGTACTAAGGCTATGACTGCCCCTGAAATCAGCCTTTTTCAAGTCCTCTTCGCTGAAAAACGTGGTGTCGCTGAGGATGGTTTGGCGATCGGTGTATTGTTGAAGGTCAAGGCTTGTTTCCTTGTAAAAGTAACTGGCGTTAAACTTAACTTTTTTGTGGTCATAATTGTAGTTCGAACCGCCGCCATAATTGGTCGTGAAGCCACGTCCGTCAAAATTGTTGAAAGGTGAGTCATCGCCTCCGCCGTCCATACTGTAAAAACGATCGTTTCCGTTTCCAAAGCCAAAATCTCCATTATCCTGGTTTCCAAAAGTATTTTGGCCTTTAAACTCACCGTAATCTTCCCAGTTTACGCCTGTTTGGTTAATATTATTGCCAAAGCCAATGAAAGATAATTGTTCTTTTTTGTTGAACCGGTTGAAGCTCCCTCGACCAGCCCAACGGTCTTCGGTACCTACCGCTGCCGTCAATTTTCCAAACGAACCTTTTTTATACTCATCCTTGAGCTGGAGGTTCATGGCTTTTTCTTTTTTTCCATCTTCTACACCCGTCAGTTTGGATTGCTCTGAAGATTCATTGTATACCTGTACCTTCGAAATGGTTTCAGCGCCGAGGTTTTTAGTGGCAGCTTTGGGGTCTGCTCCAAAAAAAGTTTTCCCATCTACATACACCTGTTTTACGTCTTTACCCTGTGCTTTGATGTTACCGTCGGCATCTATGTCAATACCGGGTAATCTGCGGAGTAGATCCTCTACGGTAGAGCCAGGTGGTACTTTAAAGGAGGAAGCATCGTATTCGATCGTATCCCCCCGGATGCTAAGGGTTGACTTTGCTGCCCGCACTACAACTTCGAGCAGTTCGGATGTAATAGGCTTGATTTTCAGCGTACCAACATCCTTCGTTTCTGTTGCGGAAGCAGGCAGGTATTGCTGTAAGGGCAAATGACCCAGGTAGGAGACCTTGATCAAATACGGCGTATTTTTTACATTTTTAAAAGAAAAATCGCCTTTTTCGCCGCTTCTGGTAAAATTCACCAATGTTGAATCCTTTGGATTAAGGAGCATTACAGTGGCGAAAACGGTAACTTCTCCCGAGGTATCTGTCACGATCCCCTTTATGGTGACACGCGAGGGTGTTTGGGCGAAGCTTTTGGGTAGGAAGAAAAGAATCAGCAGCGAAGTGCAAAATAGAATATTTAGGAAGTTTGGTTTCATTCGTAACGTAGCAGTAATGTTTTAAAATTTGAATTACAAGTAACGCAGCTTTTGTCATTGAATTGTAAGAGAAAAGACTTATAAACGTAAATTGGGTTGCTTCGACTATAATTTTGTAAAATAAGCGAACTTTGCAGAGACAATTGAACCATCATGCACGACATAGAACCACATTTCCGCTGGCGCGATATTTACATCGCTGAAGAAGATGAGCGTTCGCCTTTTTATGGGAGGACATACAGTGAATTTGAATTTACGCACAGTCTTTACAATTTTTATATTCATCCACAATGGGATTCCTTTGGATCATCCACGCTGTATGGAAAAATTCTTTTTGTGGATTACGAGGAAGGCTTTGCACTCATTGAACTAATGGGAGAATGGAATGATACCTTGCACAATGATATTATGTTCCTGAAGCATAATATAGCTGATTCGTTAATGCTCATGGGAATTTCAAAATTTGGCTTTTTCTGTGAAAACGTACTCAATTTCCATGCCTCACCGGATGACGACTATTACGCAGAGTGGGCTGAAGAAGTGAATGAAGAAGGTGGCTGGATCGCTTTTCTGAATACCAGAAAACATGTGGAGGAGGAAATGCAAGATGCCAGGATGCATCTTTATGCCCATTTTGGCAATGAATATAATGACATTATCTGGCGCACCCAAAAGCCGATGGTGGTGTGTCAGGTGTTGGATGCAATGTCCCTCGGTATGGTGCGTCGATTGAATGGCTGAGGTATAAAACCAATCATTCAAATCACTCAAATCATCCTAATCATAGTCCAACCATGGCAGAAGAACGAAAATTTGTAGAACTCCGTTCCGAGGAAGTCCAGGAGATACTGGGTACTCCCCCCAATTGGCTCATACGCTATGGCACCCTGGTTGTACTTCTGGGTTTTGGGTTGCTCCTTGGTGTGGCATGGTTTGTGCGTTACCCGGATGTTGTAGTGAGTGACAAACTAAGTATTACTACGGCCGATCCACCTGTGGATGTTGTGGCGCGAAGCGATGGACGTGTTGCTGAACTGCTGGTCATAGACACGTCTAAAGTACTTGAAAAACAACCACTTGCGGTGCTTCAAAATACAGCTCAATATGCCGACGTCCGCCGTCTGGATATGCTGGTAGATGAATGGCAAAAGCTTGCAACAGATACTTTTCGACAACTTCAATATCCGGATAGCCTGAGTCTTGGGGAATTGCAATCTGACTATGCTGTTTTCATCCGGGATCTGGAAGATTTCAAATTTGGAAGAGAAAGCAGAAGCAGTTCTGTTCAGTCAAGTATTGGGTCTATTGAAATGCAAATCAGGCAATTGCAGCAAAGTATTGTTTTTGAACAAAAAGCGCTGAAACGCAGCAATGAAGATCTAAAGATCGCGGAAGGTTTTTATGAAAAGCAAAAAGAACTATACAGGCAGAACATTGTTTCAGAAATAAAATTGAATGAAGAACGTCAAAAAGTTTCCGGGATAGAAAATGAACGAGACCGCCATGAAAGCAATGTTTTAGAGAAAAACCGAGAGATAATAGCCCTCAGAAGTAATATTAACTCGGCCAATTTAGGTCAGCAGGAAAACGCCTCTTCTGCTTCTACCCGGCTGCTTGCCAGCCTAAATGCGCTACGAAGTGGAATAGATCGATGGACGCAAACCTATGTTCTCAGTGCCCCGATAACAGGCAAAGTGGTATTTAATGGCCTTACCCTTCAGCAATTTGTGCGCAGCGGGGAATCCGTAATGACCATCGTGCCTGAAAGCCAGGATAAAATTGTAGGAAGGGTATTATTGCCTGTGGAAAAGAGCGGAAAGGTAACCGTTGGGCTTCGTGTGGTAATGAAGTTAGATAATTATCCTTTTCAGGAATATGGCACCGTTAATGGATTTGTAGCGTCCAAATCTCTGGTCCCCAAAAATAGACAATACACAATTATAGTGGATAACTTAAATCTTAGCAGCCCAAGGAAATTACGTTCGAGCTCCAACAAAGAAATTCCATTTGAACAGCAATTACTCGGCACTGCCGAAATTGTGACGGAGGATAAGGGGTTCTTAGAACGGGTGCTAGAGCAGGTTACTTTGGGTTTTAGGTAATAGGTTACAATTTAAAAGGGGCGAGTTTCAGGTACCATATTTAAAGAAGCAAATAATCTCATGCTGCTTTAAATATATTACTAGAAACTTGCCCCTTGAAACTCGCCCCTTGTTACTGGAAACTTATTAATTCTTCTTCTTCAATTTATCGGCCTCTACCTTCAATTTTGCAAGCTCATCCTGAGCTTTTATTATATCGGCCTGTAGTTGTGTAAGTTTCTGATTTTCAGCTACTTGTTGTTGTTTTGCTAAGTCTGCTTTGCGGTTTTCCGCTGCAATGATTTGTGCCTTTTCTTCTTTGACCTGTGCGATCTCAGCAGCAGCTTGAGCTTTCAGTTCACCCACCGTTTTAGATTCATTTTCGCGGGTGGCAGCTATGTTTGTAGCAGCATCCTGACGCGCTTTTTGTACCCCTTCGGCACTTTCTTTTTGTGCAGCACCGATTTCCTCGCTCGTTTTTTTGCTGGCCTCAGCAATCTCACTGGCGTATTGAGCCCGTTTGGCCTCAGCGTCTTTTCGTGCGATGGATACTTCATTCGCAGCGCTTTCGCGAGCAAGCAATACTTCTTTCTTAGCACGTTCTTGTGCTTCAGCCACTTGTTTGGCAAAGTCTGCGTTTTTATCGTCCGCTTCTCGTTTGGCGAGTGCTACAGCTTCAATCGCTTCCTGTTTTGCTGCGGCTACTTCTTTTGCACTGGTTTCACGTGCGGTTGACACAGCTATTGTAGCTTCTTCTTTGGCTTTACCCACCACTTCTGCACTGATTTGTTTTTCACGGCTGGCTGCTTCACGGGCGGTCTTTACCTCTTCGGCACCTTTTTGGTTTGCCTCTGAAATCTCCGTGGCGGCTTTTTTTCGTGCTTCAGCTACATCGCCAGCAAGTTTTTGGCGTACTGAGGCACTATTTTCACGGGCAAGTCTAACACTATCAGCCTCGGCTGTTTTTACAGCCAATACTGCTTGTGCGCTCTGTTTTTTGGCTTCAGCTACCGTATTGGCCGATTCTTGTTGTGCCCTTACAGCTGCCATCTGGCTGGCAGCCACTTCATTGGCAGCTTTTTCCTTGGCAGCAGCGATCTCTGCGGCGGCTTTTTCACGGGAAGAGACAACCTCAGAGGCAGAAGAACTTGCTGTTTCTAGTTGTTTTTTCTTGGCTTCAGCCACAATCGCAGCAGCCTCCGCCTGTATTTGCTTTATCTTTTCTTCTGCAGTTTGTTTAGAGCCAGCAACCTCGGTCAAATATTGTTTTTGTGCCTCTCCTGCTTTATTGTTTGCCTCCAGTACCCGTACACGGGCTTCCTCTTGTGCTTTGGCAACTTCCTGAGCACTAAGATCCCGTGCTCGTTGTACTTCAGCGGCACTTTCCTGTAATACTTTGGCTTGTTGTTCTTTTGCCGCAGCAATCGATTTGGCGAGTTCGGCTTGAATTTTAAGAATCTCCTCTTCAGCTTTTTTTCGTGATCCAGCTACCTCCATTGCAATGCTATCCCGTTGGCTTTTGGAGCGTGCTTGTGCATCAGCTATGGATTTGGTCGATTCTTCCTGTACCTGCTTCACACTCTGTGCAGCTTTTAGCTTGCTTTCTGCCACTTGCTTGGCGATTGCGGCTTTTTCGTCGTTGGCAACCTTTTGCTGTTTTGCCACTTCTTCGTTGATGTGACCAATTTCTTCGCTGGCCCGTTTTCGTGCTTCAGAAACTTCAGTGGCTAATTGTTCTTTTTGCTTGGCTTGGATTTCTTTGAGGTCGGCTAATTCATTGGCCGAACTTTGTTGTACCAGCGATTTTTCCTCGGCTGCTTTGCGATGGCTTTCTGCCACTTCATTAGCCGATTTTTGCTTTTCTAGTACCGAGTTTTCGCGTATTCTAAGCACCTCATTGGCAGCTTCCTCTCGAGCTTTGAGGATTTCGTCTGCAAGGGTTCGCTTAATTTCTACCACATCTGTAGTAGTTTTTGTGGATTCTTGTTTGGCAAGGTCCCTCGCTTGTGCAACCATCTGTGCATTTTCATTCCGAATCCGCTTAAGTTCTTCGTCAGCACTGGAGCGAGCACTGGAAACCTCGTCGGTGTATTGAAGTTTGGACTGATCAAGCTTTTGTTTGACCGCAGCAATTTCTTTTGCAGCAGCTTCGCGTGCTTTTTTTACTTCTTCAGAAGATACGACTCGGGCTTTTTGTATTTCTTCTCCTGCCTGATGACGCGCTTCGTCTACATTTAAATTTATTTTTATTACAGCTGAATCAGCTTTCGCTTTGCTTTGGGAAACAACTGCCTGTGCTTCGGCTTTGGCTGCTTCAATTTCAACAAGACTTGCCTTTCGGGCATCCAGAACTTCGTTGGAATACTCAAGCTTTTTCGCATTTGCGGCTTCCCTGGCAGCAGTTACTTCCTGTTGTAGTTGGGCTTTAATTGCATCAGTCCGATCTTTTTCTGCTTTAATTTCTGCCCGAAGCTTTTCTTTGGTCTTTTCCAATTCAGAACGAAGGGCAAGTACCTCCGGGTCGCTTGCTAT
>CANJPT010000111.1 GCA_947476195.1 Lewinellaceae bacterium | reverse complement strand
TCTGTTTCGGAAGGCAGGCAGTTACTAAAACCTGAGATAACGCCACATTCAAAACTTGATTCTGGAGCTTGACCATAAACCAAACTTGGATTAAGGGAAAATAGTAATAAATAAATTAGAACCGTGAACCGTGAAAAATAATTTTGGTGTTTCATGATTTTGGAAAGGTTAAGTTATAAAAATTTGTTTTCAACGCCCTAAGGTAAGTCAGTTTTTCCCAAAATCCGACAAGGCAAAAGTTAAATTTCGTGTGTACCTCATTTCAACAAATGAGTGGGCTGTTTGACTGGATGAAACACTTGGTATCTCATCGCAGACCAGGTTTTTTTCTCTTGAAAACCACATCGATTGCCATCGTCTTTCGGATTTTGTCACTCTTTTTCAGTCCTTTTGCAATCAATCTATATTTTCGCCGTATGTTTCAACGTTTTGGAACTAGTTTAACTTCCGAAAGCGTTTTTGTACCGACCTTTACCGTGTTAAAATTTCCCAAAAAATCCCCTAACTGACGGACAAATTTCAAACTGTACGTTTAGGGAATGTCTACTTAAACTTTGGACCAACAGACCAACATCTGATCAAAACAAATCCAAAACCACACCATTACTATCATGTTCCTTCGGAAAAGCATTCCTGCGCTCCTCTTTCTACTCTCCGCTTTTGCACTTTCAGCGCAAGAAACAGCGGTTTACAACGAGGCCAACCTCGCCTATCATCGCGGCGTTGACTTTTTCAACCAAAATCTGTACGGCATCGCGCAAAAAGAATTCCGCAACGCGATGGTCCTGCTTCGACCGGCCAACGAACCGGAATGGAAGGCCATCAAAACCGATGCAGAGCTATACAATGCCAAGTGTGCCGTGCGTCTCGAGCAACCTGAAGCCGAAAAACTCGTGCTTAATTTCCTGCGCGAAAACTCGCCTTCAGCGGCGGCCAGTCAGGCCGCGCTCGAAATAGGCGACTATTACTTCAACCAAAAACAGTACGAAAAGGCCCTGATCTATTATGACCTGGCGCCCAGTGGTTCTGGCGCCGCACGGGATGAAATTCGATTTAAGCAGGGCTATGCCTACTTCGTTACCAAAAAATTCGGCCTGGCCAAAACGGCCTTTATGCCGCTTAAGGACAATGCCCGCAGCCAATGGTACGATGCTGCCAACTATTATTATGGGTGTTGCGCTTTTTTCGAAAGCAAGTATGATGATGCCGCCAAATCGTTTGCCCGTTGTGAGTCGTCAGATAAGTACAAAGCCAATGTGCCGTATTACCTGACCCAGATCTACGCTGCACAAAAAAACTATGACAAAGTGATTTCCTACGGGACACCCCGAGCTAAGGATGCAAACATTAAAAACCGTGCAGAGATCAACCAACTCGTCGGACAGGCATATTACGAAAAAGGAGATTATAAAGGTGCGCTGCCTTACCTGGAGTTTGCCGCTAAAAACGGTTTGGCACTTCGCCCGGCAGATTATTATCAACTTGGGTACGCCCAATATCAAACCGAGGCGTACAAACCCGCCATTCAAAACTTTGAAGAGCTTTCAAAACAAGATAGCCTGCTGGGTCAAAACGGTCTCTACCACCTTGGCGACTGCTATCTGCGCGTCAATGACAAGAACAGCAAGTTCAATGCCCGCAACGCTTTTGGGCAAGCGTCCAGCATGAATTTTGACAAGTCGGTCAAGGAGGATGCGCTATTTAATTATGCAAAACTGAGTTACGAACTCAAGTATGATCGTGACGCCATTGAGGCCTTGCAACGCATCCTTCCACAATCCAAATATTATGATGATGCACAGGCCTTAATGAGTGAAGTGTTTTTGAATACCCGTGATTACGACCGCGCCGTCTCCTCGCTTGAAAATGTAAAAAACCGCACCGCACGGCTGGACGGTACATATCAATTGGTAGCATTTCTGCGCGGCCTGCAACTGTACCAGAATAATCAAAAAGAGGAAGCCAGACGCTATTTCAACAAATCACTGGAATTTCCGATCAATAAGAAAACGGCGGCACTATGTTCCTTCTGGCTGGGCAGCATTTCACATGATGCAAATGAATTTGCTATAAGTAAGCAGCACATGAGTAGCTTTTTTAACGCTGCGAAGTCCTATGCTGCAGAGCTTCCTGAAGAAAGCAACCTGAACATGTGCAACTACATTCAGGGCTACAACAATTTAAAACTGAAGGATTTCAAGGCTGCCAATGTCAATTTCCGCGCAGCAGTGGATGGTTTTAAAAAGAGCAATTCGAAAAATGAACAGATCCGTTCTGCCGTACTGGGCGATGCTGTACTTCGGGCGGGCGATTGCTATTTCAAAACCAATCAATACCCGGATGCATTAGCCATGTACGAAGAGGCTGTAAAAAAGAAGTACGAAGGTTTTGAGTATGCTATTTACCAAAAAGCGATCATTAAAGGCTTGCAGGGAAACCCTCAGGAGAAGGTACTTGGACTTGAGAATCTGGTAGAAGATTATCCAAACAGCCGATATACCGACGAGGCGCTTTTTCAATTAGGTGACACCTATTTTGAAATGGAACGATATGACAAAGCAATCCCGCCATTCCGTCGTATTGTATCAGATTTTAAAGGAAAAAGTATCTTAATCAATGCTTCTTTGCTGAAACTAGGCCTAATTTCTGTAAACCAGGGCAGCAACCGTGTAGCTATTGACTACTACAAGCAAGTATTTGCCGGAAACCCGGAACCAGAGGAATGTAAGCAGGCACTGGATGCGCTTCGCGAGATCTATGTGAAAGAGCTTGCGGACCCTGAGGGTTACAACCGCTTTATTGAGACGGTACCAAATTGTGGTGGAATGAAACCCGGACAAGGCTCCAGTGGGGAAGCTACCGCCTTTGAATCTGCCGAATACCAGTATAATCAGGGACGCTACGATAAAGCAATTGAACTGTTCACCAATTACGTAGGAAAATATCCAACCGGGAGCAATGGCCTGGCAGCTTATTACCTGCGTGGTGAAAGTTTTGCCTCCCTGAAACAGTTTGAAAAAGCACTAAAAGACTACGCCGCAGTCATTGGAAAAGGCAACAGCAAATATCTCCCAAAAGCTGCCGAAAAGGCTGCCCTGATTTCGCTAAACACTACCTTGGATTATAGCGCGGCCTTCGAGTATGCCCGTAAATGGGAAGATGCTGCCCTGACAGAAAATGCCCGCTTTGATGCACAACTCGTGGCGCTCCAGGCTGCATACCGGACCAAAAACTCAATTTCCGTAACCGAATACGCCAATAAGATCAACCAGTCCCGCCTCGCCAATAAGGAACAACTTGCCATAGCCAACTTCTATTCCGGCAAAATGGCCTACGACAAAGGTGATTACACCCGAGCCTACCCATCGTTACAATCCGTTACCGAGAATAGTACAACAGAACTCATGCCAGAGGCCTATCACCACCTGGCACAGATTCTTTACCACCAGCGCAAATATGGTGAAGCAGAGGACATGATAACGGAGGCCAACAAAGCAAGTGCCGGCTATGACGACTGGATTGCCCGTAACCTGATCCTCCTATCTGATGTATATGCCGATCAGGGAGATAAGGTTTCTGCCCAGGCCGCGCTTGAAAGTGTTTTGGAAAATTACACCGGCGATGACAAAAGTATTTTAGACACTGCTCGTCAGAAATACAACCGTTTGAGCGGAAATAAAACACTCAAGAGCAATGCCGCTGATAAAGGCATCAAAACACTGCTGGATCTGGACGAAGGGAACTGAATTCAAAGTCCAATTTCCAAGACGTAAGGTCCATGGTACAAAAAAACATCGGACGAAATTTCTTACCTGGAGATCTGGCATTGAACAAGTATTAACGCCAAGCGCAGGGCCAACCTGGATATTTAACATTCCTTGTTGGACATTTTTTCACTCACCACACTACTCAAAATGGTTCTCAAACTTAAATATCTGCTCGCTGCATTTGCATTCATTTCTATAACACAAGCGGCTTTTGCCCAGAAAGACCTGGAAGGCGACAACGTCACCGTGGTCAAAGCATTCGATGCGCAACTTTTGGAGGCCAATAAAATCAATGTGCCCCCTATCCTGCCTGCGTTGGATACCAACACCCAAAAGCAAACCTACACGGTCCCCACCCACCCTTCCATTATCAAATACGACCCACCTAAACTCCGTCCGCTAGGTATAAAAGCCGCGCCTAAAGAAGATGCTTATAAAGGTTTTGTAAAACTTGGTGCTGGAGTGCCAACCACCTATTATGGTGAAGGAGGATACTTTTTCAAGTCCGGTGAAAAATTTGACGGCAAAGTATGGCTCAAACACCATCAGCTTAGTGCCGACAAAGCCATTGAAAATCAAAAGTTTCGGAAAACGGAAGGCTTGATCAATGCCAATATTTCCCTGACAAAAAGCCTTGCCACAGAGGTCAATGTTGGATATACTTATGACCGGGTCTACTTTTACGGCTACGACCATGACTCCTTGGAATTTTCACCGGAACTCACACGGCAAGACTTTAAAATCCTTGACCTGGGGGCAAGACTCTACAACAGTAAGCGTACAGATTCTGACATAAATTTTGCGGTTACACCAAAATTTTACCTGCTTAATGACTTTTATTCAAACAAGGAAACGCACTTCGAATTAAGCCTTTCAGCCACAAAATGGTTCAATGAGAAGCATGAATTGAAGGTAAATATTCGCCCCGACGTGACGTCTTTTGACGATAGCGTTTCGCAAAAACTGAACAATATCTATTTGCAACCTGCTTTTACCTTGCACTTTAACTTTATGCAACTTAAGCTTGGGGCAAATTTTGTAAACAATCGCGACGTATTCAGCATTTTTCCGGACGCCGAACTGACCTTACGCGTTTGGGGTGATGGTATACAAGCCTTCGCAGGTATCACCGGAGATCTGCGAAAAAATACTTTTCGCAGCATTGCTGCCTACAATCCTTTCATCCAGATTCGGGGAACAAAACTGCTCAATACTCGCTGGGATAATTACTATGGCGGCGTGAAGGGCAATTTTGGCTGGCTGGAATACAACGGGCAAGTCGGGTATTCAAAAACTACTGACCTCGCATTGTACCAAACAAACTTCACTCCAGAAGGCATTACCCGCTTTAAAGTGCTCTATGATGATGTCAATATTTTCAATGTGCAAGGCACAGTCAAGCTTTCGCCCATTAAAAATCTGACCATTACAGGTACCCTTAGCCAAAACATTTTTAAATTAGACTCAACTGCTACATCCCATCAAACTTCCGCATGGGGCTTACCTGAAATTGAAGGCAATTTTGGTGCTGCCTACAGTCTGCTGGAAAATAAAGCAACGCTCAAGGCCTCGTTTCACACGGCCGACAGAATTGCCTTCCTCAACGAAACGGGAAGCCGCGAGAAAAGCACCACATTACTTGATTTTAATATCGGATGCTCCTACTATTTCACGAAGAATATTGGCGTGTTCTTAGACATCAATAATATTCTAAACAACAAACGGGAACGTTGGTATCGTTACCCGACGGTCGGCACAAATTTCCTGGGAGGTATTGTTGCCAGGTTTTAACCTCAGCGCTGTTTCGGGAATTGGTTTTGAGCCGTAAGCGAGCAAATTTTATTTTAGGCAGGGCAAAATTTGCCGTCGTATCCGGGGAATCCGGCGAAAAACAAAACCGCTGTATGAAATAAAATTTGCCGGTTGCTGGGCAAAATCCAATTCCCGAACAAGCTACCAGGGATGTTGGACCATTGGCATAAAAAGCGCTGAAGGCCAACGTATACTGTCATACAACCAAAGTCTAAAATCCATTTAAACATGAAAGCAATCAGCATCCCCCAGCATGAAGCAACCTTCCGCCAAACGGGCATAGATTCCAGCGGCACTAAATTTATTCTGACCGACGAAACTGTCAATATTACGGATAAGGCCGGAGGCAAACTCAGCTTAGTTGATTGCCGCAAACAGGTCGCCGATAGTTCTTATTATACGGCTGAAGAACACCCAAAAGAGCGAATTGTATTGCATCATACGGCGGGGTATTTGAAAGGCGACATTGCACAACTTAGCCGCCAAGGTATAGAAGTGTCTGTTCCATTTGTCATTGGGCGATCCGGGCTCATTTACAACCTCTGGAAATCAAAATACTGGTCTTATCACCTGGGACCAGGAGCAATTGGCGGCAATACCCCCGGAAGCCAGCGAAGCATAGCAATTGAGTTATCGAATATCGGAATTTTGCACAAAAAAACAGGCGGTTTGCTGCATACCGGGTATGGGGAAGATGATATCTATTGCTCAGAGACCGAGACCTCTTACTATCAAAAATTGCCCACTGCATTTCGAATGGAACGCTATTATGCAAAATTTACCAACGCGCAGTACATTTCACTCCTATTGCTTTTGCGCTATCTGACCACACGGTTCAATATTCCACGTACCCTGCTACCGCCAGTCAAACGATATGATGTTTTTGGCTCTGCGGCCGAAGCTGAAAACTTCAAGGGGATTTGTTCACATGTCAATTTCCGTCCTTCCGGAAAATGGGACATAGGCCCTGCATTCGACTGGGAACGGGTAGCAAAGGGGCTAAAGCTGGGCGTTTAGTAGAGCCTATAGGTATAGCATTGCTTAATTCAGGATCACGACCTTCGTAACAATCGCATCTGGCAGATCAAAACTCTCTACGCTTGTAGCAAAGATCATATAAACGCCAGAAGCTGCCCGTCTGCCGAGATAGTCACGCCCATCCCAAACGGCCTGACCACCCAGCGCTTTCCCTTCAAAAACCAAGTGGCCCGCAGCATCCGTAATTTTCACGTTGGCGTCACGGGCAAGGCCATAAATAGCGATAGGACCATCATACCCGGGCTGAACGGGATTGGGATATGCATAAGCCATTGGAAGGTTTACGCGGCCGCCTTCTGTAGCCCCGGCTCGAAGCGAAACAATTCCTTTTTCCGTGCCAATCCAGGCCTCTCCGGTGACAGGATTTATCTCCAAAGCTGTAATGGCGTTGTCAAATAGTGGGCTGTTGGTATTCGTAAATCGGGCCACCTGGGTTAGCGCATCGGGCGATTGTACAAATACGCCATTGGTCGTGCCAAACCATTTTTGGTTCGCGCCGTCCACTGCAATGGTTTTTACGTCTTCTGTTTCCAGTAAATAGCCATTAAAACCATCTACGTTTACGATACGGCGTCTACCCTTACAATTTTCGTCAAACACGTTGGATCCGCATTCAAAACTTACGGCACCTTGTTGGGTGCCTACCCATACATCTCCATCCAGATCTACGGTGATACAGTTCACAAAATTGGTTGGCAGCACACTATTGGCGGTGGTAATGACACGGTAACGGTCGTCGTTGGGGCTGTCTATATCTGAACCCGAATCATAGACCAGGATACCTGCACTAAAAGCGAGCACAAACCATTTATACCCATTTTTATCCACCACTACCTGAAGCAGATTGTTGTTTGGAGAACCATTGAAATTAATTAGGGTGCCATCTGCTTTTAATACTGCGATGGGAGCATTCGCGCCGTAATTACTGATCCAAAGATTATTATTCTGGTCAAAAGCAAGCCCCCCGATGGCGGTTCGATTGTCACCTGAATTCCCGGCACCTTGAAGGATGGTGTTAGATTTGCTGAATCTTTGCTCGTATTCGCCGTTTGCGAACTGCAGCAAGCCGCCTAACCAGCTTCCTACAAAAACCTTTGCGTTTATCGGGTTAGGCACCACCCTCCACATGTCCTTGAAGGATTCTTCCGCATCCACAATTTCAGGTGTGGTCTTTTCTGACCATCTATCCCAAACACCCTTGTTGAGGGAATAAACACCATCCCGATAGCCTACTACGCCAAGATTGGGTGCCGGACCGGGTGTTGCAACATAGGTCGTACCGTCACTTGCAAATTTGATCTCTGAACTACGATGCGAGTAGGGAGAATTGAAGGAAAACTTATCGCAGGAGCCCGAACTCTGATCGAAATAACGGAATTGGTCTGCCAAATCTGCAAACCAGAATTTTTTCGAGCCGTCTTCAATGCCATAAAGTGGAAATACAGCCTCACAAGTACCCTGAATCTCATTCCGGGAACCGTTGGTATCGAGATATTCCACGGTCCCAAAGCCGAAATTACTCTCGTTTGCCCAACCGATCATCAATCCTGCGCCTTCCGCGGTGAGGTATTTGACTGTACGAATTGGATCGTTTGCAATTTCAGTCAATGTGGTGCCATCATAACTCAAAAATTCCTTTGCCGCCCCAAGCCAAAGTTTGCCATCCCAAACACACAGGGCATTGTAGGAAAGGTTAGAGGGAAATCCGCTTATTTCGTTTACTTCTTCCCAGCGACTAAAATCGGCAGGATTTTCATCATTCTCAGGTAGGCGGTACAACCCGTCTTCCGTACCCGCCCAAAGGTAGCCCTTGTACAAAGCGAATGACCGCACAGGAATACTGGTAAACACCGTGTATTCAGCTTCTGCTGCTTTCAAATCGAATTTCAGAATGCCAAAACCACAGGCAAAATAGGCGATTTTACCATCAAAAAAGACATTATAGATCTGCTTATCCCCCACAATATTGGGATTCTTCTGGATAATGGGCAGATTGACCACAGAACGATCCGCAGGGTAAAAAAGATCCAGGTTGCTATTGGTATATCCGAGCAATAACACATCCGCAGCCGCATTGTAACGCAGGATATTCATGCCTACATCGCTGAGTCCCTCTACTTTTGTTATGAAGCGTGAGGTACGTTCAGCCTTATCCAGCTCTACAACTGCCCATTCAGTGGCATAATAAATCTTATCGGTGCTTTGGGTTACATACCTGGAGCGTTGCCAAGGCAGATGCTGTTCCCATTCACCGATGGTAAGGGGTGGGAAAATAGTATCTGTTTGGGCTATGACGTTGCCAAAAAAGTAGCACAGAAGTAGGGGAAGAAGAAGAGAACGCATAAGTACCTGGCTTAGGTTTGACGGTATGGATAGGCAATACTTAGGGTAAGTGCGGGAATGGTGCAAGTACCAAGGAATGGGTTGCCTGTTCGTACCCGGGCATTTATCAATGATTTTATCAAGCTTATTTTTTGACCAGCACGATCAATGGATCCAGGTATTCTAGCGGTATAAGGTGCCAGATTCCAAATATTCCCAAACAGGCTCCGGCAGAAGATAGCGCACAGATTTTCCGGCTTTGATGCAATCCCGAATATAGGTTGCGGAGATATCCAGAGGTGGGGCTTCAAAGATCTTTACCCTCGGATGACTGGCCAATTCACCCGGTTCAAAAGAAGGGCGTTTGTATACATAAAGTTCATACTCCGCAAGGATCTGCGCATAGTTTTTCCAGAGATGGAGCGAGCCAAGGTTATCGGCGCCCATGATGAGTACAAATTGGTGTTCGGGATATTTTTCTTTTAAAAAAGCCAGGGTATCAATGGTATAGGAAGGCTGAGATAAGCCAAATTCCACATCAGAAGCTTTCAGTTTTGAATTGTCGGCAATGGCGAGTCGTACCAGATGCAGGCGATCATGGTCGCGGGCAAGGGTCTTTTTGGGTTTGAGCGGGTTTTGAGGACTTACCACGAACCATACCCGATCCAGGTCAGTTTGCGTGGCCATATAATTCCCAATTATAAGGTGCCCGATATGTATTGGATTGAAGGAGCCGAAGAAAAGGCCGATTTTCATACGATGTTATTTCTAAGGGGCGAAAATAGAGGAAGATTTCAGTAGTTTTCGAAACATTTTATTTAAAAATATCCCCTCCCACACGAACTTTCTACCTTTGTCCCGTTGACCTTTGACTGATTAGCGCTCCTGCGTAAATCATCTGCGGTCATAAGCCAATAAGTCATAAGTCATAAGTCTACAACTATATGCCCTTTCTCGACGAACTAAACCCTATCCAGCGCGCAGCTGTCGTCAATATTGAAGGCCCGGTACTGGTAATCGCTGGCCCCGGTTCAGGCAAAACCCGCGTACTTACCTATCGTATCGCACACCTGCTGCAGAGTCATGTGCCTCCCCGCGAAATACTGGCACTGACATTCACCAATAAGAGTGCCCGGGAGATGAAAGAGCGTATAGAGCGGGTAGTTGGTACTTCAGCGCAGCAGGTATGGGCTGGGACCTTCCACTCGGTTTTCGCCCGTATTTTGCGCTATGAAGCCGAAAAGATCGGATATCCAGCCTCCTTTACGATCTATGACACAGACGACACCACGAGCGTATTGAAGGCGATCATTAAAGAAATGAACCTTGACCCTACGGTGTACAATCCATCTGCTATACGCTCCCGTATCTCACTTAGCAAGAGCAATTTGATTACCCCCACACTCTATCGGCAAAACGTGGATATGATGCAGCAGGATCGCACGGCACGCAAACCGTACATCGTGGATATTTATGAAAAATATCTAGCCCGTTGCTTCCGGTCTGGCGCTATGGATTTTGACGATCTGTTGTACCAACTTTACCGGCTTTTTCAGCAAAATCCGGATAATGTAGTGGATAAATACCGGCAGCGATTTCGGTATATCCATGTGGATGAGTTTCAGGATACAAACTATTTGCAATACGCTATCCTACGCCAACTAGTAAAGTACGAAGGAAGTCCTGAAAACATATTTATCGTTGGCGATGACGCCCAGAGCATTTATGCTTTCCGGGGCGCGACGATTGACAATATTCTTGATTTTGAAAAAGATTATCCGGCGCTAAAAACGTTTAAACTCGAACAAAACTACAGAAGTACCCACCACATTATAGCAGCTGCCAACGAGGTCATTTCCCATAACCGTCGGCAATTGCAAAAGACCATCTGGACGGATCGCGAGGAACGGCAGAAGATCAAACTGATCAAATGTATCACGGATGATGAGGAGGCCCGTCGGGTTGCCGACCTTATTTTAGAGCAAAAACACCGCCATCATCTGCCTAATGCAGATATTGCGGTACTGTATCGGACTAATGCACAGAGCAGAAAGTTTGAGGAACACTTACGGCGACTCAATCTGGCCTATCGGGTTTTTGGCGGCATGTCGTTTTACCAGCGTAAAGAGGTGAAAGACCTTGTGGCTTATCTCAGGCTCGCTGTCAACCCCCAAGACGAAGAAGCCCTACGCCGGGCCATCAATTTCCCCACGCGTGGCATCAGTGACACGACCATGGAGAAACTCAGTTCCGTAGCCGGAGCAGCTAACATCTCCATGTGGGAAGCCATGCTCAGCCCGGCGCTGGATGTAACCGATCGTGCGCGAAAGGCTATGGCTGGTTTTCGGAATATGGTGGGAGACTGGCAAAATCGAGCAAGCACCGAATCTGCCTTCAAACTAGCCGCAGAAATACTTAAAAAATCAGGCCTCCACGATTTGCTTAAAAGCGATACCAGCCCTGAAGGCATCGGCCGACTCGAAAACGTGAATGCTGTATTGGATGCCATCTCAGAATTTGCAGATGTCAACCAAAATGCTTCAGTAATGGCCAATGACTCAATGACGCTTAATGACGAAACAGCCTCCAAAGACGGGTCATTAGCCGCATACCTTCAAACCATCACGCTGCTCACAGATGCCGATGATAAAAAAGAAGGCGACGACTTTATCACACTAATGAGTGTACACGCGGCCAAAGGGCTTGAATACAAAAGCGTCTTTGTCACGGGTTTGGAGGAGCAGCTTTTCCCTTCCTTCATGTCTCTGGAAGACCCCAAAGGGCTTGACGAAGAGCGTAGGCTTTTCTACGTTGCTATTACACGGGCAAAGGAATTTCTGACCATTAGCTTTGCCCAAAACAGATACCGCTATGGGCAGATCCGCGCCAATGAGCCTTCTCGCTTTTTGGAGGAAATAGACACAAAAAACTTTGACTTGGTTGGCGGTATGGGGGCTGCACGCATAGGCACGCCCGCTTTCAACTCCGCTCAGGAAGGCCGATCCTCCCGTGGAGCCAGCATAAGTGGCAACTTTGCCAACCCGCGGATACTCAATATGAACCCACCTGCGACCGCTGCACTGGCCAATTTCCGTGCATCCCCCATAGCAGAACTTATTGCCGGTGCAAACGTGGCGCACCAAAAATTTGGAGAAGGAAAAATCATTAATGTAGAAGGACCAAAAGAAAACCGTGTGGCCACCATTCAATTTAAAAACGATGAGATGTCTGAGCGCCGAATCGTTTTGAAATTTGCAAAACTCCAGGTGTTATGATGTATAATGTAGAACATTAGACATGCCCAAAATTATTGGACAAAAAAGGAGTTTAATACAATTGCCAAATTGATTTAGAATATAGAATAATGTATGATGTATAAACACCGCTATGGGTTTCTATACATCATACATATTACATCCTAACAATTCAATCCTCCACATACGGAGATCACCTGTCCGGTAATATAGGCCCCCATATCGGAGGCGAGGAAAATACAGGTATTTGCCACGTCATCCCCTGCACCGAGGCGTTTGAGTGGAATGGCTGAAAGGTAGCCCTCTTTTGTTTTTTCATCGAGTGCATCAGTCATCTCCGTAGCGATAAAGCCGGGTGCAACAGCGTTGCAACGAATACCGCGTGAGCCATATTCTTTCGCAATAGACTTGGAAAAGCCAATGATACCCGCCTTTGAAGCGGCGTAATTTGCCTGTCCCTGCTGGCCAAATACACCTACTACCGAACTCATATTAATAATGCTGCCACCCGTGCGGATCATAGGCTTGAGGGCATGTTTGGTCATATTGAACACCGACTTTAGGTTGGTCTGGATCACCTCGTCCCATTGTTGTTCGGACATCCGAAGCATAAGTGTGTCGCGGGTAATACCGGCGTTATTGACCACGATATCTAGTTTGCCAAAATCTGCCAGTACTTGGGCAATCAGGGCTTCAGCTTGTGCAAAATCACCGGCATCACTTTGGTAGGCTTTAGCGGCAGCGCCTAATTCAGCGGCCAGTTTTTCAGCCCGTGCCTGCGAAGATTCCGAAACATAGGTGAAAGCGACTTTTGCGCCTTGTTCTACAAATTTGCGGACGAGGGCTTCACCGATTCCACGGGAGCCGCCTGTAATCAGGGCTATTTTTCCGTCTAATAATTTCATTTTGATGTTAGATTTGTAAACTACTTATTTGACTTGTTGGAGCGGCAAAGGTGAGAAAAGTTCGGAAAATCGAGCACATACTTGTCAAACCATCCAACCTGAGCTATTTTTCTGTTTTAGCACTCCACCACATTCACTGAAATGTTAATGGCCAGGCCTCCATCTGCTGTCTCCTTATATTTTGTGTTCATATCTGCGGCTGTTTCTTTCATGGTTTTGATCACTGCATCCAAGCTGACCTTAGCTTTACTCGGGTCGCCTTCGAGTGCGATCTGGCAAGCGGTGATGGCTTTCATGGCACCCATGGTATTGCGTTCGATGCAGGGTATTTGCACCAGTCCACCAATGGGATCACAGGTCATACCCAGGTGGTGTTCCATAGCAATCTCTGCGGCCATCATGACTTGCCCATAGTTCCCTCCGAGACATTCCGTAAGCGCACCTGCAGCCATGGCGGAAGACACCCCAATCTCGGCCTGGCAACCACCCATGGCTGCTGAGATAGTTGCCCCTTTTTTGAACAGGCTACCCAGTTCGCCGGCAGTCAGCATGAATTTTACAATATCTTCTTCCAAAAATGAATCGCTGAAACAAACATGGTACATCAACACTGCAGGGATCACGCCTGCGGCACCATTGGTTGGCGCGGTGACCACACGGCCAAAGGCGGCGTTTTCCTCGTTTACGGCCAATGCAAAACAACTCACCCATTTCAAAATTTCCTGAAAGGTATGCCCCCCGCGGCTGATCTGCCGAACCCAATCGCCTGCATTGCGGTAGGGTTTACCCGCCAACAGCCTGCGGCTCAGTGGAGCTGCACGGCGTGTGACCTCAAGACCACCCGGAAGAATACCATCGGTGTGACATCCTTTGAAAATACAATCACGCATTACGATCCATATTTTCATCAGGTCAGCCTGAATCTGCTCTGAACTGCGCCACGAAAGTTCATTTTCCCAAACGATATCTGATACGTTTTTGCCCTCTTTTTCGCAATAAACCCGCAGATCTTCCGCCATATCGATGGGGAAAGGCAAATGCGTATCCGAAATCGTGTCTTGTTCACCTTCTTTGACCACAAAACCACCTCCAACAGAATAATATGTTTGCGAAAGCCCTTCGCCATTGTTGTAAAAAGCCCTGAAAACGAGACCATTAGAATGATAAGGAAGGCTTTGTTCAAAGAGAAAAATGATGTCTTTACCAGGGTCAAACGGGATGTTATGCAGCCCGCCCAGACAAAGAATTTTGGTGTCCTGAACTTGTGCTACATTGGAATGCACCTCCTCCACAGGAATGGTGACTGGATCATCTCCAAGAAGTCCGAGCAATACAGCAAGGTCAGTGCCGTGACCTTTGCCCGTTTTGGCTAGCGAACCATAAAGTTCCACCTGCACATGACTAACTTCCGGAACGTTTATTTCACTTAAAAAACGTTGTGCAGCACGCCAAGGACCCATCGTATGGGAACTACTTGGGCCAATACCGATCTTAAATATGTCGAAAACTGAAATTCTATCCATTAAATTGGGGCCGTTTTACCAGGCTTAGGCTTAAAAAGAGTATGTACTTTGTATGTTATTCAGGGATTTTGCTTTTCTAATTCGAACCATAGCAAACTCCTCATTCGATTTTCGGGGCAAAAATATGGAAAAGGACGAGGTACTCCGTTCTCTTTTGTTCTTTTGCACCGATTTGGTCATTGAAGTCATTTGGTCATTGAAGTCATTGGGTCATTAAAGTCATTGGGTCATTGGGTCATTAAAGTCATTGGGTCATTAAAGTCATTGGGTCATTAAAGTCATTGGGTCATTGAAGTCATTTGGTCATTGAAGTCATTGGGTCATTATATTCATTGGGTCATTAAAGTCATTGGGTCATTAAAGTCATTGGGTCATTGAAGTCATTGGGTCATTAAAGTCATTGGGTCATTGAAGTCATTGGGTCATTGAAGTCATTGGGTCATTAAAGTCATTGGGTCATTGAAGTCATTGGGTCATTAAAGTCATTGGGTCATTGAAGTCATTGGGTCATTGAAGT
>CANJPT010000110.1 GCA_947476195.1 Lewinellaceae bacterium | reverse complement strand
CTTGTTCCTGCAGGAATTACCTGAACCTGATAGCTTGCAGGTGGGACGCTGAGGTATGGAGTAAACTCTGAATAAGCAAGATTGCTAATCACAGTGCCAAGGCCTACTACAGCAATATCTACAGCCGGCACATTCGGTGCACCATGCAATACATTGAAATCTACATCCGAAGGATTGATCCCTGCTTCGCGGGCATTACCGTCTGCGATCAAGGTGAACGGAGTAGTTGGATTGCCAACAATCCCTGAAGCGGTCACAGCAAAAGTGCCGCCAGTCGTCAGGTTAACATTAAAAGTAGCAATAGCATCCGCTGCAGAACTACTGTTTTCTCCGGCAACACCGAGTGTGATGTTGCGGTCAGATGGCACATTAATATAAGGGGTTGCCGTGCGGAAAGCAAAATTGTCAAGCAAAAGTGTGTTTCCGGCATACACGTCTACCGTAGGCTCTGGTGAATTGTGGATCACCTGCAAACGTGCAGTTGGAGTGAGTGGCAACTCGATTACAGTACCATTTGGCAATGCAGCAAACAAGCCAAACGCCGGAGAACCGCCAAGCAAGCCACTCGCAAAAACATAGGCAGCGCCACCTTTCAGCCCGCTTAGGTCAGCTCGGAAAGAAGCGACGACATTCGGGTCGCCCGCAGCGCGGACGGCCAGGTCAAATTTGTCAGGGGTAAGTCCGAGGTAGCCTGTGAATTCTCCATAAGCAAGATTGGAGATTACATTATTGGCAAGGAATATCGCGTCAACATCCACCGCAGGTGCGTTGGTTGAGCCATGTAATACAGCAATATCAACTTTACCCGTGTCTGTAGAAACCTCCTGACCAGCATTATTGATGATCAAACCAAAAGGGGTAGTCGGGTCGCCAACGATGCCGGAAGCGGTTACGATATAGGTTTTGCCATTTTCGAGATTTACAGGAAATGTAGCAATGGCATCTGCTGAAGAAGTACTGGTTGCAGGCGCTACACCCAAGGTAATATCTACACCAGCTGGAACAAAAATGAAAGGGGTCGCGGTACGATATTCGAAATTATCCAAGAGCAAATCTGTATTAGCATAAACATCCACTGTTGGGGATGGACTGTTGTGCAGCACTTGTACGCGCGCAACCGGAGCAAGCGGCAGTTCCGCTACTGAACCGTCCGCAAAAACTGCATACAAGCCAAATCCTGGAGTTCCATTAAGCAGACCGCTAGCCATTACTTTGATGGCCTGGCCACCCGCCGCAGACAAATCAGCACGGTAAGTACCCACAATGGTTTGAGTACCTGCGGGCTTTACATCAAGGTAATAGTCTCCGGCTGGCACACTCAGATAAGGCGTAAATTGACCATAAGCAGCATTAGACACAATTTTGCCGCCTGTACGGACGACAACATCCACCGCCGGCGCATCAGGAGCGCCATGCAATACAGAAATATTCACATTGGAAGCACCATCTATGGCACCTTCGCGTGCTGCGTCATCTGTAATCAGTGTGAAAGGTGTCGTTGGATCGCCTACTATGCCGGAAGCAGTAACTACGTAGGTTTGACCACCGTTAAAAGTGGTATTGAATGTAGCGATCGCATCCAAAACCGACAGACTGTTTGCGGGAGCTACCGCAATAGATAGTGGCAATCCGGCAGGCAGATCCAGGAAAGGCGTTGCCGTGCGAAACGTAAAATCATTGAACGTGAGAAAGCCATTTACATAGATGTCAACCGATGGATTGGGCGAATTATGTATAAGCTGTACCCTGGCTGTTTGAGCGAAGGCAGAGACTGCTAAAAGCAGAAATGCCATTAAAGTCAAAGAAAACCGATTCATTTTAAAAACTGGTTAAATTATTATGAGTGATTTTGTTAACTGATATTTATTGAACAGGTCTGCGAAAATTTTGTTTAATAAAAGCTATATTTAGATTCAACAAAATATAGCTTTGCTATTATTGGGCAAAAAGCAAAATATATGCAGTTAAGCCTTTCGTTTTGACTAAGCATCCACCGCAATGACTTTTTGTATCCTAAGGACCAAAACTTCCCTTTAAAGAAGTAAAAGTTACTTTTTTTTTAAAACAAACTATGTTACTTTTGCATGACTATATCAAAAAATAAACGGCTATTTCACCGATTCTTAAGATGTTATTCCCAGTTTGATAAGGACTTAAATACATGCCCAACCTAGATTCCAACATAGAATTCCTAAAAGGAGTAGGTCCGCAACGCGCCGATATACTCAAGACAGAGCTGGGCATCTTCACTTGCAGGGATCTATTATTCCATTTTCCGTTTCGGTATATTGATCGCACCAAATTTCACAGTATCCGGAACCTGCATCATGAGGGCGAAACCGTACAATTACGGGGTACACTTCGCCGACTTGAAACCCTTGGAGAAGGAAGGGCAAAACGCTTAGTTGGCACCTTGCGCGACGAAACGGGCATCCTGGAGCTGGTCTGGTTCAGAAGTGTGCAATGGCTTGAAAAAAGCCTGGTGGTTGGCAAAGAATACATTGTTTTCGGGCGGGTCAGCGAGTTCAACGGGAAGTTCAACATGCCGCATCCGGAGATGGAGGAGGCACCCTCCAGCCCCCCCATCAGGGGGGGAGAATCGCCAGAGTACAACGGAGCATTCCCCGGCGTGAAGCCTGCTCCCCCGCTAATGGGCGGGGCGGGGGGGGCAGCCAAAAATTTCGACCCCGTATACCCAACTACAGATAAACTCACCCAAAAAGGCATGGATGCCAAGGGATTGCGCAAACTCATACGAACTTTATTGGATGGTTTATCAGCATCAGATCTGCCGGAAACGCTACCCGATTACCTCGGCGCACAATTCAAACTTACCCCGCGTTGGCAGGCACTGAATAAGATCCACTTTCCCGAAACCCAGTTGGAGCTCGATGCCGCCATCCGACGAATAAAATTCGAGGAACTGTTTTTCCTGCAGCTCCGCCTCCTGCAGGTCCGTACCCGCCGGAAAGACTCCGTGCGGGGTTTTGTTTTTTCCAAAATTGGCGATTATTTCAACCAATTCTATCAGGAAAAACTGGCCTTTGAACTTACGGGCGCCCAAAAACGGGTGTTGAAAGAAATCCGCGCCGACCTTGCTTCGGGCAAGCACATGAACCGCCTCGTTCAAGGAGATGTTGGCTCAGGTAAAACGGTGGTTGCACTCATGACCATGCTGATGGCCTTAGATAACGGACATCAGGCGTGTTTGATGGCCCCGACGGAGATCCTGGCGCAACAACATCTGGAAGGGATCACCGCACTCGTGGGTGAGCTTGGTGTAAATGTCGGCTACCTCAGCGGCTCGGTAAAAGGCAAAAAACGGGAGGCGATTCTGGCAAAGCTCGCTTCCGGCGAAATGCACATCGTAATCGGCACCCACGCACTTATTGAGGACTGGGTACAATTCAAAAACCTGGGCATCAGCGTGATAGATGAGCAGCACCGTTTCGGCGTAGAACAACGTTCCCGCTTATGGGCAAAAAATCCTGCAGGGCCGCCCCATGTCCTGGTTATGACCGCCACGCCCATCCCACGTACCCTTGCAATGACCTTGTACGGTGATCTGGATATATCCGTAATAAACGAATTGCCGCCAGGCCGAAAACCTATCACTACAATACACAAGACCGAACATCACCGGCTGCGGGTACAGGGATTCATGCGCGATGAAATCAGCAAAGGACATCAAGTGTATGTGGTATATCCAATGATCGAGGAGACCGAAAAAGTAGATCTTCAAAACCTGATGTCTGGTTTTGAAGCACTGAGTCGTGATTTTCCTACGCCTCAATATCAGATCTCTATCGTGCACGGCAAGATGAAAGCAGGCGACAAAGACTTCGAGATGCAGCGGTTTATCAAAAAGGAGACCCAGATCATGGTCGCAACTACCGTCATCGAAGTTGGCGTGAACATTCCGAATGCCTCTCTGATGGTGATTGAAAATGCCGAACGCTTTGGGCTTTCTCAACTCCACCAATTGCGTGGACGTGTCGGGCGGGGCGCCGACCAAAGCTATTGCCTGCTCTTGACAGGCCACAAACTCAGCCATGACGGCCGCGAACGAATCCAGACGATGGTTCAGACCACCGATGGATTCATCATTGCCGAGACCGACCTGCGCTTGCGTGGTCCGGGGAATATCGAAGGAACCCAGCAAAGTGGCATGCTTCGATTTCTGCTCGCTGACCTTGCGCGGGATGGACAAATCATCGCTGTTGCCCGGGAAGTCGCTGCACAAATTTTGGAAAAAGATCCAGAATTGGCTTTGCCAGAACATTTGCGTTTGCGAATGCAATTGGCTTCGGAGGGGAAAGATACCCGGGTATGGAGTCGAATTTCCTGAAATATTTTTTTGTAAAATCTGTGGTTATAATCTAGAAATATACATTTTTTATTCGATTAAAATCACAGATAACCCTGTTTTTGCAAGATATTTCGGCACAATGTTTATCAAGCGGGTATTAACCTTAAACCCGTTCTCGTCTTATGAATTAGTGCAGCACAATGGAGTTTTTGAAGAAAACCGTCATCTTAGCTAACACATGATGTTCAGGATTTATCCTGATGTGGCAACCAATCCTGGTTCAGATTAGCCGAAACGGCAAGCCGTGATGTAGGTACAGTTCAACGATATTTAGACCTCCTGGAAAAATCGTTTATTGTGTTCCGTTTTGAAGCAATAACCCCGGAAAACTATCTCCATTTTCTGAAGCCAAATACGCGACCCGCTGATATTGCGGAATACTTGCAGTTCCTTCAATACCTTCGCCCATTCAAAAGACCCATCCATAATTTTCAATGAAAGGCATCATTCTAGCTGGCGGCCTCGGCACGCGTCTCTACCCCCTCACCCTGGCTGTGAGCAAACAACTCATGCCCGTGTACGATAAGCCGATGATCTATTACCCGCTCAGCACCCTTATGCTGGCTGGAATCCGGGATGTACTCATCATTTCTACCCCTTATGACCTGCCTAAATTTCGCCAACTTTTTGGCGATGGCAGTGAGTTGGGGATGAATTTCTCCTACGTAGAGCAGCATGAACCCAACGGATTAGCACAAGCATTTGTCTTAGGTGCTCCATTCATTGGAAAAGACCCGGCAGCCTTAATTCTCGGAGATAATATCTTCTATGGAGCTGGCTTGGGCGAAATGCTTCGCTCCTGTGCCACCCCAACTGGAGGCATCATTTTTGCCTATCAGGTGGCCGATCCGGAGCGCTATGGGGTGGTGGAATTTGATCCAAACTTAAAAGCCATCAGTATTGAAGAAAAGCCTGCTCAACCTAAAAGCCACTTTGCAGTGCCAGGGTTATATTTCTACGATAATAGCGTAGTTGATATAGCCCGTAACCTACAACCCAGCCCCAGGGGAGAATACGAGATCACTGATGTAAACCGCCATTATCTGACTCAAGGCAACTTAGAAGTACGTGTCATGGGCCGTGGTTATGCCTGGCTAGATACAGGCACACACGAGTCGCTTATGCAAGCCGGGCAATTCGTACAAGCCATCGAAGCCCGTCAGGGATTGAAGATCGGATGTATAGAAGAGATCGCCTGGGAAATGGGATTTATCAAGGATGAGGGTCTTGAGCGTCTGGGTGAGAAATATTTAAAAAGTGGGTATGGGGAATACTTACTTAAGTTATTGAAGTAGAAAGTTACAAGAGGTGGCAAAGGAGTGTTTTCTGAACAATACCCATCAACAGAACTTGTAACTTGTAAAACTACAAGCACACTACTGGACATTTTCTAAAATCGAGACCTATAAAGTTTCCAAAAAACCTTATAGGTCTGGGAGCAAAACAAAAATGTCCAGCAGTATGAACTACAAGGCTTCTTCGATTAGCATCGCAAAAAACGCTCCCAGCTCCCAGCCATAGGCCACGGCCTGCTGCGGCACAATGCTCGCAGGTGAAATGCCCGGAATGGTATTGGCTTCCAAGAAGTGAAACGTGTCGCCCACTAAAATATAATCAAAACGCACTACTCCCCGACATTGCAATGCACTGTACAGGAACAGTGAGTTGGCTTGACATTGCTGGCTAAGTGCCGGAGAGATTTCGGCCGGTGTAACTTCCTTTGAACGACCTTCATACTTGGCAGCATACGTGAAAAACTCGTCGTCGGGGATGATCTCTGTTACTGGCAACACCACGACCTCGTCCGCGACACGTAGCGCTCCGTTGGAGAATTCCCGACCAGGCAGGTAGCTTTCCACCACTACTTCTTCGTCAAACCGGAAGGCTTCTTCAATGGCAGGCAGGAGTGCATCCATTGTCTTCACCTTGGTGACCCCAAAGCTGGATCCGTGCGTATTGGGCTTTACAAAAAGCGGCATCCCAAGTGATTCTAACAGCTCCTGCTCAACCTTCACTCCTCTATGAAGCAGCACTGATCTGGCCATCGGAATACGATTGCCATACTGAGCTATCTGCATCTTGGTATTGTGCTTATTCATCGTGAGTGCACTCACATATCCATTGCAGCAGGTGTACGGGATATCGAGCATTTCAAGATAACCCTGCATTTTGCCGTCTTCCAGCGGTGAACCGTGAAGGGCGGCAAAGGCACAATCAAAATGGATCTTTTCGCCATTCAACGTAAGTGAGAAATCATTTTTATCCACCTGAACGCCGGAGGTAAGGTCACGCCAGTCTGCTTTTTGAACATCTATCAAAAAACACCGGTAACGGTCTTTATCCAGGTGATCGTACACTACCTGCCCGCTTTTGAGAGAGATGACGCGCTCTTCGGAATCGCCACCAGTAAGGATTGCTATGTTGCTCACGAATATTTAATTGATTATGTGATGATTTGGTTTATTACGCCAAAGGTACGTTGTCTTCAAATTCGCGGTAACCCTAAACGATTTTTGTTAAGAATGGCCTATAAATCACCCAATAACTTTGTTTGATTACCCAGCTATTATGTACCGACTTAGCAGAAGTCAATTCTATGGGTTCTAATCAACATATCCACTTATTGCTTGATATACTGCACGTTAGCCTGGAATTTAACCTCATCAGATACAACGGCACCACCTGCTTCTGTCAGTGCATTCCAGGAAAGACCGAACTCACTGCGTATGATTTTACCTTCAACTTCAAAACCAGCCTTGATCTGGCCATAAGGATCCTTTGCAATGCCCCCGAAATCTACTTTAAGGGTTATGGGTTTTGTAATCTCCCGGATGGTCAGGTCTCCCTCAACTTCATGCTCGCTTCCTGCTACAAGTCGGATGGCTGTAGCGGTAAAGCTAATTTTTGGAAAAGCTTCTGCGTTGAAAAAATCATCGCCGCGAAGGTGGGCATCGCGCATATCCATGCCTGTATCGATCGAAGCAGTCTCCAGTTCAAAGCTAATACTGGCAGTCGAAAAATCGTCGCCTTCTGTACTAAGCGTTGAAGAAAAGTTTTTAAATTTGCCTGAAACGGACGAAATAACAAGATGTTTGACCTTGAAATTTACTTCTGAGTGTGCCGTGTCAAGATTCCAAGTTGTAGTTGACATGATGTAGTAAAGTTTGAATTAGTGAAAAGATTAGAGCTTTAACAAGGTATTGGAATGATAGTTGTTGAAACATCTATTTATCCTAAAGAAATACAGGCACTCGTACCGCGTCCAACGAATCAATTATAAAGTGGAAAGACAACACTTTCCTTTAACAAGGCGAAAGGAATGCTCCGTGCAAGATATTTTAATACGGAAAGTGGCTGGGATTTGGCCTCCATACCCAAACCTTTAATTTCGGGAAACGACACTACGCGTCTTAGTTACAAAGGGTATTAAGCCTTCAGGTGTAAGCTCTTTTTACACCCAAACCTGTTGTTTGCGAAAAGCAACGCCTCGGAAAAAAGCCACCGCTGTGCCATCCTGTCTGGTAATCGTTATGGCGTAGTTAGAAATAGATTTCCCAAGATTTTCTTCCCGGGCTTCAGCAGTAAGTACATCGTCTTCAAAAACCGCTGCCGTGTGCTCCACCGTACAATGAATAGACACGGCATGTCGTCCCCTGGAATTACAGGCAAATGCAAACGCACTATCTGCCAGTGAAAACGTGACCCCCCCATGTGCGACGCCAAAACCATTGAGCATTTCAGCGCGGACGGTCATACGTAGTGTGCAGACACCCTCACCAATCGACACGAGTTCAGTACCCAGCCATGTACTGAACGGGTCATTATCGTACATCTTGTTGAATATTTCGAGTGGCGACATTACTTCAAAAGTAAATCGCCGAGATCCAAAATATGTCTCGGCGATCAAAGGAGGCAAATCTTTGTACTGTAAGAACGGATGAATAATTACCCAATGGTAATTTCCACAACTTCGAATTCCAGCCCACCCCCAGGGGTATTTATCTTGGCGATCTCTCCTCTGAGTTTACCGAGCAATCCCTGGCCAATAGGCGAGGTTACGGATATTTTCATCAGTTTAGCATCCGCTTCGGTTTCTGATACGAGCTTATAAGTCATTTCTTTGCCGGTTTTGAGATTCCGGATGGTGACGTTCGAAAGGATCGCCACTTTAGAATCATCCAACAAGCTTTCGTCTATGATACGCGCACTGGAGAGCACGGTTTCCATTTCACTGATCTTGAGTTCCAGAAGTCCTTGAGCTTCTTTGGCAGCGTCGTATTCAGCATTTTCTGAAAGATCACCTTGAGCGCGTGCCTCCGCGATGGCATGTGCAGCTTCTTGCCTGCCATTGGATTTAAGTTCTTCCAGGTCTGCTTTCAGCTTGTCGTAGCCTCCTTGCGTAAGATATGTGTAGTTTGACATTTAAATAATTAATTACCGCAGTTGCCCCAAAATTTTAGGACTTCTGCGAATAAAATAGTGAATAGTACAGCCTGTGGCAGAAAAAAAACAGAAACGTCCTTGTCGGGTTGACAAGAACGTTTCTGGTTAATAATTACCACAAAGGTAGGGGCAGTTCTGGAAAAGAAAAATACCTGTGCCTTTATTTTTAGAACTCCAAGCGGAGGCCCAGATTATGGATTCCGTTGAAAATTTTTGTTTGACGGTATCCGTAATCAAAACCGAGGCGATTTTCAGTGCCTTTGCGCAAAGGAATTGAGAAACTAAGTCCTCCGCTGATTCCATTATCAAGGCTCGCTTCAACCTCAGAGGCATCTAATTCTGATTTGTAACCAACCCGAAGTGCAAAGCTTTTACTTACCGTGAGTTCCATGCCAATGCCCAATTGGTCACGAGAGAAAGCATTGGAAGTGAAATTACCCATAAAAGTCAGGCGATTTAACTTGCCAAGAAGCCAATCATAGGAAGCCCCGATATTGAGTTGTGAAGGCAATTCATAGGCTGTACTACGCTCGTAATAGGTATTGTTGTATTGAACTGGCCCCGGGTTTGGCAATTGCTTAGACAAGCCTTCACCCGTAAACTGCATTTTGGAACCCACGTTGCGGAGTGAAATGCCAAACTTGAAGTTATCATTTTCGCCAGTTACATATTGAACTCCAGCATCCAGTGCAAAAGCCTTGGCTCCAGCATTGCTGATCGATTCGTTGACCATTTTGGCCGTAATCCCTACCGAAACTTTATTCTCAAACATTTGAGAATAAGAAAGCCCTAAATTGAAATAGGTAGGACTAAAGGTTGCCCCAGAGCCCTCCGGCGTTTCAGTAGTCGTAATTTCAAATTCGCCAAGATCCAGCGCTACCAGACTTATTCCAAATACACCACCACCTTTACCGACGGGCTGTGCAAAGCCAAGTGCATTGATATTGACATCTGCGATATAACGGGTATGCCCGATTTGGATCTGTGTCCCTGAAATACGTGACAGACCAGCTACATTGAGATACATCGCTTCTGCACCTGCCGTATTGGATGTGTTTGAAGAATGGAGACCTGCACTGCGCGCCCAAGGATTGAGCAAGAGCTGATTGGCCCCTGCCTCGCCCTGGCGATCCGGGTTGCCGGCAAAAGCAACACTAGCGCCAAAGAAGGCTGCAATAGCGATCAAAAGTGAGTATTTTCTATTCATGATTGATGAATGAGTATGTGAATAAAAAAGATCGATAGAGGTTGATCCATAATATAAAGGTTTTTTAACCTTCATAGACATGAATCAACCTCTATCAACGAATAAAGCAATTACCTTAAAGTCCCGAAGGATCATACTTCCGTGCTATACCAAACCACTTCAGGGTTCTTTCACCCATATCTGGAGCCTTGACATGCACTAAGTACACCCCGCTAGCTACAGGTATGCCTTTGGTGTTTTTTAAATCCCACTCGATCGCAGGAGAGATCTGTTGATATGGCATATACACTTCGTCCCGGATATATTGGCGAATGAACTTGCCATCAAGCGAATAGATTGTAACCGTGCATTTGCCTGGTAGGTTCGTGATTTTAACCGTATTGGCAAACTGTGAAGACTCGTACTCCGAGAAGCCATAATATGGATTCGGGACCATTTTCACGGAATCAAGCGCATTCACAATTGCTACTTCAGACAATGCCGTTGGCTCACGACCTTCGATCTTGAACAAGTATTTCGGGTGGCCCGTTTTTTTGTTCGAATCGTCATTGTTGTACCAGGTTTGGTAAGCATTGTCAACACGAAGCTTGAAACGAGTATCGTTAGGAATGAGACCTTCGTTAAGCGATTTCATCGTGTAGCTTGGTGCCAATTGTACCATACCAGCCCAGGCAATTTTGCCCACCTGCTGTACTTTTAAGGCATTTGCACCGAATTCTGGTGTAAGACGCTTCCGAATGGCAGAGCATGAATCGTAATTGGTGTTCATCACATAAATCCAGTGGTTACCACCCAAAACAGCTCCACCCCAGAACCCGGGAAGATCCGGATCCGTGAATTGATCTGTTGGATTCCAAAGCATATCACGGCCTGTGAAGCTTGGATTGACCGATTTGCTATAACCAGAGTTTTCACCGAAGAAAATATTGAGCCTGCGCCCTGTTTCCACATCAACTGCATAGCCTGGGAACCAGCCCATACCATATACAGGCTGACCTTGGAATGCAGCCGGGATACCCTGGTTGCCTGGTGCCGTATTTGGGTTCAACTCTCCATCCGGATCTGGCAAACCATCATTATCGTTATCGTTTTTACCTACAGAAAGCGCATAACGGGTATCAAAGCTCTTGCGGCCTTTACTTCCATTATTTTGTGTTTTAACCTCGCTCGTATCGGAAGTAAATACCTCTGATGCAGACTCAATCACTATGCAGCGGCTCCATTTAGACTTGTCGCTGGTAAGCACGATGTCAACGTTGGGTAATTCTGAAAGCTTCTTTTTCCGATCGCCCACCGCAGCATTGTTCAAGCTGTTTGTCCATGCTGGTGTAATCGGGTTGGCCCCTGTTGCATCAAAACGCCAATCTGCCAGCACATAGGGTATGAACCAGCCATTGCCGAGAGTAGTCAGACCTTGTTTAGGGTCTAATTTCTCATCAATCTCCAAAGGCGCTGTTTTTACAAAATTGAAGAATTGGTTGCCCCTAAAGTCGTCAGAAAAGCCAAAGAGCCATGCATCATTGGGATTGGCATACTCTACTTCAGCCCCGATACCTCCATTGCGGTCATCCAACAATTGACCTGGTTCGCCAGTTTGGGCGATGGTCACAGAGAAACCATATTGCAAAATAATCTGTTCGTTGAGTTTTGCAATGGTTTTTTCTGAAGCAATGACATTTCCTGATGGAAGTTTTCGAAGCTCCCAACGGCTGGTATCATCCAATTTTGTGTCCGTAAGACTACCATCCACAAGTTTCAACTCATATTCACCATCTTGTACCTCAAACGGATTGAATACGGTGACTGTAAGCGGACCACGGCCCGGCTTGTAAGTCAATGTGCTGTCAAAACCATTGGATACAATGCTGTTACGGGTTGCATCGTCAAGGTCAAGAAAATTGCCTCCTGCACCCTGGCCTTCCAATCGGGTAACAACCACGCCCTCCCCATAAGCAGTGTTTAGGGAAAGATCTACCACCGGACGAGGGATGACGGTCTTAACTTCGATATTACGACGCCCTGCCAGGAATGGGCGTTGTTGTCCAGTAACTGGCTGTGCATAAGGATCAAGCGGCCCAAAGTTGTTAGAAGCATAAGCAAGTACCGAGTAATAGTACTTCTTGTGGTTGATAAGACGCTTGTCGTTGCCACTGGCAAATTTATCCTCCGTGATACTGAAGGTATGTCGAATGCCGGTATTCGCAGCATCCACCTGAAGCACAGGGTAATAAACCTTTTTATTCGTGGCCGGGTCGCGGGTCTCTTCCCAGTTGTACAATTTTTTTACACCATTTTTGATATCCACCTGATAAACTAAACGGCCTTTATCCGGATTGCTGTAATCTTTGGCAGATACGTTTTCGTCCTTCAACTGATAGACCAGGTACCCTTCGAATTTGTAACGCGCCAGATCAACAGAGTCCGGGTTTTGGCTCTTAATGAAAATATCAGGCGCTAGGAAATCGATTTGTTGATAATCTTCGTTTTCCTTGTTAAAATTGTTTGACTCAGGATATTGCTTATTCGTGAGTACTACCACCACTTCCTTGTTCAATTCAATCCAGTCTGCAGTAGGTGCATCCGGTCCGTCGAGTAACTCAAAACAGTTGTCGAAAAGACCTTGAGCAAGTTTGTCCGCACGGAATAGATTTTCCATATCAGGACAAGGATATTCAATGTCCGGCACCCATGGAACACCAATAATCAGCTCATTTACCGCACCAGGCTTGAGGGTAAACGGACCTGATGCCTGCAGCGTACGACGGTCGCCCAAGGCCAGGTTTGCAGTACACATGCTCCAGCCAGTAGGGTCGTTTGGTGGGTCTGAAAAGAGATAGCGAATTCTATTGCCTGTTCCACCAGGATTGTAGCCACTGCCACCAGGAGTAGGCGGCGTTCCATCGCGCCAGGTACCCGTGATATAGTTATAATACTCATTAGGAGCTGAAGGGTCAACGGTAGCCGCTGGCCAGTTGCCACCACCCCGGTTGTAATACATGAACGAATTCATGCCCAACTCATATTCTTCATCTACATAATCGTTTGGATCAACTGTATTTGTATCCAATACAGAACGAACCCCTTTAGGACCCCGGAAATAGTCGACGCCGAGCAATGGAATATGGCTGCCGTAAGTGGCTATGCCACCAGCACAAGTAGCTCCGGGCTGCCCGTCTACCTGATCCTGGTTGTAGATGTACATCAAGCTCTTCGAAGTATCGCAACCAATGTAGTCATCATCAGAGCAACCAAGGTCCGGGTCAACCCACATGGCGAAAAACATGGAGTCAATACGATCAGAAGCACGGTTAATAAGTTTGTAGCGCTGGAACGTCATATCGTTCAGCTCGTCATTGGTCGTATAGCCGAATGCCTGTACCTGCACCTCCATCTGGATAGGTTTGCCATTGGTCCGGGCATGCGCCTGGCCACCACCATGGTCGTTGTAAACCCAGTAAATCATCTCGTCCGGATACTTATCCAACGAGCAGCCACGGATTTCAATAGAAGGATAGTCCCCTTCCAATGGCTCGTAAGTACCGAAGGTTGGGCCTACATCATAGAAACCGGCGAGGGCTTGCTCCGTGAAAGGCAAATCAAAGCCCCAAACAGACAAAAAGTACTCATTGCCTTTGGCTGGCCAACCTTTCACACCCCGTGGAATATCTCCTGGGTTCAGGTTGCCTTTGGCGATATTAGCCAGGTGCTTGCGAATTTCGTCGCCTGTAACGCGGAAGTGGCGATCCCAGTTGGCGCAAGTGAACGATTCTGTTACACCAGTCAAAGAAAGTGGGCCAGGCCAAAAATCATTTTTGCCATCGCTACGATAATCCTGGCAAGCCAGTTTCAGGTTTTTGCCCGGGTCGATACCACCCAGCCAAACAGCGCCTGCGAAAATGGAAGATACTTCTGGTTGACCAGAGGCTGGATCCACTTTTGGCACGATGTATCGGCCGTTTGTCAGATTCCACCAGCAGTCGCCACCACCCATCAGACGGGCACGAACGTTGTTGATGGCCTGATCGATCAGGCTCTCAGAGTTAGCGCACACATCTCGGTACTGCGCTTTTTGAGCGGATTTGAGCGCCTTTGGCCGACCAACCGGCTCACGTGCCTCAAGGCCCAAAGTCCCCAAAGCCAGCAAGGCTATTATCCAAAGTCTATTAATACGCATGGTATTTGTGTTTAATATTTTTTTAGAAGATCAATGAAGCACCTACAAAGAGGCGACGAGGCTGTGCAAAGTTGTTAGGATTGCGCACCAACCAGGAATATGAATCCAGGTAAGCTTGTGTTTCCAGACCAGACTCCTGCACCTGACGAACGGCGGCTACACCATCTGCATACGAAAGGAACCCATCATCGGTTGGTGAGCCTGTAGCACCATATACGCCCAATACGTTGAGGCGGTTGAGCAAGTTAGCAACCCGGAAATAGACGTTCACATCCAGTGGCGTGTGTGCTTTTGGATTGAGGCGGAAAGTCTTGTCTATGCGGAAGTCTGCATTAAAGCGCCAAGGCAGGCGGCTGCCATTCACAGAACCCACCGTACCAGCTGCACCGAAACGAGTCGGTTTGAATTTAGATGTGTACGGGCGGCCAGAAGCTGCATTGACGAGCAGATTCACGCCAAAATTTTCCAGGATCTTTTTGCCATTGACGATCGGACCGGTGTAAGCCTTTCCTGAGTCAAAACGATAGTCGATCGTGGTATTGATGTTGTGGCGCTCGTCGAAGCTGAGTGGGAAAAGGTAGCGGATGTTACCACGTGTGGTGAGACCGCTTTGTGATTCAGCGTCAGAACCGGTACCGTCTGCAAACTGCAAGGTATACGCGATACGCACCTCCGTATTCTTGGTACGACGAAGGTCATACTGCCAGGTAAAGCCTTTTACCGTTCCAAAGTCAAGGTTACCATACGTGTCGTAGCTGCCAATAACCGGAACGTAAAGGACTGTACGGCGCTGAATCATATCACGAAATTCACGGTAGTAGGCCGAGAATTTAATAGCCGAACGCTTGTTGAGTTCCTGTTGGAAACCCACTTCATAATCTACTACGCGCTCTGGGCGCAGATTGGCGTTATTTTTAGTCCCTGGGCGATAAAAGTAGAAGTAACCACGTGGCGTTGCTTCCCAATTGCTTGGTGGACGCTGCACGAGGATATCGTAGTGGGCAAAGAAATTTGCCTTTTCAGAAATAGGGAACGAGAAGGCCATACGAGGCAACCAGTTCACCTGCGGCGT